>JBJKRL010000023.1:0-12095 GCA_046704745.1 Desulfocapsaceae bacterium | reverse complement strand
CCCAATGGCAGGATTTTCGTTCTGAGTGAACTTCCCAAAATCGTCTATTACTGGACCTGGCACGGTCTGTTGGGCAGGGTGAAGGACCCGCGCTGGGCCCGGGAGGCAAAGAGGGATTATTTTGCGGTTTTGAGGACGGTTCTTGGGTGATGGGTGAAGGGATATTTTTATGAGTGAAGAAGTATTGCACTTTTGACATGAATCCGTTAGGATAAATTGAGCTTACAAAGAATTAGAGCTTTTCGGGGGCGTTTTTCAGGCTGCTTTCAATAATGATAACTTTTTTGCCAAAAGGGAAAAGCGATGAAAAGATACTTAGTTGTCCTTTCAGTGTTGAGTTCTGTTTTTATCGGAGCATCCTCATCATTTGGGTATCAAGTTAATCTGTATGTCGATGCTGCCCCTAATATTTACGGCTCGCCCGATTATGCCTCCTGGGAGGCGGCTGCTTTTTCGGCTGCGGCGAATGGGTCTTTTGTAAATATGGCAAATGGTTTTAACTCCGTCAATGCCGGCACGACGAATTTTGCAATACAGGATGAAGTCGTCTACAGTTTCGGCGATCTGGGGAAAAGATTGACCTGGATATACTGGGTTCCGGGGGCAACTATTAACGATCTGAAAGGCAACTTCGAACTTAGCCTCTTCAACTATTGGGGCAATGAGCCTGCACTTGATTTTTACGGCACTTATTCCGGAAGTACATGGCTCGAACCGACACAATGGATTGACTATGACGCGGATAATAACGGAACCATCGATGGTGTGATCGGCACAGCAGGAGCGGCATGGTGGGGCGCTTATGGCGTGAATACTCAGCAGGCCCTGGATGCTGATCTTGCCAAGTGGGGATTGGTTGGAGAGGAATGGGTGCTTACGGCAAAACTTGGCCAGGATTCGTATTCCATAAACTCCCACAGAGACCCTGTCCCGGAACCCTCGACAATGGTTTTCTTTTCGTTAGGATTGGCCTGCATTTTCGGAGTGTCCTGGAAAAGAACGCGGGAGCGTCTCTCTGCGGTATAAAGTGCTGATTGACTGCGGCGATAAGCGGAAGAGGCAGTGACAGGCGATGAGAGAAAATGCCATACTCCATAGCTCAGTGATTTTAATTGTACCAGAAGAAAGATTGTGTTATAAACAACAAACGGAAGGAGAATAGTGTTTTCCGGAAGAAATTTCCGAAAAGCTGAATGAATTCCAATGCAGGTCATTAAAAAAGGGGTTTTCATAGTTGCAAATTACGATTACTTTTTCGTTAATTTAAATTAACTAGTTTCCATCCGAAAACTAGGGATTTGGTTCGAGATCGAGGCGTGCACAAATTTTTACCGCAGGCATATAAATGATATTCCGAGGATGAAAATTTGCGCAGAACGAAGATATCGGGACAAATAACAGCTTTCGGACGGGAACTAACTATCTGCTGTTGCTGAATATGGATACATTGCAAGCGATCGTTTCACCCGAGAGTGACCATGGGAGGGAGTTTGCGAGAGTTTAGACAATGGTTTGAAAGTGGTACATTCATTGCATCAAATTGTACTAAGTGTAACGGAGCATAGCAATATTTCTAATTGTTGTCAGTTAGGAAAGATGGATTGACATTTTTGATCGAGGGGGGATTTGGGAGGTTCTGATGAAAAAGATTATTCTTGCAAGCATTATTGTTCTGATGAGTGTGTCGGTTGCGTTGGCTGAATGGTTGGTGGATTTTCGCGATACGTACTCCAAAGAAGGCATCGACAAGGCTGTAGAGGTTGCCATGAAAGGTGGAGCGAACCCCGATCTGATCGTTGAGAATGGGTTGCAACTTCAAGGCTTGAATCCGGAGAATCTCATAAAGGCCCTCTACTGCGCAGGAGCAAAAGGTCAGGATATCAGGGATGCAGCCCAGAAATGGGACGTTTCAGATCTGATTGTAGCCGCAGGTTTCAAGAAAAGCGTTGCCGAATGTGCTGACAAAGTGGCTGACAGCCAGGCGTATACACCTGTCGCAACAGGCCCCAGTTTCGTGACGCCGTCCCCAGGAAGAAGCGGTACATTCGTAGCCAGCCCCTCGGCCCCTTGATGATGTAGACCTGATCGACTTTATTCGGGATAAAAAGCTTGGAGAGCGGTTTATAAAAAGCAGCAAGGTCAACCTGCGTGTGCGAGGTTGACCTTGTTTTTTAATTTTATGACTTGAGGTTGCCTTAAGGTATTCCAAATCATTTGCCTGGAGAGCAAAGGGGGGGGGATGAAATTTCGAAATGCAGTATTCTCTTTTAGTGGAGCGGTTGCTGTGTGTGCAGTGGTCCTGAGTGGTAATACCGCCCAGGCAATACAAATCAACAGATTAGAGGTCGTAGCGGCAAATGACATTCAACCCGCCGCCCAGGCCGCAGCGGCCGGGAAGGATATGCCCATGGGCCAAAGCGCCGAGGGCCAGCCTTCGCTTTTGCCGGAGAATGCCGGTGTCGTGAACGAGGGGAATGTATTCGGGATGCAAGGCGGGTATTTCCATCCGTATTTGACCATCAAGGAGGAGTATACCGACAACCTGTTCAACCTGGATACGAACAAGACCTCGAACTTTTTGACAACCGTCAGTCCCGGAATGTGGTTTGCTCTTCCCCGGAAAAAGGTTATTCCCATCACGATTACCCCCCATAACTCGTCGCCCGGCGGTCTTCAGCAGCAGTTGCAGGGATATGAAGGAAACGACAGGTATGTGGCATACGCCTTAGGCGGCCTTGATTTCAAATACTATTCGGAAAACTCGGATTTGAATACCACCGATGGCACCCTGGAAGGGCTTTTCCGTTACAACATGCGGGGAGGGTTGTCGCTGCAAGCCTTGGATCGTTTTTCACGTTCTGAAGACCGATATGATATCGGGACTTTGCCCACTGTATCAACGGATATAGGAAAGTACAAATCCAACTTCGGGATGGCAACGGCGGATTGGCTGGTGACGGACAGAATACGTCTGAAATTCGATTACTCGAATTTTTGGCTGAGTTATGATGATAATTTTGATGCGTTCAAAAACAGGACTGACAACGGCTTTGATTTTTACGGATATTACGTCTACAGTGTGAAAACCTCCTTTTTCGTCGAGGATAAATACGTCGATGTCTCTTACGACACCTACACTATAAACGATAACACCCAGAATTTCGTTTATGGCGGCATCAAATGGGATACCACTGAAAAGCTGTCCATCCTGGCTAAAGCCGGTAATCAGAACAGATCGTTTAAGAACGACCAACCGGCAGCGTCCGGGCGCAAAGATTACAATGGCTTGGCGGTTGATTTGCAAACCTTGTATAAGTTTACTGAAAAGACAAAATTTACTTTTGACCTGTACAGGACAAACGAGGAAACCGACAGCACCGATGCTTCGGGAAAGACGGTTTTCGGTGCAACGGCAGGCTACGAACAGAAGTACACCGACAAGCTGAGCGGACGGGTATTCCTGGTGTATGAAGATGACAATTACGACCAGCTGATCAGCCAGAAAAGAGATGACAAGGTGTTCAGTTTCCAACCTGCAATGCAATATCTTTTCCGGGATTGGCTTATGGCAGAGCTGTCGTATGTGTTTGAGAAACGGGATTCCTCGGATAATCTCTTTGATTACCAGACCAACACGGTGTATGCGAGTTTGAATTTTGCCTTGTGAGCGCTTTTCTCCTGAAAAAATATTTTAAAACTTTTGCTGTTTTAGTGTAAAAAATGTAGTATCGGTAAGCTATTCGGATCTCGAATAGCTTACCGGCGTTAAGGGCGTTTTTTGTCATTTCGATGCCAACCGGGGGGAAGGAATTGAAATCGGTCCGACAAGAGATGTTCCCTGTTTTTTTGAATGACGATCATAATCGGGGAACATATGATATCAATTTTTTCTGTATAGGTAGTGGGGCACGTGAAAAAGGCTATTTGTATCGTATTCCTTCTGTTTTTTGTATTGGTTTGCAAATATAGCGCGTTAAGCGAAGAATATCTCGTCGGTCCCGGTGATGTTCTGAGTATCTCGGTGTATGACAACGATGATTTGAAAACGAAAGTCCGCGTCTCCAGCGACGGAACCATCGTCATGCCGCTGCTGGGGCAGGTCAAAGTCAATAGGATGTCCGTCTCCGCCATCGCGGAAAAAATCACCCACCTTCTTGCCAACGGCTATATAGTTAATCCTCAGGTTAATGTCTTTGTTGATGAATTCCGCAGCAAAAAAGTCGTTATCCTCGGCAATGTCAGGAGCCCAGGGCTCATTGAATTGAATGGGCCGACATCATTTCTCGAACTTGTTTCAAAAGCCGGAGGGTTCGATAAGGACGCCGGCGACACGGCAACCATTAAACGAAAGGTAAACGGCAAGGACAAAATCATTGTCATCAATCTCGTATCCCTCGTCAAAGGAGGCGATATGAGCCAAAATATCCAAATCAACGATGAGGATACCGTCTATATCGCGAGTGCGGGGATGTGCTATGTTACCGGGGAGGTCGGAAATCCCGGAACATACCCATGCGGGGAAGGAACAACGGTTCTCAAGCTTGTTGCTCTCGCTCATGGGTTTACAGGAAAGGCAGCGAAGTCCAGCATCAATATCGTCAGGATGGTACATAACAAAAAGGAAGTCCTGGAAGATGTCAGTCTGGACACCCCGGTGAAACATAATGATGTCATTGTCGTGCCCGAGAGTTTTTTCTGATGCAGCAACCATGGCTCCCGTTTTTCCGGCCTTCTTAAGGAACATACAACCTGGATAAATAGCTCCAGCACCTTTTTTGTAGAGCAAAAAAGACGTTGGGATTTCCTCGAATCCATCAACTTCATTTGAGAAGAAGAAACAGATGCAGGACCAAATACTAGACGACGAACAGGAAATGGAGATCAATCTCCGGGATTATTTTTTCGTCATTCTCAAAAGAAAAAATATCGTCTTAACGTTTTTAGGGATTGTCTTTTTATTGACGGTAATTGTTACGTTTACCATGACTCCCATGTATACCTCCGTCTCCGAGGTGCTGCTGGAGCGGAATCACGGCAACACCGGTCTCGAAAGCCAATATCTTTCGTATGATCCTGACTTTTTAGAGACGCAGTCCGAGATAATAAAAAGCATGAAGGTCGCGCGAAGGGTTGTCGAGAGTCTTAAATTGGATACCGTTTATAAAAGCTATTTCATAAGCGAGAAAAAACATTCGGATTCCTTTTTGTCATCAGTCTGGGCCGGCATAACGCATCCTCTGTCGGCACTTTCCACCTCGAATTCTGAGGCAACGGCTGCAGGCGGAAAGAACGGGAAAAACATGCTCGGGGCAAAAGAGCAGTTGTCCGACGAGGATATCATCGCGCTTGCCGTTCAGAAAGGGCTTGATGTCAAAGCCGTCAAAAACACCAAAATCGTCAATATCACTTACAGCGACAAACATCCGGCCATGGCCAAGCTGATAACAGAAGCAGTGGTCAAGGCGTATCAGGATGAGTTGCTTGATATGAAGCTCTCGAACAGCAAGTATGCACTGCAGTGGATGACCGTCAAGGCCGACGACGAACGAAAGAAGCTCGAAAGCTCCGAAAAGGCGCTGCAGGCGTATATGCGCGCCAACGATCTCGTAACTGTGGAAAACAAGCTGGCCATTTATCCACAGAAGTTAACGGAGTTCAGCTCGCAGCTCTCCAAGGCCCAGGCAGAAAGGGGAGCCTTGGAAGACGTTATGGACCAGATCAAGGCCGCCGGGTCCAATACCCGTCTATTAGAGGACGTGCCCGTTTTTGCCAATTCCGAAATCTTGAAAAGTCTAAGGGATTCCATATTCAAAGCCCGGCAGAACATCAAAGAGCTTTCGAAGAAATACGGCAGCAAACATCCGATTATGATTAAGGCCAATGATGAGCTTTCGGAATTGCTCAACCAGCAGCAGGCCGAAATCAACAGGGTCATCGCCACCACGAAGAACTCTTATGAGCTTGCCAAGTCGCAGGAAAAAAATCTTCAAGACCTGCTTGCATCGACGAAAAACGAACTGCTCAACTTAAATGAGAAGTTTATTCAGTACTCGATCATGAAAAGAGATGTGGACTCCAACCGTGCCGTTTATGAAGCGCTGACGGCAAGCATAAAAAAGGAAGGCGTGACGGAACAGTCTCAGAGCGTAAATATCTGGGTTGTAAAAAACGCCAATTTCCCTGATAGTCCGTCAAAGCCTAAGAAGATGCGCAACCTTCTGCTGGGTCTCATTCTCGGATTGATGGGAGGAATCGGATGTGCCTTTTTTATTGAATATCTCGATAATACCGTGAAGTCGGAAAAGGATCTCGAAACACGCTTTGGAAATACCGTTCTCGGCACCATCGAGCAGTTGAAGGGAGAGGAGGAAACCATCGAGTCGCATATCCTCCAGCAGCCTTTGTCGCCCATTGCGGAAAGTTATCGTTTGATCAGGTCCGGATTGATGCTTTCATCGGCGGAACACCCGCCGCGAACCCTGTTGATTACCAGCATGGTTGCCAAAGAGGGTAAGACGACAACCTCGGTTAATCTCGCCCGAGTTCTTTGCCAGCAGAACCACAGGGTCCTTGTCATTGATTGCGATTTGCGCAGGCCAAGACTGCATGCACTCTTTACCATGGATAATGATAAAGGGTTAAGCAATTACCTGACCGGAAATCTCAAAGAAAATATCATTCGTCAGATTCCCGGCGAACAGGCATTTGTGATTACTTCCGGGCCGATTCCGCCGAATCCTGCCGAATTGCTCAGCTCCAACAAGATGAAAACGTTCGTCAAAAAAGTATCCGAATCCTTCGATTTCGTGATACTGGATTCGCCGCCTGTCCAGAACGTCACGGACAGCCTTGCTCTGACGCAGATTGTCGACGGGACCGTTGTCGTCGTAAGGGCTGGAACGACAACGTACGATTTGCTCCAGAGTGGATTAAAAAAGTTGGCGGATGTGAGGGCCCATATTCTTGGCTTTGTCCTGAACGGTCAGAAGAAAAACCATTCATCAGGTTATTATTATTCGGGATATTCCACGTATTACACAAAGGAATCCTAGGAGATCGTCGGATTATGCCCTTTTTCCCTATATCTTCGTTAAACTCGAAAAAATTGCTATAATCCACCGGCTTCTTAAGGGATTATCCGAGTCCATCCCGGCAACCCCGATGACTTTTTACGAGAGTATCAGAGTTCGTACTGCATGAAAAAGCTCGTTCACTCCCTCTTTCTCGGTACGCTGATTTTCGCTCCGCTGGCTTTTGGCACGGCCGAACAGTGGTCGCTTCTCGTTGTAGAGGTTCTGGTTGCGGCCGCAGCCCTGGCATATTGCTTTCAACTGTCCCCCGAAGACGGGGGGCTGCTTCGAGTCCCGGGAGTGGTGCCCCTCGGTCTTCTCGTGGCATGGATGGGGGTGCAATTGCTGCCTCTTCCGGCCTCGCTGGTCGATATTGTATCTCCTTCCACATCCGCTGTCTATAAACCGGTCTATGATATGTTGGCCGGAAATCCCTGGATGCCGTTGACCGTCTTTCGCAAGGCGACCGTGCTCGAGTGTGTCAGAATAGCGGCCTATGCCGTTTTTTATGTTCTGACCGTCCAGATTCTCAGCAACGGCGAGCGCCTGAAAGCCACGGTGAAGGTTTGCTCCTGGCTGGCCATTTTCATTGCAGTCCTTGCCATTTTGCAAAAGTTCACCTCGCCTCATAAGATGTACTGGTTCCGGCCGGGACCGGCAAATTCTTCTCCCTTGGGACCATGGGTCAATCGGTCGCAGTTCTGCGGGTATATGGAGATGATGGGACCGCTTGTCCTTGCACTCTTTTTGTATTATCGCCCTGTTCTTAATCATAAGGAGTCCCTGCGCAGACGGATCGTGTCATTTTTTTCGGTCCAGAGCACCAATCTCTCCATTTTGATGGCCTTTGGCCTGGTGTTGGTGGCGACATCCGTTTTCATCAGCTTGGGCAGGGGAGGAATCATCTCCTTTTCAGTCTCCTATCTGCTTTTCTTTATCCTTCTGTCCAGAAAAAAATCGAAGAATTCGCCCCTTGTGTATGTCGGTATACCTGTGGGCCTGATCCTTTTCGTGGCCTGGTTCGGATGGTCGCCCATTGTGCAGAGGTTCGATCAGGTGTTCGGGAGCATGGGAGAGATAAACTTCGACAGGATACCCATCTGGAAGGATGCATTACAGATCATCAGGCATTTCTGGCTGACGGGAAGCGGTTTCGGCACCTTTGTGGACATATTTCCCCTGTACAAAACCATCCCGGGGAACCTTGTCTATGATCATGCCCATAGCGATTATGTAGAGCTTCTCACCGACGGCGGGATCATCGGTTTTTTTCTGGCGGCCTGGTTTGTTCTTTCCGTACTGCGGGAAGGATGGAAAATGATCGGCAGGCGCCGCGACAGGTATGCCGTATTGTTAGGCATCGGTGCGATGACCGGCATGGCAGGCATGCTTATTCACAGCTTCACCGATTTCAACATGCACAATGGGGCCGACGGGCTCTATTTCTTCTTTCTTTGCGGGTTGCTGGTTGCTGCCGGCAATACCAGGTTTCATTTCCAGGGTGATCCCACCCTGCTCAAAAAAGCGGAATGGCCCAAAAAGAACAGCCTCGTGTTAACTGCGGCGATCTTTTTCTGCCTGGTGTTGCTGTTGCAGGGAGGTTCCTGGCTAGCCATGCTGCAGAACCGGAGTGTGAAAGATATCTATCTCAGCCGGCAGCTTGCTCCCGACTATCTTCAAAAAATCTTCAACGCCAACCAGCGCGCGGCGCGTCTCGACCCCTTTGATGGAACGTATTCCTTTTGGCAGGGAGAAGTCGAAAGGTATATGGGGCATAAGGAGAAAGCTTTGCAGTATTATGTGCAGGCCGGGAAAAAGGACCCTCTTGAAGGGGCCTTTTTGCAGCGTATAGCCCTGTTGTTGCCGGAAGGCAGTGAGAAAAATGCCGAAGTCCTGATGGAAAAAGGGGCGGAACGCACACTGAAAAGAAACGATCTGATGCTGACCTGGGCCCAGTGGCTGTTGGGAGTCGGGAAAAGAGGGGAAGGAATCAAGGTCCTCCGGGAGATCATGGAAAGAAACAGGCAGTTGGTCGATGTCGTCATCCCCCTGCTGCAGAGCTTTTCTTTTACGAAGGACGAGGTGGCTTCCGTGCTGCCTGCCAGGATGGAAGATTGGGTTCAGTACGGTCTCTACCTGGAAAAAATGGGCGATCTTCAAGGAGCGCAGTACTTCTATGCCCATTCTCTAGAATTCCTCAAAGACGAAGCAGCTGTCCCGGCGGGTTGGTTCAGCCATGTTTATGCGTTTTACATGAAGCGCCATGAAGAAGACAAGGCCATAGAAGTTCTGAGGTTGGGCAGCAAAAAGGCACCTCTCTATACCCCTTTTCATATTCAGCTGGGAGATTATTATGCCCGGCAGGGCATCACCTACAGAGCTATGGAAGAATACCAACAGGCCCTTCTGCAAGACCCGCAAAATGCCTCCGTCCGGGCCAGGATCGACAGATTATCGAAGACCGGAATGAGTGATGAACTACGGTGATGCGTTATGAGTAATGAGTAATGAGTTTTTTTGCCTTTTCCACTCATAACGCATCACTCATCACCGATTTTCAGGAGATGGGTTCCCGCATTTTAATCGGTAATATGCTTTTCCACGAATTGTGCCATCAATTCGTGAATGTTGTATGGCGGTCTGACTTTGAAGTAGTGGTCGACGATCGCGTGTCCTATTTCATGTGCGAGTATGTGGAGATTGGCATCGTCCACCGAGATGAAGATGGTCTTCTCGGAGAGTGAGTAGAAGGACAGATAGTCTACCTTCTTGTGGTATTTTTGATAAAACACCTTATCTACATCATCCGATGCCGGTAGAAGCACCAAAGTGAAATGGAGATTATTCGGAAACATTTCGAGCACAGTCTCGGCCTTCTCGGTGACGATATCAATTTTGGCCAACACTTCGTCTTCTACGGTAACCGTATTTTTTCGCATCATTCGGCTTAGTGAATTTCCGAGATAAATATCGTCATCAAATGAACGAAGCAGTTTCTGGTTACTGGAAATCAAGGTAACGTACCTGCTGTGTCCTTGTTCACAATAAGCGGCCGGTGGTATAAATGCGATGAAGATAAAGATGAATCCGGTTATGAGGAGAGAAAACTTATTCATCTACGAGTATGAAAAACTCGGTTGATTCCAATATCTTTTTATTGTTCTTTGTGATTGACTGGCATATTAATTCCAATTCTTCCGGCGACAATTTGCCTGCATCGCCGGCCTGGAGCTGATTCATCAGATCGCTGACGGCTAAGGAATGTTTACCGATTTCTGCTATTTTTTCCGATAGTACCTGGTTGAAGACATTTATTTTTTGCGCAAGATCTTTTCCTTCATCCCTGGTTCTCAGATGGATGATATCATTCAACTTTCCTTGACTCATATTGTCGAGAGCCTTTTCAAACCGGTAAAGAGGTCCCGCAATCCTATGGGTGCCGACCATGGCAAGAATCACCAAAAGGGTTCCTCCGATTATAAGGAAGACCCAGTTTGCCGCCACAGCCTTCTTGAGTAATATAATCGGTGTTTGTCCCATTTGTAAGGTATTGTTGCTGTAGCTGATGGTCATGGTGTCTGATGAGAAAAAGCCGAAAAGCAAGATAAAACACAGGCAACCAAGAAAGACCGCCATAAAAACGGCCAGGATCATTTTTCCCTGAAAGTCTTTTTTGATAAAAAAATTCTTTTTCTTCCGCTGGTAATCCCTTTTCATATTCGCCCCTTCTATTTTTTGTCAACTTTATGGATGGTAATCGACGCCCTCTTGCGCAATCCGGCAATCCAACTGTTGATCTTTTGTCTTCTTTTATGTTCTTCTAAGATTTTGCGGGCCTGTTCTTTACCGACGGCTATGTTTTTGTCCGTTGTGCCTTCTATTTTTTCAAGAAGTATCGCGTAATTTTCGTTGCCGGTTTCAAATTCCATCGTTCTTTCCCCTGGTTTGAGGCCTGCCAGCGCAAGCTGAAGGCTTTCACTCAGGTCTTCAAACCGTCCGGAATGAGGTGTTCCTTCTTTCTTCAAGTCGGAAAGAGAAGGGGGAGCAGAAGATTTCAGCAAAAGGAAGGTATACGTCTTGCCGTAACAGTTCAGGTAGTTTTCGACTTCTTGATCGCTGACTTTTACCTGGATTGAAGCGTTTTCCCTTTCCATAAGGATTTTGATGAGGGCCTGTTCGTAATATTCTTTGAGTTCCTTTCGAAACTTGGCCTCCTTATCAATATTTTGTTTTTGAGCCTCGTTGATCAGAATTTCTTTGGTGATGACGGAATCGAGGAACTCCGCCCCGGTTTGATGATAAGATCCGGAAAAGCCATCGGCTTGGATATCATTTCGCGATACATCGTGTCCATTTATTGTAACGAGAACGTCCTTTTTTTCCAACGGCCGGTTCGGCCACATGTAAAACAGTGTTGCTATGGTTATCATAAGAACGATAGCAAAAACGATACGCAGATATTTCATGACATTCCGTAGGTGTTATTGGGGCTGCATCGAAAAGGTGCCGTTTTCTCCGATATTTTGATTGTCTATAATACCCTACCTTCGGAGGAAAACCAATTCTTTCGTGCCGGGGGAATAAGGTTTGAACTATTTAATATCTCAATGTTTTGATTTAAGGACAGATCGGAAAAATTTCTTTTCCTTCAACCCCTTCGTTATGCTGAAAATTTTATACTCGGAATGTCGAGTATACACTTCCGGTTAATATTTGTCATTGCGCCTTGAATCAGGGCATAGAGGCAAAGCCCCGAAATATTTCGTGTCAGGATGGATATTTGCTGGAAATGATATCCACCGAAAATACCAATGCAAGTCAACTAATTTTTCAGAAAGCGAGTAGGTATAGTTGTCAGCCCCTGAAAATTTTTTTGTTTGAACAAAGGGATAAAAGAGCGCCGGTGGTTGTAATTGAATTACAACCACCGGATTGAGGTTACGGATACGTTAGCAGTATCCTCGAAATAAGAGAGGTATTTTCACGCATACAGGTCAATTGCTCCCTGTTTTTCGCCACTGGCCT
>JBJKRL010000022.1:0-15263 GCA_046704745.1 Desulfocapsaceae bacterium | reverse complement strand
ACGCAGGGTCGACATAAAGAGCGGTTCATGGGTGCTTGGTGAACAGGCAGCCACAACCACTCTGTTTAAATTATTTTTTTCGATAATCTCCCGCATAGCCTCCTGGGAGTCTTGAGAACAGGTATAGAGCGGATGGTCGGCATACACGACCCCCGGCAGGCTTTTGGCGTATTCGGCAACGCCTGCCACATCCACCACCGAGGCAATGTTGGCGCCGCAATGGCAGACAAAGACGCCGATGCGCAGCTCCTCATCTGGTGAGGACTCCCGTTCATCGGGCAGGACCTCCTGGGTGATCAGGCTGCCACGGGAGACGGCGATATCGGCGGCAGCCGCCTGGGCAGCGGCCGAGGCCTCACTGACTGTCTCGGGAATATCTTTTGGGCCGTTGAAGGCGCCGCTGACGAACACCCCGGGTCTTGAAGCAGCAAGGGGGGCAAACGTATCGGTAACCGCAAAACCGTAATCATCCATGTCAATGCCGATAACATTTGCCAGCTCCTTTGTTTTCTCCGGGATCTGGATGCCCACAGACAGGACCACCATATCGAAGATTTCCGATTGCTTGTCACCGGAGCCGGTGACATATCTGAGTTCGAGATTTCCGGTCTGCGGGTCTTCAAAAACGCGGCTTACCATGGCCCGGACATAGCGGACATTTTTCTCTTTGGCCCGGGTGACGTACTCGTCGAAATTTTTGCCGAATGAGCGCATGTCGATATAGAAGATCGTCGGTTCTATGGATGAATCATGCTCACGGGCGATAAAGGCTTCTTTGGTAGCATACATACAACAGACCGAGGAACAGTAGTCCCTGTTGCAGCTGTGATCGCGGGAGCCGACGCACTGGATCCAGGCAATTTTTTTCGGATGTTCACCGTCGCCGGGCCGGGCCACTGTTCCCGAAGTCGGCCCTGATGCGGACAGAAGCCTTTCAAACTCGATACTGGTGACGACGTTTTTATAGAGTCCGTAGCCGAACTCTCCGCGTTTTTTTGCATCGAAGACCTCGAATCCGGGAGAGAAGATGACCGAGCCCACATCGATCTCTGTCTCGGATTCGGTATGGTTGTAATCAATGGCGCTCAGTCCGCAAACAGAACTGCAGATGCCGCAGGCGCCGGTGTTCAGGTGAACACAGCTTGCCTCATCGATAACAGGCACCCTTGGCACTGCCTGCGGGAAAAAGATATTGACGGGCTTTCTGGTATTCAGTCCCTCATTGAATCGATTCATGAGCGGATGCGGTACCTTGTTGGTCAACCGGGGGACATCCAGGAAGCTGACCGGGCAGATATTGGCGCAGGCGCCGCAGACCTGGCAGATGTCTATTCCGGCCTCGATGCCGTCTTCTACCATCTTTAATGCGCCGATATTCATGACCTTCTCGCACATCATCGCGCACAGGCCGCAGCGGATGCAGTCGCGCATGCCCTGGCCCGCGATCTGCTCTTTGATGGCGCGCGAACGGGCGACAATGGCGGCCCCCAGACTCTTTTCCATCTCCGGGGCATTGGTAACGGTGATCGCCGAAAATTTCTCGGGGCAGGCGACAAAGCAGGCGCCGCAGGCTGTGCATTTTTCAGGCATAATCTTGGCCATGCTGCCCTTTTCCCAGACAATAGCTTCCTGCAGGCAGGACCTAAAGCACATGCCGCACTTCTGGCATTTTTCTTCATCCACGGTGAAAGTCCAGCCTTGGAAAGATTCGGGTTTGGGTTTTCCCGGCCCGGTAATGATCCTTTTCTCTGTGGCTTTAAGTTTTTTCTTTTTTTCACCAGGTACCGGCTGCTCCGGGAAAGTTGAGACGTATGTGACCGGGCAGGCGATCTCGCAGGCCCCGCATCCGTTGCATTTGGCCGTATCAACATACCGGGCATGGCGGGCGATGGTTGCTTTGAAATTTCCGGCCGCACCATCTAAGCGTTTGACCTCGCTGTGGGTCATCAGTTCGATATTTTTGTGCCTGCCCACCTCGACCAGTTTCGGCGAAACGATGCACATGGAACAGTCGTTGGTGGGAAAAGTCTTGTCCAACTGGGCCATTTTGCCGCCGATGGCCGGCGAGCTTTCAACCAGATGGACCTTAAAGCCGGAGTTTGCCAGATCAAGGGCGGACTGCATACCGCTGATGCCGCCGCCCACCACCATGACAGCCCCGGTGGGAATCGACTTGGTTGTTGCATTCATATCGTGAGTCATGCCGCACCCTCCCTTGTTTCAACGGATTGAAGGAACATGGTAAGGACATCAGGTGGGACAAGATGTACCTTTTGCTGCTTTTTCGGGTAGTCGCCGCTTATGGCGGCTGCAATGAGTTCGGACGCGAAGAAGACAGGTAATGGTTTCCCGCCGCCTGCACTGCCTGCTTGTCGGCTCTCAACATTGGCCTGGCACATCGGACAATCTGTGACCATAGCATTGGCACCGGCCCTGGCTGCTGCCGCGGCGATGTCGCCGACCAGTTTTTCCGCAATATCCGATCTGGCCATGGTCAAGCTGCCGGAGCAGCATTCGGTGCGATGCGACCACATTACCGGCTGGCCTCCGACCGCCCGTACAATGTTTTCCAGTGTTTCCGGCATTTCATGGTTAATTGCACCGGTGATTTTCGGATGCCGAAGCGACAGGCAGCCATAGTAGCAGGCTATTTTTAGATCGGTTAACGGTTTGCTGGTAAGAGATGTGATCTTTTCCAGTATATCCGTCCGGGAGAGCAGGGTGCTGATGTGAATGATCTTTATTCCTGGATTATACTCCTTGATATCCCAATATTCCGGATCTTGTTTGATTGCCTTATCAGCGGCGCATAGCCTCTGAAAGCAGGCGGCGCAGGGAACCAGAATATCCTGACCGGCTTCCTGAGCAATCATCAGATTGCGTATGGGCAGGCGCATGCCGATCTCGTGGTCGGTCATGTGGGCAGAGGAGGCGCCGCAGCAGTTCCAGTCCTGGAGTTCCACCAGGTCGATACCCAGTTTTTGGCAGATATCCTTAACTGAGAGGTCATAGTCGTTGGCTGTTCCATGCAATGAACAGCCCGGGTAGTAGGATAGTCTCATCTGTCATACTCCTTTCCCTTGCCCGAGAAGATGTTTTTTATCTCGGATTTTTCCTTGATGGAATGCGGGAGAATTTTGAGTTTCCCTTTTTTGAACATGTCCAGTCCAAGTTTCATGTCACCCAGGTAGTCTCCTGATCGGAGTTTGTAGCCGGCGATCATTCCCACTTCGTAAGCCCGGCCCCAACGTTTAATGGAGTCCAGCATGGACTGATGGAAAATCGGGATGCGCGGCTGGGCAGGGGTGATGCCTTTTTTTAACGCCAGTGATCGTAAGACATCCATGAGTGCTGCAATTTCGATATCGTTTGGACAACGTGTGGCGCAGGTCTCACAGGAGGCGCAGAGCCAGATCGTGTTGCTTTTCAAGAGAATGTCTTCCATGCCGTAGGAGGCAAGGCGGACAACCTCCATGACTTTGAGGTCGAAGAAGTCAGAAACGGGACAACCGGAAGAACACCGCCCACACTGGTAGCATGCATGAACATCGATATTCATCGTTTCCAGTTTATTCAGAAACTTACGATTTCCCATTTCCGGTGAAATGACATTATTGTTCATGATTTTCTCCAATTAGATTTTCCATGACCGCCGGGAAACGCAAAGTGAATGTGGCCCCGTTTCCCGGGGTGGATGTAACCCTGATGCTGCCTTTATGTTCTTTAATAATAGCGTAGGAAACAGAGAGGCCGAGACCTGTTCCCTCGCCGGTTGGTTTAGTGGTAAAGAAAGGATCGAATATCTTTTCCTGCAGACCCTCTTCAATGCCGGGGCCGGTATCGGAGATCTGGATCTCGTCGATATCCTGGTTGGCCCTGGTCCTGGTGGCGATGTTCAATCTACCGTTTCCTTCCATGGCCTGGGCGGCATTGACCACGATATTCATGATCACCTGGTTCAGCCGCATGGAGT
Source organism: Desulfocapsaceae bacterium (assembly GCA_046704745.1). Taxonomy (GTDB): domain Bacteria; phylum Desulfobacterota; class Desulfobulbia; order Desulfobulbales; family Desulfocapsaceae; genus CAWGGS01. The sequence continues at coordinate 11,290 of JBJKRL010000022.1, read as the reverse complement.
TGCCGAAAATCGGAAGGATATTGTCTTCCAGATCGAGAACAATCTCAATATTATGGAAAAGAGGCTGGTTTTTGAGTACACCCAACGTCTTACGGATTACGGCATTGGGGTCGATCAGATCCATTTCATACGTTGTCTGATGCGAGAACTCAAGTAGATCGGCCACAATGACTTTGCAGCGTTCCGCCTCACGAATGATCGTCTTCAAATCTTCCTGTAGCGGATGCCCGTCGGCCAAAGCTTCCTGAACCAGATTGGCATAGAGCATGATCCCCGACATCGGGTTGTTGATCTCATGGGCGACACCGGCGGCGAGCCGGCCCAGTCCCGCCATCTTTTCCGACTGGATAAGCATGTTGTGGGTATGCTCCAGATCCTCTTCGATCTGGATAATGGCACGCATATCGGTGAATATCCCGAAAGTGGCGATCTCCTGCCCCTTGTCGTAAATAATACCGCCGGAAAAACTCACCGGGATATCATGACCGTCCTTGTGCTTGACAATAATTTCATGCCGTAAGAGTTTGCCCTTGCCGCCGAAGTCGTTGCTGCGCATACGTTTTATCAGTTCGTAGGCAACGTTTTCCTGGTAAAGGCCTGTCACATGGAGACTGGATATGGCCTCCTTTTCCGTATATCCGAGCAGGGATTGGGCGCCTTGGTTGAAAAGAATGATATTGCCTTTCATGTCAGAGGCAATGATTGAATCAACCGAGGAGTCGATCAGATTGTGGAAGAAGGCATTGCGCCGTCTCAGTTCTCGTTCAAGTTGCCTTTTGGTTGTAACGTCAATAAGATAGATGAAATAGTATTCCGGAGTCGCCGGGAGATAGGCAACAACGGCATCGAGAACGCAGCGATAACCCGCCGTTGGCTCGGTGACGATTTCATATCGCAGCCTGGAGGTCTCAAACTTATTTACACCTCCGAGGAATTCAACTATCATATCAACAAGCTGTGAATTTGTCGGGCCCAGAACGTCTTTAAGATAACCGTCGGTAAGATCACCGTAACTGGACCCAAGGAAATGACTTGCCGCTGGATTGGCATAGATGATCTGGTGTTCGAGACTGACTATAACCACACCATTAGGTGTTTCTTCAAGTATCTGGTACGAATAAAGATTAGACCCAAGCTTTTCGGTTACGTCGCCTAGTTTTATATAGGGTGATACCTGAACCGGGGGTTTATCCACGTTGTCTTACCGTTTCTGGTGTTTCCGCCTGCCTTGTTCAGGCCTCTGTTCCAAAATTTGGAACAACGGAAGCCGGTGGCTTTCTCAGGCCGTTAATTTCGGCAGGATATGGTTCTTCACTCCTGAGCGTCGGAGGTTCCCTGCTGTCTTTTCTGTCGGTAATGTTTTCGCTTTTTCGCAGACGATGTAGTGTTCAACTTTTTTAATATTTCTCTTTGATTCTACAGTGTTTTATAATTGCAACGAGTTGGTCATCTTTGAATAAGATCAAGAAATTCTGGAAGCTTGTCTCCCCAACCTATGGCAAGAAGCACAATGCCGTCACCTAATGGTATAAGTTCTTTGAAAAAGTCTGCAGCTACCTGCATTCCTGCATCTTTTTTGACTGGAGCATCCATCATTTTTTTCAGGAATTCCTGGGGAATGGAAGGTATACCCGGGAGGTTGTTGAGGTAGCGGATCATGGTGACGGATTTTAAAAACATGACCGAGGTGAAGAGTTTGATACCCGTTTCCTCGGCTACGGGTAAAAACTGTTCAATGATATTGACATCATAGGTTGGGCCGAGGGTCACGGAGCTGACGCCGTAATCTTTCATGACGCGGAGAAATTCAACACGTTCTCGGTTCACATTGACATCATCGGAGAGGTCCAGGGAGACACCGATATTGAAATCCGTGGCGCCGTCGAGCGACTCTCCGGCCAAGTCTTTCCCTGCATTTAAAGAAGCGATGCATTTGAGCATGGTTTTAAGGTCCAGATCACCACTGGTACGGGCAACGGGCTGGTCGCCTTCGGCCGGGTCATGACCTTCTTTGATGACAACGTCTTTGATGCCGAGGGCTGCAGCAGAGAGCAGGTCGGCCTGGAATGAAATACGGTTCCGATCACGTCCGGTGATGATCATGATCGGGTCGATATTCCGCTCCTTAAGTGTCAGGCATGGTGCCAGGGGGGACATGCGCATGATGGCGTGTTCGCTGTCGGTGACCCGAACGGCATTTACACGCCCTCTGATACTGAGCGCTGTTTTGAGAAATCCTTCGAGGTTTACTCCTTTTGGTGGGTCGATTTCGGCAATCAGATGGTAAGGATTGTCGAGTGACGTGGTAGTAATACTTTCGTTAACAGCTTCCATTGAACCTCCTGTAAGATGATTCCTGTCAGTTGATAAACATGCTATATTACTTTTTGAAGGAGCAGCGAATGGTCTTTGTCGTGCGACCTCTGCTCCTGAAGAGACCGGAGAGAGACATTTTGTCCACATCGGATCACTCGTACATTACTCCGGCTTAACAAATAATTAATTAAAATTCAAGAAAAAAATTGTTTTTTAATTTTGTCGATCAAACGCCGAGATAAGAAAATAGACCAATCAAAAATACAGTATTTTTCCCTCGGTTTTCTCCTTTGATCTCGGAATCGATGGGCCTGTTCAAGGTTGTGTTTGTGGTACATCGATGGTATGAAATATAGCGAGCGGTTACTCAACAGTTAGCCCATGTGAAGAACACATATGGTTATGCATGCTTGTTTCTCTGGGGGAAAAAGGAGAGAGCTTACAGATGGGAGATAATTTGCAAAAGGATACGATACAAATTCGTTCTGGTGATACTCTGGTTACTGATTGCAATTCGGCTATACTCGTACCGGAACGGGCCGTTCATGAGGCCGGTTATATAAAGACCCTGACGACAAATGCCCATGCCCATTCCAAACACGAGTTTCAGGCAATGGCTCAGACTGTCTATTACCGGTTTCAAGATGACGAGCTGGAGATTGCTCAAATTCAAGGAACCCTTGTCCTTGAATGGCAAGGGGAAGCGGAAACAATCGAAGGGGGAATCGTTATCTATCGTGATGGAAGCGGCGAGTTTCATGTCCTTGCCCATAGTGGGCAGCAGGTAAAAAAACTTCTGGAAGCAGCGTATAGATTTTGTACACGGTGGGTCCGATTGGATATCTGATTGACGATAGCATCCCGTATTTTAATGAAGAAATAAATTTATATATTTTCTGAGCAACTTGCAAAAAGGTCTTCTCGGAGTCTCGCCGGCTCGTTTACCGGCCCAAACTCCGCGTTATGCTCAAAAATTTATCCTCGGAATATCACTTATATGCCTGCGGTAAAATTTTTCGCATGCCTTGATTTTTAACGAAAATCCTCATTTTGCAAAAGGCTCTTCTTTCTGAATTTTTTCCTGTTTCTTTCTCTTTTTTTCTCCAATGTGAGAAATTTGTAAGAGACTCCTAGTAGAGTGGCACAAACATTACAAGTGAGCGGATCTTCATGAGCTGACACGCTAGCCCGGATTTCTCATCTGTCCAGGCGGAGTGTCAGGTCCGGGCTCTTACCGCGCTCACTTATTTACTGCCGCTCTGCCGTGATTGATCATGGCTGGTCCGGTATAACACCATTCTACAACATGAAAAGGAGAAAAAATGAAAAGAGTAACGACCCTGACTATGATCCTGTTATCCCTGGCGTTGGTATTTTCTGTGTCGGCATTTGCTGCGTCGAAAATGGAGACCAAGACAAATACAACGGCGATGACGAGCCCGAAAAAGGTTACGTCCTCAGCGGCAGCAATAGCCAAAAAAATAAATATCAATACCGCCGATAGCAAGACATTGGCAGAGATCCGCGGCATAGGCCCGAAAAAGGCTGAGGCTATCATAGAATATCGCAAGAAAAACGGGAAATTCAAGATAGTAGACGATTTGACGAAGGTAAAAGGAATCGGTCCCAAAACCCTAGAGAGGATAAAGAAAAACCTGACGATCTGATAGTGTCGTCCTTCCTTTCGGGAGAGTTCTGTCCGACTCCCGAAAGGAAGGGCTGCCTCTGCCTGCCTTGTTCTGTTCCTTTATGATTACCCCTAACCCTGAACTGATAAGAAATCCGGGCTGAAGTTCAATGCCAGTCGACAATTCGAAGAGGCTGAAATTCAGGGTTGAGCAGATATTTCTTTGCACCGGCCCTTTGTTCTCAACGCAAAAAGGCTTAGAGTCTAATCCACAATGTGTTTAAATTTGATTGCAACATCAAGAAAAAAGTAAGAGAGGATACGAACATGTCTGATGATTATACACGTATCGCGATTGTAACGGGGGCCACCTCCGGCATAGGCGAGGCTACCGTAAAAAAATTTCATGCTGCAGGTTTCGGCGTGGTCGGTAATGGACGTAAAACGGAAAAATTAGCACTGCTTGAAAAGGAATTGGGTTCTTCATTTTATGGAGTAGCAGGCGATGCCTCGGATGAGGCCGTTCTAGATCGATTGTTTGCCGCCTCTGAACAGAGATTCGGCAGGGCGGCCGACATTGTCGTGGCCAATGCCGGCAGAGGATTGGGGGGATCGGTAAAGGATGCCGATCTTGCCGAGTTCGATGATGTTGTAAAAATTAATGTTGTCGGAACATTAGCCCTTCTTCAGAGAGCGGCAAAGAAGATGGTGAACGGGCAGGTTGAAGGTTTCCCGAAAAAGGCCTCTGATATTGTTATCATCGGTTCAGTTGTAGGCCGACATGTGTCACCGTTCAGTGCTGTTTACGGGGCGACCAAGTTCGCCGTCCACGGGCTGGCCGAAGGACTGCGTCGTGAGGTCGGACCAAAAGGGGTACGGGTCACGTTAATCGAACCGGGAATAGTCGTAAGCGGATTTCAGAAAGTTGCCGGTTACAGTGAACAACTGATCGAGAATTTCAACGACCGCTTCGGTCCGTTGTTGGTTGGTGACGACATAGCCAATGCCATCCACTTTGCGGTCAGTCAACCGCCCCATGTGAATGTCAGTGACATTGTAGTGAGACCGACGCGCCAGGACTATCCATAATTTGCTAAATAAAGGCGATTCAAAAAGGAGGCATATGAAGGATATTGACTACATTGTCGACGGGCTGAAACAAAGTCCGAAGATACTTGCCGGACTGGTTAAAGCGATTCCGGAGGATAGACTGGATGTTCGGCGGGGAGAGGGGTTTTGGACGATTGCCGAACAGGTCAGTCATCTGTCTGAGGTTCAACCGATGCTGCTGGGGCGTTTTCAAAGATTCTTGGAAGAGAACCATCCTGAATTTATTCCGTTTATACCCTCAAGTGGAGATGATGGGCCAAAAACTCCGCCCCGACTGGATATCATCGTCGCTCTTTCCCAGTTTGAAGATTACAGGGAAAGACAATTGAAATTGCTGGAAGAACTGGATATCGATGCCTGGCAGAAAACAGGGAGTCATCCTGAATACGAATTATATTCCCTTTCCATCCTGGCAAGGCATGTCCTTATGCATGATTACTGGCATATGTACAGGATAGAAGAGCTTTGGTTGACAAGGGATACCTATTTAACCAAGCTTACCTGACCGCAGTAATCGGGGGATAGGGCGCAGTATTCAGGAGACGGACGGGCATTTCAGAAGGCGGGTGAAGGTGATACGGCTTTCGCCTCCTTATACATACTCTTTACTCGGAAATTGCCATCTGTTTGGCTACTTCCTTTCTTTTTTCCTTTCCCATGAGGATTTCCAGTAATTCCAAAGAAAAATCAATTGAAGTTCCCGCTCCCCTGCTGGTGATACAGTTGCCGTCGACGACCACTTTTTCGCCGATTCGATCGCGGCAGGTGAGGTTGTCGACAAAACCAGGATGACAGGTAGCCTTTCTCCCTTCCAGAAGTCCGTGGTGTTCCAGAACCAAGGCCGGGGAGGCACAGATTGCGCCATAGTATTTGCTTTCACTCTGCTGGCGTTTTAAGAGATCAGCCAACTCCTTTGAATCCTTAAGGTTCAAAGCTCCTGGAATTCCTCCCGGCAGAACGATCAAATCATAGTTCGTGTTGACACAATCTGAAAGCAGGGTGTCGGCGATTACGGGAACCCCGTGCGAGGATGTGACCTGCCGCGAACTGCTTATCGACGCCAGGTCCACATCAGCCCCTCCTCTTCTGAAAACATCGACAATGCTCAATGCCTCCAGCATCTCGAATCCTTCGGCTAATGGTACCAGAATTTTTTTTTCCATAAGCTTCTCCTTAACTTGATGGGCGATTTTGAGCGGCTTTCTTTCACCATTGTACAGTAATGCATCTGCGATGGAACAGAAAGTTTCATTCCGTGATTTATCGAGTTGAATTGGTTATTGTAGACGCTGTATTTCACGTATTGAAGTATAAATAACCATTTCCGACATGAACCAATGGAAGCAAAAATTAAAGATTTCCAAAGCTGTTCCCCGCAAAACCTCTACACTCTGTTCCAGAATGTTTATACAACCTCCGATGGAATGAGTGAGAATCTGGATGAAAAATATCTTCACTTCCACGGTTTTGAAGAAGAAATTGTACGTCTCCAGAGCTTACCCGGAGCTGTTATGCTGGTTGCCGAGATTGAAGAGAAGCCTGCCGCCTATCTGATTATCAGACCTCGGAAACCAGCCAGGCTCAAGCACACGGCGGATCTCAACATGGGCGTTGCGCACTCGGACCGCGGACAGGGTATCGGCGGGTTGATTCTGCAGGCCGGTCTTGAAAAAGCCGCCTTGACTGGGCTTGAGATCATCTATCTCATGGTTCGTTCGGACAACGTTCCTGCCATCAATCTTTATAAGAGGATGGGATTTGAGATAGTAACAGTCCTGCATCGTGATTTAAAAATAGATGGCCGTTATTTTGACGGATTGTTGATGAGACGGTTTCTCATGAAGACACCCTAAGACGGATGTTCCAGAAATCTCATTACAGATGAGATCACTTGTTCGAATATCCTTCCATGCTTATTTCTTTTTACAGTTTCAATCAACCAAAAGAGGGACAGAACATGGAGGAACATTGCCGAAAGGCCTTACGGTTCCTAGCCGGAGATACGGCCGGGGGAGTGGATAACGGGAGTTGCAGCATACGAAACGGTGATGCCACCGATGTGGAACTGCTCGACTCGTATTCCAAGGCGGTCATCAGGGTCGTTGATACAGTTGGACCTGCGGTCTTGATGGTTTCCAGAAAAAAGGCCGGCGGCGGCAATTCCATTGAACAGGAAGGAGCGGGTTCCGGAATAATTCTCACCCCGGACGGGTATATCCTTACCAACAACCATGTGGTTCAGGGAGCCCAGGTCCTATCGGTGACCATACAGGACGGTACCACCCTTGATGCATCTCTGGTGGGAACCGATCCGGCTACCGATCTGGCGGTTATCCGAGCCAACGGTTCACATCAGCATTATGCGGTGTTAGGTGATTCGAACAAGCTGAAGGTGGGACAACTGGTCATTGCCATCGGCAATCCCTTTGGCTTCAACTCCACCGTCTCCACCGGCGTGGTGAGCGCCCTCGGCCGCAGTCTGCGCAGCAGGGAGGGGCGGCTTATTGAAAACATCATCCAACATACGGCGCCACTCAATCCGGGTAACTCAGGCGGACCTTTGGTTGACTCCCGGGGACGGGTCGTGGGTATCAACACGGCTATTATTGCCATGGCTCAGGGGATTGGATTTTCCATTCCTGCCGATACGGCGAATTGGGTGGTCTCTGAAATACTTGTTCATGGGCGGGTGCGCCGCGGTTTTCTGGGACTTGCCGGTCAGCAGCGGCAGTTGGATCGCAGGCAGGCCCGTTTGCATAATCTGGACAATGCCTATGGGGTTTTGGTGGTGGGTACCAATTCGAACGGCCCAGCGGATAAGGCCGGAATAAAAAAGGGTGATATAATCGTTTCCCTTGACGGAAGACGGACGGAAACCGTCGATGACCTTCACCGCAGACTCTCAGATCATTCAGTGGGCGATCCTCTGGACCTTGTCCTTCTCCGGGGCCAAGAACGTATAGCGCTCAGTGTTGTACCGATAGAGGCAATACAATAACTATGTACAAAGGTGAACGTTTCAACAGCATCAGTCATCTCATAGGGGCCGTGGCATCTCTGGCATCTCTGGTGATCATGGTGGTTGCCGTGTCTCTGAAAGGGAATCCCTGGAAGATCGTAAGTTTCAGCATATACGGAGCCTCCCTTTTTTTTCTTTATACCATGTCAACGCTCTATCACAGCCTGCGCGGCAGAGCAAAATCCATATTTCGTAAACTCGATCATATCTCAATATATATTCTGATTGCTGGAACGTATACCCCCTTCACACTGGTTACCCTGCGCGGCGGTTGGGGCTGGGCCATTTTCGGTGTTATCTGGGGATTGGCATTGGTGGGAAGTCTGTTGGAGATTTTGCCTCAGGTGAAAAGCCGAGCCTTTTCCATCGGCATTTATATATTGATGGGTTGGCTGATGGTTATTGCGCTCAAGCCTTTACTGACTGTCTTGCCTGCTGCAGGTTTTTTCTGGCTCCTCTTGGGCGGCTTGTTTTATACCGGTGGGTTGTTGTTTTATTTTTTTGATGACAGAACCCATTTTCATGGGATATGGCATCTCTTTGTCCTGGCGGGAAGTATCTGCCATTGTCTGACGTTGGCCGTGTTTGTTGCCTGATCAGGAGTTTTTTTATTACGGTTTGATTTTTGCCAGTTGGGAAATCTTGCCGATGGCGACGAACCGTTGACCTTTGCTGAACTTCTGGTCCGCCTTGGGGATATACCGGTAGTCGCTGTTTTCGTTATCGCGAACGGCGATTACCTGTACATCAAAGGTATTGGTGATATCAAGCTCCCGTAAACTTCTGCCAGCCCAATAATCTATAAGAAATTCCTGTACCCCCATGGTCTTGTCAAATGACAGATGTTCGATAAAGCCCGGCATGGCTATCCGGCTGGCCATTTGGCTGGCAGCCATATATTCAGGAATGACTACTTCGTCTACTCCCAGCTTGAGCAACAGTTTTTCGTGGTCTTTGTTCACTGCCTTAACCCATACCTTCGGCACCCCTAATTCTTTGAGGTACATGGAGATCATGGCGCTGGCCGCAATGGAATCGCCGACACTGACAAGGACATACTCCAGATCATGGATCCTGATCTGTTCTAAAGCGGTCCTGTTCATTGCATCTGCCATGAAGACCTGGGTCAAAAGTCGTTGTGCACCTTGTATGCTGTTCGGATCGCTGTCTATTCCTAAAACCTCATGGCCGAGTTCGGTCAGGATCTGTCCGAATTTTAATCCAAATTTTCCAAGGCCGATGATACCAACCTGTTTTTTCATGGTGGAATCCTCCTGATCAGCCGATAGACAGTTTCTCTTCCGGTCGGGAAAAAAGGATATTTGTCTGAAACGACTGGATTGCCGATAAGAGAACAAGCGGTCCGAGACGACCGATGAACATGAGCATTATGATGATGGATTTGCCGAAAGGCGATAGCTTCGCGGTCAGGCCGGTAGAAAGGCCGACGGTTCCGAAAGCGGAAACGGCTTCGAAGAGAAGTTCCAGGAACTGTCCACGAACCTGGGCATGCGGAACGCCACCACCTTCGGAGAAATCGAGCAGAATGACGCTGACGAAGATCAATACCAGTGTAAAGAAGACGAGGATAAGCGATTTGTTGATGGTGTCGTTGTCAATCGCGTAGTTGCCGATGACCACCTGTCTGCGGCCTCTGATATGGGATCGTATAAAGGCCCATAAGACCCGGAAGGTGGTGACCTTGACCCCGCCGGCACAGGAGCCGGGAGCGCCGCCAACCAGCATCAGAAAGATCATGAAGATCAGTGAGGCGTTGGTCATGTTGCCGATGTCGAGCGTGTTGAAGCCGGCGGTGCGGCAGGTAACGGACTGAAAGAGTGACGTCAATATTGCCTCAGGAAATTTAAGATAGCTCTTAAAGACTACAAATTCTGAGAAATAGATATATACGGTGCCCGCTGCAATAAGAAACAGCGAGGTCTTGACTACGATTTTGAAGTGCCAGCTCAGACGCTTGAGTCGTTCTTTTTTCCTTACAAACGATTTTATAAAATCCTTGCCCTCGACAATCACCGAAAAACCCAACCCGCCAAGGACAATCAGCCCCATGATAACGAAATTTACGGGCCAATTGCCCGCCACCGACATGAGACTGTCGGAATTTAATGAAAAGCCGGCGTTGCAGAATGCGGATATGGCATGAAAAATTGCAGAAAAAGGAGGGAATTTTGCCGGTGCAAAGATAAACAGCAGTGCGGCCCCCACGAATTCAATGGTAAACGTAACAAATACGATCTGAACCAGGAAACTTCCCAGATGGAAGTTGGCATCATTTAAAAGGCTTTGGCCCACGGCTATGCGGTCGGTGAGTGAAACCCGTTTTTTCCAGAGATAAAAAGCCAGGCTGGTAAAAGACATGATACCAAGACCGCCTAACTGGATGAGGGTTACGACGACGATCTGTCCCGATGTTGTATAAATGGTGCCGGTATCCACTGTTGTCAGCCCTGTTACGCATACCGCCGAGGTGGCTGTAAACAGGGCATCAAGAAAGGATAGAGGGTGAGAACCGTGGCTGAAAGGTGCATGCAGAAGCACCGCTCCAATCAGAATTGCCGACAGGAAGAAAATAATAGGTAAGGATATAGGATTGTATGTTTTTTTTATTAAATGGCTATTCATTGTTTAAAGTGACAACCGTGGTAAGACCTCGGAATACCGAAAGTCAATACGATAATTCAACGAGTTTTTAGGCCGACCCCACTGAAGAGAGCAGGAGAGGTTCCTTCTCGAAAGGGTGTTTCTGCAAAAAAAAGGAAAACAGTTCCATGTCGCAAAACAACTGTCGATCGGCAAAGTTAACCAATCCGGCTAAAATGCTGTTAACTGTAAACAGCCATGAAAAATTGCCTTAATACTTAAATAGAGATCCCTAGTCTCTCTATTTCAATCTTTGGTCGGTGTCAACAGAAATACAGTTCATACCATCGTGGAATATGCTTCATTTCCTTTGTAATTGCCTGGAATTTTTCCATCATCAGGATGATCGAAACGGACTTTCGCTCGCCAAAGACTTGGTCACAAAAAAAAATCTGATTACCCCTCTCATTCAGATAGGCTGAGTTTCAAAGGTAATCACAAAAAAATATGTGACATACGGATTGTCAAAGAGATACAATAAAAGAAAATCCGACTCATCATTTCCATCCTATCCGTATTTTTCCCCTTGCTTCCCGGCTGTGCTAGTCAAATAAAAC
>JBJKRL010000021.1:0-14104 GCA_046704745.1 Desulfocapsaceae bacterium | reverse complement strand
AATTTATCCTCGGAGGTAAGCACCCTCCGGGCATAAACTCTGACTCCGATATCAATTATATGCCTGCGGTAAAATTCTTCGCGCGTCTAGATTTAGAAGAGGTAAGCGAAGACTCCGAAATCCCTCGCTTCGGGATGGAAACCAGCCTAAATATCAGAACCTTTCTCAGCCTCTCTGGCTGCTTTTCGCAAAAGCATATAGCTAAGCACGCTTCCGGCAAGTCCCGCTATTCCACCGACATAAAAGGCATCATTTAACTGAAATAAATCTGCAATGGCGCCGAACGCCAGCGGTCCTAATATCTGTCCGGCACTAAGAGACGTGGTGAAGGCGCCTGTAACGGCGCCCATGCCATGAATGCGTCCCCTCTCAGTTCTGATGGCAACAACCGAGGCCCGGCTAATGGCGCTGAACAGGCCCATGAGAAGGGTCATCGTAAAAATCAAATAAAAATTTTCGGTTAAAGGGATAAGAAACATCATTACCGGACTGAGAATTCCGCCGTAAAAAAATATCTCCCGGCGATGCTTGATGAAACGGTCGCTCAACAAACCTGCAGGATATTGTATTATGGCGCCGATAAGCATATAAATAGACAGGATGAGACCGATCTTTGTCTTGGACATATCAAGCCTGGTGACGGCAAGTACGGGAAAGAAGGTGTTGAAGCCCCACCGATAAAACCCGCGCGAACTCATAAAAACCAGTATGCCCTGCATCTGTTTATCGCCTAAGACCTGGCGATATGTAGCAGCAAAAAGCAGGAGTCCTTTACCACTTGAGGTCTTATGACGGGGTCCTTCAGGTACCAGAAAATAGACCATTGCCAGGGAGATGCCGGCCATTGCCGCCATTGCGTAAAAAGGGGCGGCCAGGCCAAAAGTATCCGAAAGGCTCCCACCGATAACCGGCCCCACAGCCTGACCGCCAAAGAAGGAAAGAAAAAATAAATTCATGTACTTCCCCTCTTTTCCCCGGGGTATGATATCTCCTATGTACGACTGGGCAATGGGGGTAATCATGACTGAGGCCAGGCCCTGGAGTGTACGCACGAGCATAAGTGTCCATGGGGAATCGGCAACAACATAACCAAAAGACAGCAGGATAAAGAAAAAAAGTCCGCAAAGAATCATATGCCGGCGGCCATGACTATCTGAATACTGCCCCATAAAAGGGGCGAAGATTCCGCGCGACAGGGCAAAGCCGGAGAAAATAAAGCCAAGGACAAAACCTGTCGCTCCCATATCATGCGCATATATGGGAAGGATGGGCTCGATTATGCCCATCCCCAGCATTGCCGAAGCTGTGGCTATAAAGAGACTGACATAGATTTTTTTAAAGGAGGTGCTCACGGGTAATGGCAGTATGGTATGCTTAAATAAACGATTGGTGGATTAAAGGCTTGTCCGTAAATAAAACTTTGGTTCTCATATCCGGCTCTTGGCCGCCTTTGAATGCTTCTCAATCACGAAATCCTCGCCGTAGCGTTGCGCCGCCTGCGGTTTTGTTCAATCGGCGTATTCAAATCCATCTCAAAATCCGGCACGATCCCTTAAAAGCCTATTTAAGGATAAGCTCTAAGGGAATTCTGGGGTGAAATCGTTTCCTGCAAATCGGAATCGATATATTATACCACAAGGGCATAAGTTTCGTACGAGCAGGCAAGCTGCTCAACTCAGCTTTATATGTAACGATCGTAACAGCGCATTCATAGATGTTGTGCGTCGTTTTTAAATGTGAGTCTGGCAGAGTTTCCGGTCACGGAAACGATAACAAGCTGGAAGTTGTATTCCACATCGTGTAAGTTCCGGTTCAATGAACATCAAGAAAACCTTTGCCGATCAACCCATTCGTTATAAACTTTTTTTGAGTTATTTCGGTGGATTCATGGTTGCCACACTGCTTGGCAGTCTGGTGATTTACGCCTTTATGCGGGCGACCATCGAGACCAACATCGAAAACGAGCTGAAGATCTCAACGACGACTATTTTAAACATGGTCAAGACCTCGGCCACGGTCTCGGTTAAAAACTATCTGAGGGCAGTTGTCGAGAAAAATAAAGAGATCGTCGAATACTGCTACGACCAATACAAAAAAGGGCTGATCAGCGAAGAAGAGGCGAAACAACGCGCTGCAGCCCTGCTTCTGTCCCAGAAGATCGGAACCTCCGGCTATATCTACTGTATCGACAGCAATGGTGTCCTTCAGGTTCATCCCAAAAAGGCTTTGCGCGGGGTCAATATCTCTGAGTACCACTTTGCCCGGGAGCAGACGCGGCGGAAGCAGGGGTATATCGAATACGAATGGAAAAATCCAGGTGAGACCAAGGCCCGTTCCAAGGCCCTGTTTATGACCTATTTCAAACCATGGGACTGGATCATCTCGGCCTCCTCCTATCGGAACGAGTTCAATCAACTGGTGAATGTCAGCGACTTTCGGGATTCCATTCTGTCCCTGCGTTTCGGGAAAACAGGATACTCCTATGTGATTAATCTCAAAGGAGTCCTCGTCATTCATCCCAAGCTTGAAGGGAAAAACATCATCAATGAGGCCGATGCCAGCGGTAGAAGATTTATCGCCCAGATGATCGCCGGGCGCAACGGTAAAATCATCTATCCTTGGAAAAATCCCGGGGAAAAATATCCGCGGGAAAAACTGGTCATCTTCAACTCCATCCCCGAGTTCGGCTGGATCGTGGCCTCCAGCAGCTATCTCAAAGAATTTTACCGGCCGCTGACAATCTTGAGGGAATTGATTGCGGCCGGAGTTGTCCTGTCGATTTTTATATTTCTGCCGATCACCTTGAAGCTCAGCACCTCCATCACCAACCCGATTCAGCAGCTGAAACGGAAGTTCGGCATCGGTGCCACCGGTGATTTTTCGGTTCGCATGCAACGGCAGGCCGAAGACGAGATCGGTGATATGGCCTCTTATTTCAACACCTTTATGGAAAAACTTGAGATCTACAGCACAGATCTGCAAAAGGAGATTGCCGAGCGCAAGCAGGCCGAGGCGGCATTGCGTTCGTCTGAAGAGATGTTTTCCAAGGCCTTTCGCTCCAGCCCCAGCGGGATTCTTATCGCCGACCTGGCCGATCTGCGGCTGATAAACGTCAACGAAAGCCTGGTGCACATGACCGGATATCATGCCGATGAACTGATCGAGGGGCGGCTCGATACCTTCCGGATCCTGCCAGACGGCAAGGAGATATGCGATCTTCTGGGGCATCACGGCCAGGGGGGGCTGCGCAGTATTCCAGTGGAGTTTGTCACCAAAGAGGGTATGCCCCGCAGCGGGAGTCTGTCCGCCGAGATTATCGAACTCTGGGGCAAGCCCTGTATCCTGGCCACCATAGTGGATGTAACAGAGGAGAGGCGTCTGGAAAAGGAGATAATGGATATCAGTGAACAGGAAAGGGTTCGGATCGGCCAGGATCTCCATGACGATCTCTGCCCGCATCTGATCGGGATCGAGGTCCTGGGTAAGGTTCTTAAACGCAAGATCGAACAGGGGGAGGTTGAACAGACCGAGCTGGCCGAAAAAATCAGAAGCCTGGTGGGTGATGCGATCCGCAAAACCAGAAGCCTGGCTAAGGGATTGTATCCGGTCAACCTGGCCACCAACGGGTTTGAAGCCTCAGTGGAGGATCTGGTCGCCAATGTCGGCGATGTCTTCGGCGTGTCCTGTACCTTCGAGTGCACCTGTCCGGTGGTTTTCCACGATAACGCAATTGCCACCCATCTGTACTATACTACCCATGAGGCTGTTCATAATGCGGTGAAGCACGGCAATGCCCGTCACATCATGGTCAGGCTCGCTCGTGAAGATGGAAAAAATGTCCTGTCCGTCACCGATGACGGCATCGGCAGCCAAGGCTTTGCCGACTCCTCGGGAATGGGACTGAAAATCATGCATCTGAGGGCAAAAAAGATCGGGGCAGAAATTTCCATCGGCGAAAACCCAGGCGGCGGAACTTCGATTATCGTGCGATTTTTAAAAAAATCCTCTTTGGGAGAAGTTTGATGAACGACGATGCCAAACTGACCGGGATCCTTCTGGTTGAAGACCATCCGATTTTTGCCGCCGGCCTCAGGGAGCTGATCAACCAGGAGCACGACCTTACGGTCTGTGGCGAGGCCAGTGACATTACCGAGGCCTGGCGGCAGATCCTGGCCTTGAAGCCGGACATGGTCATTGTCGACATCACCTTGAAAGGGCGCAACGGCATCGAGCTGATCCGTGACATCAATAAAGAAAACCCCGGTCTCCCTGTTCTGGTTTTGTCCATGCACGAGGAATCCCTCTATGGAGAGCGGGCTCTGGCCGCCGGCGCCCGTGGCTATATCATGAAACAGGAGACGTCATCCTCCATCGTCCAGGCTATTCGGTGTATATTGGGCGGCGAAATCTATGCCAGCGAAAAGTTGATGCGCATCATCCTCGGGCGTATCGCCAATCAACCAAACCCGAATATCTCACCATTGGATCGACTCACCGACCGGGAGATGGAGGTCCTGGAGGCCATCGGCCGGGGATTGACCACCAGACAGATTGCCGCCAAACTTAACCTCAGCACCAAGACCATCGGCACCTACCGGGAAAGGATCAAAGAAAAACTGGGTCTGCAGAATGCCTTCGAGCTGATTCACCAGGCGGTCCGGTGGGTCGAACAGAAGAAGGACCCTCGCTGACACCACACCGGCCGATTGCTCTCCGTGATGGCTAACCTGGATATTTCATAAAAAATTTAGTCGGCAATAAATTTATCATGTGAATATGAATGGTTAAACAATAAAATTCAAGTATGCACCGAGTACAATTTGTACCTGAACAAAAAATAGTCAGCCGTCTGATTTTTCACCCTTCGGGAGAGTCGATCCGGTCCGCTATCCCGCGTCGCTTGAGTGGTTCACATACTTCAGTAGAGTGAACCACACGTCTCCTTGGCTGGCAAACCGCCTCGACTCTTGAAATATCCAGGCTGACGGAGCAGGCCGGGGACGGCAGGCAGCCGGTTCCCTGTCGGTTCTCTCCCTACAAAGCCTGTCGATACAACCTACAGAAATTTGGTTTTGCCACCGATTTACTGCGCCAGGCGTTTTCTTTACACTCACCGCATCTTGAAAGGGACAGAGTTGAGGTCCCCTCCCTCTTCGAGGCTTGCAGACGATCACGGGTGCCGGTATGTATCGGCTGGAGCCGGCTTCTGTGATCGTTTGCTTTTTGGCTCCGTGTAATATAGGAGCCGGGGATGCAATATGAAGACCGGCCTGGCTTGCGGTGTTGCAAGAGCCTGAGTTGCATGGTCTGTTCCTGTGCCTCATCCCTGTTGGAGATCATCGGAGAGGAGAGCTTTTTGAACGATTCGTTTTGAGTGAACCGGATCTGACGGCCGATTAGCTACGATTGAGAGGCAGCACAGTGGATACAAATGCCAAGATGTTCTGGACGGGACTGTCCCCCGATGAGGCGCGGCAAGCACTTGTCGAAAAGGATAAGTCCATGCGGGATAAACGGATGACCTTGAAGGAGGCTGTTGCCGCCTTCATCAAAGAAGGGGACAATGTCGGGATCGGCGGTTTTGTCAATATCAGACAACCCGTCGCGATCACCCATGAGATGGTCCGCCAGGGATTCAAGGATCTGACCCTGTCGTTTCAATCGGCCGGACTGGCCCCCGATATTCTTGCCGGGGCGATGATTGCAAACCCCGGGCATTGCACCATCAAACGAATTGAACTGGCCTATTGGGCCCACGAGGCCTTCGGCCTGTCCCCGGTCTGGCGGTATCTTGCCGAACGGGGCATGGTCGACTTCGAGGATTGGAGCAACTACAATATGTCGGCCCGCTTCAAGGCCGGGGCCATGGGGCTGCCGTTTTTGCCGACCCGCGGCCCGCTTGGCGGAGATATCGGCAAAACCAGCCGGACCAAGGTCATCGAATGCCCGTTCACGGGGCGGCCGATTGCCCTGCTGCCTGCCAGCAATCCCAACGTGGCCATCATTCACGTTCAGGCCGCCGACAGGTATGGCAACTGCATCATTCGGGGGACCGACGCCACCTGCCCGGAGATCGCCATGGCCTCGGCCCATACCATCGTCACCTGCGAGCAGCTTGTCTCCCATGATCTGGTGGTCGGCAGTCCGAAAGAGGTCATGATTCCATTCCCAGCCGTTGATGCCGTGGTCGAGGTGCCGTTTGGCGCCTATCCGACGGCATGCCGCCGTCATTACTATTTCAATGCCGAACATATCCGGGACTTTCACAGCCGTGTCGCCGCCATGTGCAAAGACGGATCCGCAGACGCTCTGCAGGAGTGGTATGAGGAGAATGTCTTCGGCGTCAGCGAATTCCAGGAGTATATCGAGAAATTCCAGCTTAGAAAGCTGATGGCGGATACGGCCGCCGAATCCTATAACTGCGAACGCCTGGCCTGATTTACGTCCGTAATTGTTCGATTTTGCACTACAGGAGTGATTATGACCGTTTCAATAGACAGCATGCATGCCTCCACGGACTACACCGCCCAGGAGATCATTGTCGTTGCCGGCGCCAAGGTCCTGGAGGATAAGAAGGTCGTTTTTGTCGGGACCGGCCTGCCCATGGTGGCCTCATTGTTGGCAAAACTCACCCATGCCCCCGGCCTGATCCCGGTTTTTGAGGCAGGTGCCGTCGGGCCTCCTCTCAGCTGGGGATTGCCTTTGTCGGTCGGCGATTCCAAGACGTGCACCGGAGCGTCGTATGTCAAAGGCCTGAATGCCGCCTTCGAGCTGACCCAGCGTGGTTTTGCCGATGTCGGATTCATCGGCGGGGCCGAAGTGGATATGTACGGCAACCTGAACTCAACGATGATCGGCGATTTTCCCGGCAGCTATCACCGGCCGAAGGTCAGGCTGCCGGGCAGCGGCGGGGCAAGCGATATGGCTGCCTCCTGCGAACGGACCATCCTGATTGTTCCGCATGATCGGAAGAAATTCAACGAGAAGCTCAGCTATATAACAAGTCCCGGGCATCTTGACGGCAGCCCGGACGCCCGCTACCGTGCGGGCATGCAGGGCAAAGGCCCGTATCGGCTCATCTCGACCAAAGGTATTTTCGATTTTGAAAAGACGACCAAACGAATGAGAATTCTTCATACCTTTCCCGGAGAAACCGTTGAAAGTATACAAGCGGCCACCGGTTTCGAGCTGCTTGTGGCTTCAAATGTAACCGAATTTCCGGCTCCGACGACAAAGGAGATCAGGATGATCAGAGAGGAGATCGACCCGGGCGGAGTATTCGTCAAACGCGCCAGCCGGTAATATCCGGGATAAGACCGGGAGCAAAACCGTTTTGTCTGAACAATCGTTATGACAAAACGGTTCGGTTCCGGATTGAGCCTTGCCCGAAAAGATGCGCTGCACTTGTTAAAGGAAGAGGGCTGAACACCACTCTCCCTGTTCCTGAGTCCAGTCTCTACTTCTGATTTCCCTTTCCCTGCCTTTTAGCTAATAAACAATTCAAACACGGATTGCCTGCAACTACAGGCTTATTACCGTGGCATCGCAGGCAAGTTGAATGAGTTCGGCTGCCGTTCCCATTCGCGCCCCGTCAATCAGATCGTTCTCGGAGATCCCGCGTGATTTGGCACACGGAGTACACGCGAGAATTGGGACATCGTTGGCTTGCAGGTAGGTCATAAGATCGTCCGCTATATCTCCGGTTGCTGCCCGGAGATTATCTATAAGCCCCTTTTTTGCCAGGTAGACCGCTTCGTCGAGAAGAAACAGGGTAACCTTTTTCCCCTCCTTGTGGGCAACGGTTGCCAGATGAATAGCCCGGGTTGAACGATTGGGGTTGTCAGTACCGCATGCAATTGTGATAACAACGTTATCTGTCATAATTTCTCTCCTTTCCTATACTGTCCAATAAGAAGTGACCAAGTAAAACATGCTCCTCAAATTCAACCTTGCTCTATCCTCACGGCGGCGGATAGTCCTGCCAGCCAGCCGGTGGAGAAGGCGGCCTGCAGGTTGTAGCCGCCGGTGTCGCCATGGATATCGAGCAGTTCACCAGCCATGTAAAGACCCTTTGCCAGCCGGGATTCCATGGTCCGGGGGTCGACCTCGCGCAGATCGATGCCGCCTGCGGTAATGATGGCCTCATCCCAGGAGCGATGACCGTTAATGGTCAGCCGGAAATCCTTAAGCCAGACGAGCAGTCGTCTGCGCTCCTGGGCTCGGATCTCGCCTGCCGGTTTTTCAGGCAAGATGCCTACGGCATCAATACATACCGGTACCATCTCACGGGGCAGAAGACCGCGCAGCACGCTGTCGAAGCGCTCTGTCACGCGGGAGATGAAATCCCGTTGCAGGCGGGCATCGAGCTTTTCGGAATCAAGCGCCGGTTTCAGGTCCAGGGCGAAGACCACTTGCTGCCCATCATGGAGGAAATCGACGGCGTCGCCGCTAAATGTGAGGGCCAGGGGGCCGCTTAAGCCGAAATCGGTAAAGGCGATCTCGCCAAAGGCCTGGCATTTTTTCTTGCCGTTGACAAGCATCTTCACCTCGATATTTCTTAGATTCAGACCGGCCATTCTGGAGGCGGTCGTCCCTTCCGTGGTCAATGGGACCAGAGCCGGACGGATGGGAACCATGGTATGGCCGGCGGCTGCGGCCAACCGGTATCCGTCGCCGGTCGAGCCGGTAGCCGGATAGGATGCGCCGCCGGTGGCCAGGATCACCGCATCAGCGAAAAATTTTTCCTCTCCGCATCGAACCCCTGTGATGCGGCCCTTTTGGATGAGAAGTCCAGTAACCGGCAATGAAGAGCGAATGGTGATTTTTAAAGATACCAGCCATTTTTTCAGGGCTTTCAGGACTTCCGGCGCCTTGCCGCAGGCGGGGAAAACACGGCCTCCCCGTTCCGTTACCAGTTCCAGGTCGAGACCGGTGAAGAAATCCATCAGCTCAGGGGTGAAAAATTGATTGAAGGCCTGCCGGAGAAACCGGCCGTTTTTGCCGAAATGAGTAATAAAATCTGATAGTTCAGCGACATTTGTGAGGTTGCAGCGCCCCTTGCCGGTGATAGAGAGTTTCCGGCCCGGTTGGTGCATTTTTTCAAGCAGCAGGACATGGGATCCCGCCGTTGCCGCCTTGCCCGCCGCCATGAGTCCGGCGGCACCGCCACCGACGACGATTACCTTTCTGTCGGCCATGTTTTCAAGCGTTTTTTCGATCGTATTTTTATAATGGATGCCATCATGGATGGAAATCCCGATTACATCTAACCCGGATTTCTCATCAGTTCAGGCGGTGTCGGGTTCTACGATTTTAGAAGTGAACTATAGTAGGCCATGTTCACCGCTAAGACTGAAGAAAGTGGCGCCGCATGGACTGATACCCCAAGGGCATTTCTTTCAGGGCACCCTTTCGTGAACACTGTGTAAATTCGGCAATACATAGTGCTCTGTGTTTTCTGTTTTTTCATAGCCTCAGCCAAATTGACACAGTGTTTATCCGAAAATCGCTCAGAGCCTAGAGGCAACCTTTTCACGGGACGCCATAAATCCTTCCCTGGGGGCATGATCTGCGCCATCCGGGCTGCGGGACACCCGTGAAAAAGATACCCCACAGCTCCCATACATTGCGATCATCTTAAATTTCATCCTTTGTTGTGCTCTCGGCGCGAGAATGGACGTTCATGAGAAATCAGGGCTAAGCCTTCTGTGTGCCCACGGTTATCTTGCCGGTGCTGCAATCCATGGTGACAGTTTGCCCGTTCTGGAAGTGCTGAGTTGCATCGTGAACATATACTATGGCAGGTATTCCCAACTCGCGGCTGACCACTGCTGCATGGGAGGTAAGCCCCGGCTGTTCAGCGATGATTCCTTTGACCTTGGGCAGATGGGGAAGCATTTCCGGGGTAGTCGCCGTAACGATAATTATGGGATCCCGGGGCAGATCCTGCCAATCGGAATTTTGTTTAATGATTCGGGTTATCCCGCTTGCGCATTGTTTTCCGATCCCCTGACCTTTAAAGTGGACATGTACGACGGTATAGACTTTCAAGGCTGCCTCCTACTCGGGAGGATTGACTTCCCGATTCCCCTTCTTGCGTATGAGAGGAAAGTGGTAAAACGGATGCTGCAGATAGGTAAACGTATAGTCCTTTTTCTTTGAAATTGCCAATACTATTCATCCTCATCGTGTTTCGCAGCATCATCATTACCAATCCGGTTTCGGAAGATACTGCACACGGGATTCCAGGAGTCTTGATTTGGAGGAGTGTTCCCAATGCCTCTTTCTTCAAATAGGGAGGAAGATAGAAGGATTATGCAGTGGTACTCCTTTAGCTGGAGGATTTTTATACGCGAAATCCGGGCCAACCGGTACCAATTGGCGCCGGCATGTGTTATGGTGCTTAAAAAAAGGAGACGCAATGACAACAGCAGAAAAAGGAAATACAGTCAAGATTCACTATACGGGCACTCTCACCGACGGTTCGGTGTTTGACTCTTCATCAGGACATGATCCGTTGGAATTTGAGATCGGCAGTGGCCAGGTCATCGTCGGATTTGAAGAAGCGGTCATCGGAATGAGTGTCGGCGAATCAAAAGATGTTACCATACCCGCTGAAAAGGCCTATGGCCCTTACCAGGATGAATTGGTCATCAAGGCTCCGCGCGATCGCATACCTCCTGATCTCGATCCACAGGTCGGCCAGAAACTGCAGATGGGGGGGACCGGGGGAGAGTTGATCCTGGTCAACATCATCGAAGTTACGGATGAGCATGTGACCTTGGATGCCAATCCTCCGCTTGCCGGGAAAGACCTCAATTTCCAGATAGAGTTGATGGAAATCGCTTAGCCTGACGCTCATGGGAAATTGAGCCGAATCGTTACGTTTTCCCTTAAAGTCAGCCCAGGCCTGAGATCAGCAAAAGAAGGCCGCATGATTTGAGGTAAAAAGGGGGGGATCGTTCCTGAGAATAGCGGCTATCTGCGGATGCCGGCGGAATTCCCGGTCGAGAAATCCACGGACTTTTCTTCGGTCCCAACCACGCGGATGGATGAAATTGGCATATAGAGACAGATCTCCCTCATAAAAATCCACAGTCTCAAGGGTTGCAGCTTCACTGCTTGCCAGAGGAAGGTTGAAGATTGCCAGGTTCAAAAAGGTGACGGCCGTGTGGTGGCTGACAACAAAGTCCAGGGTTTTTCTTGCCTCGGCAAGCGATTCCGCAGGTGTTCCGAACAGCAGATAGATGTAGGTGGCAATCCCGGCTTTTTCAAGCGACCGCAAGGCCTTGGAGACCAGATCGAGACGGGTGCCCTTTTGCATCGTATCCAGAACCTGCTGATCCCCCGATTCGATACCGAGCTTTAACATCCGGCAGCCGGATCTGTGCAAGGCCTGGCAGAATTCGGCATCTGCCAGGTTGGCATCAATTCTTGCAAAGCCGTACCATGGGACACCGGGGGGCTCCGCGGTTAGTGCCTTCATCAGCGCCGGGCTGACGGCGTTATCGAGAAAATGAAGCAGGACCGGTTCTGTGTCGGTGGTGAGTCGGCTTATATTTTCCACGGTTTTCTTGGTTGATTCAACAAGATACGGGGTATCTTCGGCGTTTTCCGGGCAGAAAGAGCACTTGCGCCAATAGCAGCCCGATGAAGCGGCATAGGGAAGAATAAAGCCCGGTGCCAGATAGCCATCAGAAGGAAAATCCGAATAGTCGGGACAACGGTATCCAAATCCCAGGTCGTCTTTTCCAACCAAGCGCAAAAGAAAGTCTTCTCCAGGGCCGGCAATACAATGGTCAACAAGACCTGAAAACGGGTCTTTCCAAGCCGGATTGCTCACCCATGACGTTACCAATCCCCCTCCAAGAATAATGGGCAGTTGCGGATATTGCTGTCTGATCCAGCCGATCATGGCAAAGGCGGACAGCGCCTGGCTGAGATAATTCAGAGAAAAACCGATGAAACCAGGTGCGCAATCGTCGATTACCGCGGCCAGACGCCGGGAAAACCATGGGAAGAAGATACTTTTTTCCGAATTTTCGGCCATGTAGAGGAGGTCGCCGCTTTTTGTCGGTAAGAGGTCTTTTTGTTGATAGTTGGACAGACTTAAGGCCAGGTTTTCGGCCTTGCCGCTCAATTCAAGCAGGTGGTTGATGTCGGCCACCGTGCGTCGATAGCGGTCGGGATTGCGATAGAGCCTGGGGGAGCGAAGCGCGGCAAGATCGGCCGCACGGTTCCTGCACGCCCTGCGGCTCCAGGGATCGCTGGATGGTTTTGCCGCGCCCAGTAAAAAGAGCAGGCCTTCGAGATTGGCATCAAGGACGGAGCAGGGATGACCGTGAGCCTTTAAGGTGCCGGAGAGTCGTGCGATTCCTGCGGGCGGCTCACAGGGCTTGGCCGCCGGTGGGTGGATCAGAAGCATTGTGGAGTGTGAGAGGTGCGTTTCAGTTTATTTCCCTTGATAGATAGTATCTTGCGGAAACCTTTTGGCGATATCTGAGGCATTGATATCGTACATCCCACTTCCCACCACGTAATCCTTGTTGTTATGCCAGACCAGTTCGACAAAAGAAACCTTGGGCGAGGTCTCGTGATGACCCGGTTTCGGCCAGGCATAGCACACCCAGCCCTCGCCGTTTTTTCGAACCAGTTCGTTCATTTTGACGAACAGGGGAAAGCCGTTGACATCCTTCATGGTGAGGATGTTTTGACCGTTCAGGGAAGGTTTGATCGGATGCATGAGCATCACGCCTTTAAGATTGTGGACCCAGACATACCCCTGGCCGTTGCCGAAACGAAATTCGCCCTTGGGATTTTTGAGTTGCGCAAATGCTTTGTTGCCTTCTTCTCTGATCAGTTCCGCGGCTTCTTTGACCTTATTTTTGCAAAGCTCAGGGGTCAGCATTTTGCTGTATCCTCTGTTTGCAAAAACAAACAGTAAAACCACGGCAGTGAGTGTGATCGCAATACGTTGTGTCACGGCGGGTTTTCCTCCTCGGTTGCAGTGCCATGATCGGTTGTCGATCTGTTTCTCGTTTTTCCCTGATGACCTCCCAAACCCAATTTCTTATGAACACCGTGTTAATTTTTGGTACTTAAGAAAGGATAAAAAATTCGGGTTAAGCCTTTGGGTCATACCAAACAACTGGAAATAACGCTGAACCGTCGGTTGGATACGTTTTACGATACCGACAATTTTTTTGCATTATAAAAAATCAGTTTGGAAAAATGAAGAGCCAATGAATAGGGGGCGACCTGGTACGCCCCCGTGCTACCGGCACGGACAACACGATATAAGTCGGAAGTGCACGATCTGTGGTTCTCGCCCGTTATTGCATCCTTGCGATCCCGGACATTCGGTCGGCACATTTTTTACCCCGTCTACAAAAAATATATTGCCAAATTAATGGACTGGGCGTTTTAATGGTCCGCTTGGATATCCTGTATGCTGCTGTTGTAGATCAACCGGAAGGACTGCCCAGGCTATTGGGGATATTTAATATAAACATTGGGTTGATTTCCTTAAATTTTGATATAATTGTACCACTGTATCAACCAGCTCTGAGGTTTGTTTTGGATATTAGCAATTTTCGACGTGATTATTTAAAAGGCGGCCTGCGACGCAAAGATCTGGATCCGGATCCGATTCTCCAGTTTAATAAATGGTTTGAACAGGCCAGAAAAACCAACATCGCCGACCCGACCGCGATGATTCTGGCTTCGGTCGGCTCTGACGGGCAGCCCAGTCAACGAACCGTACTGTTGAAATATTTTGATATTGAAGGTTTTGTGTTTTTCACTAATTACAGCAGCAGGAAGGCCACGGAGATTGCCGGAAATTCAAAAGTCAATCTGCTTTTCGTTTGGCTCGAGCTGGAGAGGCAGGTAAGCATCAGTGGGACGGCAGGCAAGATCTCGACCGCAGACTCGGCCAGATATTTCCTCTCCCGGCCCCGGGACAGTCAGGTGGCGGCCTGGGTGTCGAGCCAGAGCCATCCTCTGTCGTCACGCCAGTTTTTGATGCAGAAATTTCATGAGATGAAAACGAAATTCGGTGAAGGCAAGATTCCGCTGCCTTCCTTTTGGGGCGGCTACCGGGTGG
>JBJKRL010000020.1:0-69322 GCA_046704745.1 Desulfocapsaceae bacterium | reverse complement strand
AAGGTCAGTCCATGCGGCGCCATCTTCTTCAGTTTTTGGCAGTGAACATAGATTACTATCGGAGTCTTCGCTTACCTGTCCCCTGCCAAAAACTTCGAACCTGACGCCGCCTGAACTGATGAGAAATGCGGGCTAGTAAACAGATTTTGTTGGATTCGATTCTCTCCTCCAATGATATCTGCGAAACATGTGGTTTCAAGAGCGGTATATAAAATGGATGCAGAACAGTCTGTTTTGTCACATCCGGTTCCAACAACATTCAACTGAAGAGGAAAAAGATGAAGAAATCGTTAGCTTTACTGGTTTCCCTTTGTGTAGGATTAATGCTGAGCGCCCCATCCGTTGGCTTAGCCAAGATGCAAAAAAAGACGATAACCGTCGGCGCAGATACCACCTTCCCGCCCTTTGAGATGGAAGTAAAGGGTAAGGTTACCGGTTTTGATATCGACTTGATCCATGCCATCGCCAAGGCAGAAGGGCTAAAGGTCAAATTGCAGACCATGGATTTTCAGGGTCTGATTCCCGCCCTCCAGACCGGAACCATCGACGTGGCCGTTGCCGGCATCACCATCACCAGCCAACGCGCCGAGGTCGTCAACTTCTCCCATCCCTACTACCATTCCGGACTTTCCCTGCTGGTTAAGAAAGAGAGCGCCATCAGGAGCATGGCCGATCTCAACGGCAAGAGTGTTGCCGTCAAGCTCGGCACCACCGCCGACATCATGATGTCGAAGATGAAAGACGTCAAGGTTCAGCGCTTCACCAACATCGACGATGCCTACAATCAGATGCAAAACAGCGGCGCCGATGCAGTGGTCTTCGACAATCCGGTTAATCTCAACTATGCCAAGACCCATGCCGACGTTCATGTGGTGGGCGATCTGCTGACAGGTGAGGACTACGGTATCGCAGTCACCAAAAAGGATGCCGATCTGATCAATAAGATCAACAACGGTCTTCTCAAAGTTTACAAGAGTGGAGAATACGCAAAGCTCTATAAACACTATTTCGCAAACGATACCCACGGGTTTATCAAAATCGCCAAATGATGTTTTCCGCAAAGGCCAGAAGACTGCTCCTGGCGGGCGGAAAATCCGGCTGCAGCCTCTTGCCGTTTGCCGGTTTCCAGGTATTGTCCAGCAAATCGGCAAACTGGGATTTCGAGAAAACAGAAGTTCTTTTCGATCGAGGCATTTGATACACATAACCATAGACGCGCCGCAGAAAGTGCCCGGGCGCACCAGATCGCCGCTGCTCCAGCCGAGAGTTGCGGCGATCGTTTGATAAGGGAATTCGATGGATTTTTTTGGTGTTGTCCGTGATTCGCTGCCGGAGCTGTTTTACGGCGCCAAACTCACCCTCTACTATTCGGTGGCGACCATCATCCTGGCCACTATCGTGGGGTTGATTTTCGCGCTCTGCAAACTCTCCCACAACAAGGTACTCCGAAGGACCGGTGAGATGTACGTGCATATCTTCCGCGGTCTGCCGCTGATTGTCGAGATCTTTTACGGTTACTTCGCCCTCCCGATGCTGCTCCCCCTCCACCAGTGGTTCGATCCCTATTTTACACCGGTGGCGGGCACCATTGCCCTTATGCTCAATGAAGGTGCCTACATTACCGAAATCATTCGGGCCGGAATTCTCTCCATTGAGAAGGGACAGACCGAAGCGGCACTGTCCATCGGCATGAGTTCCTATCAGAACATGCGGTATATTATCCTGCCGCAGGCCTTCAAACGCATGATTCCGCCTTTGGTCAACCAGTTTATCCAGACCATCAAGGACACCTCGCTGCTTTCGGTGATCTCCATCAACGAGTTGACGCGGCAGGGACAGATCGTTATTTCGACAACCTTCTCTTCACTGCAGATCTGGACTGCGGTGGCCGTTATCTACCTGGCCATCATTCTGGTACTTACTGCGGTGTCGAGTTATCTGGAGAGGAGGTTTCAAATTGCCAAACGTTAAAAAAGATATGATCACTGCCAGAAACGTCTCCAAGGCGTTCGGCAACACTGTTGTTTTGAAGGACATCTCTCTGACCGTCAAGGAGGGGGAAGTTGTCGTCATTATCGGGGCCTCGGGCTCGGGCAAAACGACTTTCATCCGGCTGATAAACGGCCTGGAGACCTTAACCGGAGGCGAAATAAGCGTCAACGGCGCCCCTGTCACCCAAAACCGCGCCAGCCTGCGCCTTATCCGCAAGGAAGTCAGCATGGTTTTCCAGCACTTCAACCTGTTTCATCATCTGAATACCCTGCAGAACATCGCCATCGGCCCCATCAAGGTCCTCGGTAAAACCAAGGCCGAAGCCCATCAACGCGCCTTCGAGCTTTTAGATCGTGTCGGACTCCGTGACAAAGCCGACGCCTATCCGGATGAGCTTTCCGGCGGCCAGCAACAACGGGTGGCCATTGCCCGGTCTCTGGCCATGGATCCGCTGGTCATGCTCTTCGACGAACCGACCAGCGCCCTCGATCCCGAAATGGTGGGCGAGGTGCTCGCCACCATGAAAGATCTGGCAAAGAGCAAGATGACGATGATCGTCGTCACTCATGAGATGGGCTTTGCCAGAGAGGTCGGTGACCGTGTCATTTTTATGGACGACGGTCTCATCGCAGAACAGGGCTCCCCCGACCAGCTCTTCAACAACCCGCAGGAAAAGAGAACGCAGCTCTTTTTGAGCAAAATCCTCTAAGAGATCTTTTCCCGTTCCTGACATCTATACAAAAATGCAGACCGGCAGGGGGCAATTCAAAACATGGATCAAAAACTATTCGGAATCCTGTAGTTCCATAAGGAATTCACATTGTGGTCGGCTTGTGACCAGGAGACAGTACTATGTTTGGAACGCATCATTTTCTCATTTTTTTAATGGCCGGCATTGCACTCAATCTGTTTCCAGGTCCGGACACAATATACATCATTGGTCGAAGCATTACCCAAGGACGAACCGCCGGTTTTCTCTCTGCCTTGGGGATCGGGACAGGCTGTTTGGTTCATACCACCGCCGCAGCATTCGGCCTCTCGGCTCTTCTTGTCACCTCTGCCTTTGCCTTTAACGTTGTCAAGTTTGCAGGCGCAGCATATCTTGTCTATCTGGGATTTCAAATGTTTTTCAGCGCGCATCAATCGTTGACAGCGCATGCCGGCAAAAGAAAAGGGGCACCAGCAGACCTCTGGGTAATTTATAAACAGGGATTTTTAACCAATCTGCTTAATCCAAAGGTCGCTTTGTTTTTTATGGCCTTTCTCCCCCAATTTGTCGTCCAAAACCATTCATTCAATCCATTGCCGTTTCTTTTTCTTGGCAGCGTGTTCATCTTCACCGGAACGGTGTGGTGTCTGTTTGTTGCAGCTATTGCAGCAACTGCTTCCCAAAAGCTTCAATCGAGCTCAAAGGCTCTGCATATAGCAAAGAGGGCAACGGGGCTGGCTTTTGTCGGGCTCGGCATCAAACTCGCAATTCAAGTTCAAAGGTGATGCCGGTCCATCGTCCGGCCGGTTGCTCGAGCCTCCTCACCTGCATGATGTCCATCTTGCCGCCAAAAGCGGCGGCAATAAAGGGTACACTAAATATCCGGCCCCAGTCGGATCTCTTGGGTTTGATAGGCGGCGCGGCCTTTTGTTCCCGCAGCATTGAACAGTTATGAGGAGATTGTCAAAGAACACTCGAAACGTTGTTCCTTTACCTTCGTTCCCCACTGAGTTCCTTTATACTCCTCAACCAACTTGATCTTTGTCATGTAATCTCCGGTTTCTTGTCTAACCTGAAGTTCATTAAAAATTTGGCTTAAGAAATACAGGTTAACTACTTCACAGCAGTCTTCTGAAATATGCCGCCGACTCTTCATATCGAAGGCTCTTATAAAACGGTACGACTCGATGTTTCGCCAAGGCAATCAGCTTCGACTGATAATTCCTGGTCCACTCCTTTTTTCGGGGCCTGTCGAAGGTGATTGTTCGGTCATCGCCTCTTCCTCTTCTGACTTCGTCGCGGATTCTTCCAATGATTTCAAACGTTCTTGGGCGGATTCAATGCTTTTCTTTATCCGTGTCGAATCTTTTCCGGCTGTTTCCTTGAGTGACGCCTCCAACTCCTGAATGTTTTTGATGAGCTGCTGCTTCTCCTTTTCTCTTCGGGCCGCCTCCTCGGCCTTGTCAAAAGCGACGCGTTCACCGCCATTTGGCTCTGGGGTTGTCGGAATTTTAATCGGTTTCGGGATCGTTGTGGTGTCGTCGGCCAATCGACGCTGATTCATGTAGGTTGGTGATAGTATCTCAACGCCTTTATTATGAAGCATATCTAAGATCGAACGATTTAGATTTGAGTGGGCAGTGATAAGCCGTGCGCTTTCCTCAAGGACGCCGGAAACCCGGTAGGTGACAGCGAAATTCCCCATCTCGGGTAAATGAACCCACGGTTCCTTAAGACCGCTTGACTCAGCGGCACGGAGAAGGAGTGATTCGGCCAGCGTATGATGTATGTCATATCCCAGTGAGAGAGTTGTCGAGACAATCGCTCCGGAACTACGCGTGGTAGTTATTGGATGGTTAATCAGGTACGCATTGGGAAGCGAGATAAGTTCTCGATTCTCCGTCTGGATCTCGGTATCAAACAAACCGCGTTCGGTCACACGCCCGAAATGCTGCTCAATACGAATGAAATCGCCTATGCGAAATGGTTTAGTCGTTCTCAGCAAGATTCCGCCCATCAGATTCGCAAGAAGATTGGTTGAGCAGAATGCGATCATCCCCGAAACAAGAAGGCCAATGATCCAAAGGAGCCGATTTCTGGAACTCTCCTGGATTGGAATGACCAGGACGACTGCCAAAACGCCGACGATGCACAAAGCCAGGATGACTAACTGACGCGGGAAATTGCGTTCGTTCCCCAACTCGCGATGCCGACCGATCAGAAACCAGTGAATTCCCAAAATGCCGGCGCCGAGCCCCGTTACCAGAAGCAAGGATGGGAGATATAATATGAGTAACTTCATTTTCTTATTCCGGATCTTCAGTACAACCGCTTCCTCTGCAAGCAACGGTTATCAAAACGTTATCATCAAGATTTCTATTTCTATTTCCTAATGTAGCTTACCCACTGGTATCCTCTTCAATTATAGCGGTTGAGTTCAGCTATATACTTTCAAACTCTCCCAAGTGCGTTTGCCTTATTATGATGTTGCGTACTCCACAGCTTTTTCAGCGTGAATTGCTGTCGTATCTAAAAGCCTCACGCTGCTGTCAGCCTGATTGACCAACATTCCAATCTCGGTGCAGCCAAGTATCACCACTTCTGCTCCCCGGGCTGCCAGCGTATCTATGATACGCATATACTCTGCCTTTGAATCGGATTCAATCTTGCCCAGGCAAAGTTCATGATAGATTATGTTATGGACAATCTGCCTATCATTTTTATTTGGTACCAATACCTTGAGGTCATACTTATTTTTTAATCTTCCTTTGTAAAACTCTTGCTCCATAGTAAAGGCGGTGCCTAATAAACCAACTGTTTTTATACCCTCCATTACAAGGATTTCCGCTGTCGCATCTGCGATGTGAAGTAAGGGTATTTGAATGACTGATTCGATTTCAGGGGCAACTTTGTGCATGGTATTTGTACAGATGAGCAAAAAATCAGCTCCGGCAGCCTGAACGTTTTGAGCTGCTTTTACTAGTATTTTTGTTGTCCCTTCCCAGTCGCCTGTGTGTTGTAATTTTTCAATTGGTTCGAAATCAACGCTGTACATGGCAATTTGGGCTGAATGCAGGCCACCAAGTTTTTTTTTAACGCCCTCGTTAATTGCTCGGTAGTACCCGAGCGTACTTTCCCAGCTCATTCCACCCAACAGGCCAATTGTCTTCATGATTTGTCTCCCTGTTCCTGCAACATAACGATGCCTCTCAGCGGACGCACTCTTTTTGTGATCCGCGGCAAAAGCTTGGTTAAAAATCCTGCGTCCAATCGAATTCCATCTGTCTTGCAGTGCGCACAGCCAGATCTTTATCCATAACACGTGAAACTATATGAAGACTCATATCGATTCCAGCAGATATACCTGCAGCAGTTACTATACGGCCTTCGTCGACCCATCGAACATCTTTTTTGATTTCGATACCAGGAAACATCGAACGAAAATCATTGATGTCTTCCCAATGAGTCGTTGCAGCCTTCGATTCAAGCAAGCCCGCCTTTGCCAAAAGAAAAGCGCCGGTACAGACGGACGCCGTGATATCGGCAATATCTGAAGATGCGGCAATCCAGGATATCAGATGGTTTTTTTTCAATTCGTCGTTTACGATTCCCCCCGGAATAATCAATAGATTGATCTCCGGGTGGTCAGCTATGTGATATTTTGGCACAACCTGGAGCCCTCCTCTTGCATAAATAGGGCTCATCTTCTCGCCGATAGTGAAAACATTAAAAAGATATTGTAATTCTGCATCACTTCGTGCCTTAACCCTTGTGGCTGTCGAAAACACCTCAAATGGCCCTGCAAAATCCAGAACTTCCACATCATTGAAAATATAAATGCCCACATTGATTGTCATAGATAGTGCTCCTAATTGGGAATTGAGACTCGCGCGGGATTTGCCCCTTGTTTCTCAAACGATTTCCTTAAATGCCTGCCGATTTCTTTGCGTGACAATAGATAACGATCAACTCGGTGGTGGCGCCAATGAACTTGCCGCGTCAGCACCGCCGACGTTCTCGTCATCTGTTGAAGAGCCTGGTTGGCAATTCTACTTTTCTAATGATTGTATGCTGTTAATTACATCTATAGGGGTAAAGATGGGAAGTTTTGATTTTTTAAAATCGGCAATATTCCTTGTAACTATATATTCAGCACCTGAATGGATTGCTGATTCATGCAGGATAGCATCCTCGAAGTCTTTGAATTTTGATTTGGCAGCATCTTCAAGAACAATCCGATTGACTGGCGCAATTGCAAAGAGAGCGAGTAATGTTTGAATGTGGCGGGAAGCAGCTTGAGGACTAAGTGCTTTGTGGGCCAGGCAATAAATGGTTGTTACTGTGGTTGCGCAGATAATTCCTATGATTTCAGTGCGTTCAACTAAAGACATTAAAAGAGCAGCATCGTTAGAGAATGGCTCTCTATCCAGTAATACATCTAAAATGACATTTGTATCGAATAGGATCTTCATGAATATTTTTCTTCTAAATAATTTTTGTAATCCTTTTCGTCTACGTTTTTTCCTTTCAAGGCTCCTTTGAGAGAGAGGACAGATGGGGTTATTGAATAATCTTTTTTCATTTTTTCATTCTTAATTATTTCAAATAGATCTGCTACTATTCGAGACACAGACTTACCTGTTTTTGCGGAATATTGCTTAGCTGACTCGATGAGATTGTCATCCATGCGCAATGTTAATTTAGTATTCATGATAAAAACTCCCTCTGCATTGGACGTATAGTATATTTATATATGTACGCCATCAGTAAACGGAAGTCAACCACGGAGTACTTCTGGGTTCCGGCGGAATAGAAGGTGCCTCGATCGCTATGGGCAACCTTAATAAATTGCCTTCTCAGGTCCTCGCCGGCTCGCTCACCGTTCCAAGATCTTCTTTGCGTGGGAAAATTTTATCCTCAGAAGAGACGACTTCCTACCTCTGCCTAATATTTTAATATTTTTACAATATATTTCTCCAAGCCATATCCATTTCTCAAGTTTTTGGGCATTTGCGCTTGAATATGATACCATTAATTGATAGCTACGGGTTTTGTTTGACTTATTAGATTGCTATGCATGAGATTTTTCTTCGGAGTACCGGAAATGACAGACAAACCGACATACGAAGCCTTGGAACAACGTCTGCGGGAGCTGGAGCAGGCAGAAGAAGGCCGCCAAAAAACAGAAGCAGAACTCAGAGAAAGTCAAAGCAAACTCCAGGAAGCGCAAAAATTGGTTGGTCTGGGGTATTGGACCTGGGACCTGGCCACAGGCAAAGTCGTCTGGTCGGATGAAGTCTATAAAATTTTCGGACGAAATCCTGAACATTTCGAAACCACGATCGATTCGATTCTTTCTCTCTCGCCATGGCCTGAGGAGCGGCAGCGCGGTTGGGAATTGATCCAAAAAGCGGTAGAAAACCACGAGAAGGGAGAATATGACCAGAAATTTCTTTACCCTGATGGAAGTATCGGCTACTACCACTCCACATTTCGAGGGAACTACAACGTCAAAGGCGAGTTGGTGTCCATGGCCGGAACCGTTATGGACATCACCAAGCGCAAACAGGCCGAGGAGGAACGTAAACAAAGCGAAGAACGTTATCGTTCTTTGGTGGAAAACACACTGGACGGTTATTTTATCTTTGGAATTCCTTCCGGGCGGCTCATTTTTGTCAACCAGCGGCTCTGCGATATTTTTCAATATTCGATGGACGAGGCACTGACTCTTTCGATTTGGGAAATCATCGATTCGCAACGTCGTGATCTGATACAAAAACACATCGAAGACAGTCATGACGAACCAAAATTAGCTGCAGATCCGCATAGTTTTGACGCTATCTGCAAAGACGGGCAAAAGATCAGGGTCGAGATGTCTCTTTCAATGGTTCACTACCAGGGGAACAATGTGATGCAAGGGGTAATACGGGACGTCACCGAAAGAGAGAGGCTGCATCGTCAGATTCAACAGGCGCAAAAAATGGAATCGATCGGCCGCCTGGCAGGCGGCGTTGCCCATGATTTCAATAATATGCTCAGTGTCATTGTGGGACAAACAGAAATATTGCTGTTAGGCACACAGCCGGAGGATCCAAAGTATCACAGCCTCAAGGAGATCCATTCCGCCGCGATTCGCTCATCCGATCTGACCAGGCAACTGCTCGCCTTTGCCAGAAGGCAGACTATTGCTCCCAAGGTATTGGATCTCAATAAAAATATAGAGATAACTTTTAAATTGCTTAAAAGAATTATCGGAGAGAATATCAATCTCTTATGGAATCCTGCCGAAAATCTTTGGCCGGTGAGAATCGACCCCTCGCAGGTGGACCAGTTGCTCATCAATCTCTGTCTGAATGCCCGTGATGCTATCACAACTTCGGGAACGATTACCATCGAAACCTCCAATACCATAATTGATGCTACCTATTGCAAAAAACATATGGAATTCAAACCGGGCAATTGGGTGCAACTGACAGTGAGCGATGACGGCTGCGGCATTGACGAAGAAAATCAAAGACTCATTTTCGAGCCTTTCTTTTCGACCAAGGCCCTCGGCAAGGGAACCGGCTTAGGCCTCGCCACAGTATACGGTATTGTCAAGCAAAACAACGGGTTTATTTACATATACAGTGAACAGGATCTGGGATCGACCTTTAAAATCTACCTGCCTCAAGTATTGGATTCCCTTTCAGAAGAGGATGGACTGGAGGCGAAAATATATCCTAAAGGAGTCGAAACCATTCTGCTGGTTGAAGATGAAGGGTCGATATTGGATGTGGGAAAAGTCGTCCTCGAACGTTTCGGCTATACGGTTCTGACGGCTTTATCGCCAAAAGAGGCTCTTAATATTGCCCGGAGCTTTGATGATCCGATTCACCTTTTGATCACCGATGTGGTGATGCCTGAGATGAACGGCAAGGAACTACAAACGCATCTTGAAAAAATCAAACCCGGAATCAAAGTCCTTTTCATGTCCGGCTATACATCCAATGTCATCGTCCATCGCGGAGTTCTGGAAGAAAATGTCAATTTTCTCCAGAAGCCATTCTCAATCGACGCACTGTCGACAAAAGTTCGGGATGTGTTGGACTATGAGGAACACGTCCAGGATCCAAAAAGATGAATCCTGTGATATAGCAGTTCCCCTCGGAAATCTAGACAGCCGGGATATTTTAAGAGTCGAAGCGGTCTGCTAACCAAGGAGATGCGAAGTTCACTCTGCTAAAGTATGTGAACCTCACAAGCGAGGCGGGATTGCAGACCGGATCGGCTCTCCCGAAGCGTGGAAAATTAGCTGATTAAATATTTTTTCCTCCAGCCACAAATTGTACCCGGAGAATACTTGAATTTTTCCAGCATAAGTTTTTATATCTACAAGGTAAAATCGTTTTTCTGCTAAATATTTCATGAACGTCAGGCAATGCCGCTGCAACGCGTCGTCAGTCAACCGGCTGGCTGGCCTCATCCACCAGGTAAAGAATCGAGCGGTAGGGAATTCCACCGTGCAGCGACAAACCGACCTCGCAGGTCTTGCTGGTGGAATAGCCCGCCTCGCAGGTGCAGACATGGTCGCGCAGCTCCTTTAAGGCCGAAGCGTTCAGTTCCGGGAAGGTGAACCCTCGGTCGCCGGCAAACCCACAGCAGTAGATATCTTCCGGCCACACCACTTCCCTGGCACAGAGCCCGGCAAGTTCGAGCAGCTTGTTTTCCAACCCCATCTTGCGCGTCGAACAGGTCGGGTGCACCGCCACCTTGACATCGAGCCGGGTGAATTTCAAGCGATCCATCAGATAGGTTAGCACGAACTCAATGGGTTCAAATAGCTGAAGCCGTTTATCCAGCTTCTCCCGCATCCGTTTAAGACAGGGACTGGTATCGCAGAGCACGGGAATATTCCCCTGATTGGAGGCAGCCAGCAGCGCTGCCTCCAATTCCTGTGATTTACGGTCGGCCTGGGCCATAAATCCCTTGCTCTCAAAGGCTTGGCCGCAGCACAGCGCATCAAGACCTGCCGGATAGATGATCTCATAACCGGCCTTTTGCAAAAGTGAGCCGGTTTTCTCGGGCAGAGAAATCCGTATATGCTCCTCCCGAGACGGGCCGCCCATGGCCCGAGCAGCACAGCTCGGGAAATAGACTACCTTGAGAGGGTTGCCGGAAACGGCGGCGGACGGAACGATTTTGGCAGCAGAGGTTGGCATCTCCCGGTTCCAGAGCGGCAGTTGCTTCAGGCTTGCCTCTCTGGCCATCCGAGAGGCGCTCTCCATAAACGGGGTGCCGGTCTTGGCATGTATTTTATCGACAATATTCAAAGTGGTGCCGATGCCTTTCGCCACATTGTCGAAATGGCCGGAGGCCCAGTCGGCTACTGTATTTCCCAGCTTGCCGTGCGCCTCTTCACGCAGAAACTTGATCATCTTGCCGGTATCGATGTCCACCGGGCAGCGGGTCGAGCACAGACTGTCGGCGGCACAGGTGTTCATGCCTGGATAGCAATAGCTTTTGACCAGTTTTTTAACACCTCGCACGTCTTTTTGCGATGCCATCTGCCTGCTGATCTCACGGCGGCCGACGATACGCTGCCTGGGGGTGAATGTCAAGTCTTTCGACGGGCAGACCGGCTCGCAAAATCCGCATTCGATGCACTTGTCGACGATCTCGTGGGTTGCCGGCAAGGGTTTTAGGTTTTTGATGTGCGCCTCGACATCAGAATTGAGTATCACCCCGGGATTCAAGAGATTTTGCGGGTCGAAAATCGCTTTTATCTCCTTCATCAGGCCGTAAGCCGCCTCCCCCCATTCCTTCTGGACAAAGGGGGCCATGTTGCGGCCGGTGCCGTGTTCGGCCTTGAGTGAGCCGTCGTATTTTTCCACCACCATCTTCACCACCTCGTCCATGAAATCGCGGTATCTGACCACCTCGGACTGGACGGAAAAATCCTGGGTAAAAACGAAGTGGAGATTGCCGGCCAGGGCATGGCCGAAGATGATCGCCTCATCGTAGTGGTATTTTCGAAACAGCTCCTGCAGATCAAGAGCGGCATCGGCAAGATACAGGCCGGGAAAGGCCACATCCTCGATGATGACCGTGGTGCCGGTCCTGCGTACTGCTCCAACAGCAGGAAAGAGCCCTTTTCGTATTTTCCACAAGGCATTGTATTCCTCGGGGATATCGGTAAAGGAGATGGGACGCACCATGGGCAGCTCACCTATTGCATCAACGATCCGTGTGATCTGTGTTGCAAGCGTATTTGCTGTCTTGGCCCTGGTTTCCACCAGAAGGGCGGTGACCGTATCACCGAGTTCCTGTAGGGAATCAGGCATGCCGGGCTTGCCCTGGACCGAGCGCAGACCGGCCCGATCGATCAGCTCGGCAGCCGCCACCGGTTGTTTCTGCAGGATGGGGATGGCCTGACAGGCGGTTTTTACATCCGGATAGAAGATCAAGGCGCTGGCCTTGTGCGGATGCTCAATGACAGTGCGGTAGACAGCCTCTGAGATGAAACTCAAGGTGCCTTCACTGCCGATCATCAGGTGAACCATGATATCAAAGGGATCGTTATAATCGATCAAAGCATTGAGGCTGTAGCCGGTGGTGTTCTTGATCTTGAATTTATAACGGATGCGTTCGGCAAGCTCCCGGTCGGCCGACACCCTCTTCTTCAGCTGTGCCAGGTTTTCCAGGATGTCTCCATGGGTGCGGGCAAACTCGGCCCGGCTCTTGTCGTCGGCCGTATCGACCACGGTTCCGTCGGCCAGCACCAGACGCAAGCTGTGGACGGTCTCATAGCTATTCTGTGCGGTACCGCAGCACATTCCGCTGGCATTGTTTGCCAGGATTCCGCCGATCTTGGCAGTATCGATTGAGGCCGGGTCAGGGCCGATCTTCCGATCGAATTCCGCCAAGATGGCATTGGCCTGGCTGCCGATGATGCCCGGCTCAAGCCGGATCTTCCGGGCTTTATCGAAAACCCTGTAGCCGCGCCACCCGTAACCCAGCCGCACCAGGATGGAGTCGGTGACCGCCTGTCCTGAAAGGCTGGTGCCCGCCGCCCGAAAGGTCACA
This sequence comes from Desulfocapsaceae bacterium, assembly GCA_046704745.1. Taxonomy (GTDB): domain Bacteria; phylum Desulfobacterota; class Desulfobulbia; order Desulfobulbales; family Desulfocapsaceae; genus CAWGGS01. Next base: position 56,556 of record JBJKRL010000020.1, on the reverse strand, counting down.
GGCAGTTTTAATCTGCCGGCCTCGCGCAGGATCAACTGCACCTCTTTTTCGTTTTCCACATTGATGACGATCTTGGGAATCAACCGGTAAAAACTGGCATCGGTCCCATAGGTGAGCGTTCTGAGCGGATCGGTGATGATATTGGGCGCCGGGAGATGAGGGGCAATCCTTTTTCGGAATTCCTTGTAGCTGGTAGGGAGCATGAGTCACCTCATTTCAGGAGTTATACATCTGTAGAGTACTAATAAGTATATCCCAACAGCTTCATTTTTCCAGGAAGAAGATTACAGCCGTTTTTTGCCCATGATCGAGCCCGGTTTTCTCGTGAACACTATATTTTTGGGTTTAGGGCAATGTCACCTCCTGTTTGCCGTCAATTTAAATTGTCCCACCATCTCCTTGAGATGCTCAGCCAATTTTGATAACGATTGAGTATTTTCATTCACCTGCGCGCTTTGCTGGGACATTTCATTTGACGCATTTTTCATCCGTGTCAGGTTGTGGGCGACCTGGTTCACAGAGGTCGAGCTTTCGGCAACTTTGGCATTGACCTCCTGAATACCCGAAGACGCCTGGGTTACGTTTCCGGCTATCTCCTGCGTATTGTAAGATTGTTCTTCTACCGCCGAGGCAATGGAGGCAACGATATCGTTCACATTGGTTATAACACCGGAGATATTTTCTATTTCGCTTACCGTACCGTTTATGGTGTCCTGGATTCCCTCAACCTTGGTCTTGATTTCCTCGGTTGCTTTTGCCGTCTGGTGTGCCAGTTCCTTTATCTCATTGGCAACTACCGCAAACCCCTTTCCTGCTTCACCAGCGCGGGCCGCCTCAATAGTAGCATTTAAGGCTAGCAGATTGGTTTGTTCCGATATTTCGGTTATGGTCTCTGTAACCTTGCTGATATCCAGAGCTGCCCGTCCCAAATGTTCTACTCGGTCGGTTGCTTCCCGGACCTGGTTCACCGCCCGGGAGGCAATCTGTGTTGCCTGTGCAGTATTACCTGCAATCTCGTTGATGGTGGCTGTCATTTCTTCACCGGCGGTGGCAACCGTCGACAGATTGACACTGGATTGTTCCATGGCAGCGGCAATGGAGGTGATATTTGTATTCACCAGGTCCGAAAGGGATGCCACATTTTCAGATTCCATTGAAACGTCTTGAGCGGTAGCGGCCATATTCTTCGACAGCTCCGTTAAGTTTAAGGAAGAAGTTGACAGCATTTCTGCATTACCGGCGATGTTGGCAATAATGCCCTGCAATTTTTCGATGAAGACATTGAACCAATGGGCCAAATCACCGAGTTCATCTTTGGCTTTAACCGTAAGCCTACGTGTCAGATCTCCTTCGCCTTCGGCAATATCATGAAGCCCTTCAACCACACTGTTGACCGTTTTTCCAAATGATGAGGCTATTAAGTAGACTATGGGCATTACGATGACGAGACAGAGCAGATAGACCATTACCTGCATGATCACCATCTTGTGGGTATTGGAGGCTATTGAGGCATTGGAAGCGGTAATGCTGACCCAGGCTGCCGGTTTATCACCATGGAACAACGGGAGAGACGCCTGTAAATATCCTGAATTCCCTACCTCGATATCGTTGAAGATCAACGGTTGGTTTTCAAAAGAGGCTGCCGGTTGGACTTTTTGGCCTTTAGCAACGATGAGATGATCATATCCGGTCAACGTACCTTCGGCAATCCGGCCATCGGCCAGAAAAATGTTGACGTTTTCTTTTGTTAACTTGCCGATGTGCTGGACGAAGACAGCGCTGAGACGGGTTCTGGTTATAGCAACGCCGAATACCACGGGTACTTGCTTCTCTGTCTTCTGATCGTACTGCTGTCCCATAATCGGGATCTGGCTTTCTATGCAGAGAGTATTCCCCAGTTGTTGAAAAAATGAGACCGGCTTGTTCGGCAACTGTCCGGTAAATGCGCCACTGATCGTCTTGATGGGCATGCCTTTTATATTTTCGAATTTGATATCACTGATGGCCGCTCCTTCAGGGATAGGGGCAACGGCAAAAAGCGGATCAGGATTTTTAAAACGGTAGCCGCCCTCGATTTTATTTTTGGCATCGGCTTGTCCATAGGCCAGGACTGCTCCATTCTTGTCATAGATGGCCATTTGCCATAAACTGTTGTTCGAGATGGCCCGAACCAAAGAGGCAAGAATCTTGTTGTACGAATCCTGGGTGTAGCTGAATTGACCGAGTTTGGAAAAATTGGAAATGAATTTCATCTGTTCCCAAAGCTTTGTCGAAAGCACCATTCGATTGCTCTGCCGTACCTGTTTTTCTTGCAGGTTCAGAAGGTCGCTTTTGACGATATTGCTGGTGCTGATGAAATTAGCCTGAATATTCTGCCTGTTCTGCTTGTTAAGCAACCAATAAACAACAACTGTCGAACAGAGCAGGATAAACACGACAACTCCCAGCACCACGCCCATGAGTTTGGTCTTCAGCTTCATTGGTTCCTCCTCTCAAGCTAGGAAAACATGGCTTCTTTTCTATTTAGTTTCCATCCGAAAACGGCGCTTTTCTCCTAACTCGTCGTTGCGCTCAAAATTTTATCCTCTGAATATCAGTTATATGCCTGCGTTAAAATTCTTCGCGCGTCTAGATTTAGAAGAAAATCCCTCGCTTCGGGATGGAAACTATTTAACCGAAGTGACCGGACAATCTGCTTTTAAAATAACGTATTGGGCTGTTGAGCCGAAGAGAAGCTTACCGACTTTTGATCGGTTCTTTACCCCTATTATGATTTCATCTATCTCATTTTCCATGGCAAATTGAACAACGTCTTCCCCCGGAGTGTTGCCGCGCACCAGCAGATGGACTTGACAGCTGATACCGTGTTCCTCCAAATAATTCTTTGCACCATCGAGGGCCTGCTCAGCCTCGAAGGCCTGTTCACTATTCGTGTTGTCACCTCCCAACAACGAAGTGACAACGAACACCTCTCCGGAATAGGCCTTTATTCTCTGCACAGCCAGTTTCAATATATCCATTCCCACATTCGATTCTTTGTAGGCAACTAACAATTTCATGGTTTTACTCCCAATGACGAAAGGTTTCCGACACGCAATAAAAATTTAAATACTTATACATAGTCTTGATACTCAGGTTCATAGACCAGGCCGTCAATATATACCGACAGGTCCCCGGGGTGCGGGTTATTGGCCAGCCTCGTCTTATAGGCCATATCGGCCACAGCCACGGCAATGGCTTTTGATACCTCCCTGATGCGAGGTAAGGGCGGAAAAATACGGCCGATTTTCAAGTCGGTCTCGGAGACCTCATCCGCTAGGGTCCGGGCGGCCACCAGGAACATTTCATCTGTCACATGGCTTGCCCAGCTGGCCATCACTCCAAGACCGACACCCGGGAAGATATAGACATTATTCCCCTGGGCCGGAATCAGTTTTTTCCCTTTATAGACGACCGGAGCAAACGGGCTGCCACTGGCAAAAATCGCCCGTCCGTCCGTCCAGGTATAGGCTTCCTCGGCTGTACACTCGGTCTTCGACGTCGGATTCGAAAGGGAGAAGACGATGGGACGCTCATTATATTTGGCCATGGCCTCCAGGACGGGCTGGGAAAACATCTTGGGTTGTCCGGAGACACCGATGATGGCAGTCGGCCTGAGACGATTTACGGCATCGAGAAAAGTGGGGGTCTGCGGATGATCGTGGGCAAATAAAAGTTTGTGACCTTTGAGATCGGAGCGGCTCCGGACCACCAGGCCTTTAGAGTCGACATACCAGCAATGCTCCCGGGCCTCCTGCTCGGACAATCCTTCATCGATCAAGGCTGAAACGATGAGATTACCGGTGCCGATTCCTGCCTCCCCTGCCCCCAGCAACAGAAATTTCTGATCTTTGAGTCGGCCGCCGGTGATGCGCATGGCCGAATAGAGTCCGGCCAGGGTAACCGAGGCGGTTCCCTGAATATCATCGTTAAAGCAGCAAACCTCGTCACGGTATTTTTCCAGGAGACGGAAGGCATCGGCATTTCCGAAATCCTCAAACTGGATCAGGGCGCCGGGATAGACCTGCTGAACCGCAACGATGAACTCCTCGATCAACTCATCAAAGGCCTCACCTCGAAGCCTTGGCTGACGCAGACCGATATACAGCGGGTCTTTGATTAAGGTTTGATTCTCTGTGCCGACATCGATGGTTATCGGCAGTGAAAGGGACGGAGGGATACCACCGCAGGCCGTATACAGTGCCAATTTACCAACCGGTATTCCCATTCCGTCGGCCCCGAGGTCTCCGAGACCGAGAATCCTTTCGCCATCGGTAACGACAATGATCCGGACATCCTTGTACGGCCAGTTGCGAAGCAGGTCGGCAACCTGTCCTTTGTCCTTGGCGGTTATGAAGATACCGCGCGGCCGCCGGAAGATTTGACCGTATTCAAGGCAAGCCTCTCCAACTGTAGGCGTGTAAACGATCGGCATCAATTCTTCAATATTATCGAGCAGAACCCGGTAAAAGAGGGTTTTGTTTCTGTCCTGAAGGCTGGTCAGGAAGATATAGCGTTCCAGGTCGGTGGATTTCTTCCGCAAGTTCCAAATGACACGGTTGACCTGCTCGTCAATGGTATAATGCCGTGGTGGCAGAAGACCTTTCAATCCCAGCGCCTCCCGTTCTTCGTCACTAAAGGAGGTTCCCTTATTCAGCGCCGGGTCGCGAAGCAGAGCAAGACCCGTCGGTAAATTGTTGATTCTCTCCCGCATCTTCATCCGCCTGCTGGAATCGGAAAGACGGCTTTTTCGCAAAATGGATTGTGAGTTGATATGACCGAGGAATTTCGACAAGGCCTCGCTATCTACGAGATCCTTGACAAAACGAATCACCATCTCCTCTCCATCAAAATCGATCTTATACATGAAATACCTCTTGGTGAAAAACCGACCGTCTGTCTTTCTGTTCCTCATGTCCATTCAACCGGCAGGACTGGCTTGAACCATAAGAGGCGCCATCCCGCCTTTTAAAAGGTATGCTGTCCGACACGGACACTCGTTTGGGAGGACTGTCGGTTAGTCAAAAAGATATCCTGGGACCGGTATTCTTTCTTTACACAGGCATTGATACCGCCGAACCCCCTTAGGAGTCGGCGGCAGTTTTCCGCCTGCCATGGAGTTTTAAAGTTATCAAACAATTGCCGGCGATTATGAACTGTGATTTATTGATTCATCTCACTGCCTACGCCTGCAGTTATAAAATTTTCAACCTGCTAATTTTTCTATATTTTTCACAAACCGAGATAAATCTCTTTTACTTGCTGGTTATGTAAGAGCTCCTGGGATGGTCCCTTCATTTCAACCCTGCCGGTTGACAGCACATAACCGTAGTGCGAGTTGTCCAGGGCCAGTTGAACATCCTGTTCAACCAACAACACGCTGGTTCCTCTCTCGTTGATGTCCTTGACGTTATCGATCAGGTCATCGACGATCAACGGGGCAAGTCCCAGGGACATCTCATCGATGATGATCAGCTCTGGATTCGCCATCAGGCCCCGGCCAAAGGCGCACATCTGTTGCTCGCCGCCGGAGAGGCTGCCCGTATTCTGCATCCGCCGTTCCTGAAGACGGGGAAAAATCTTGTAGATTCTATCGAGTTCCGATTTGATGTTTTTGTTCTTTTTCCGGCCAAAGGCCCCCATCAACAGATTCTCTTCCACCGTCATTTGGGGAAAAAGCCTCCGACCTTCCGGGACCTGGATCACACCTCTGGCCACAATCTCTTTTGACGACAGACAAGTGATATCCTTTCCCTGAAAGAGAATGCTGCCGCTATAGGGCTTCAACAGCCCAGAGATGGTCTTCATCAGGGTCGATTTACCGGCCCCGTTTGCCCCGACCAGGGCCACAATCTGTCCTTCCTCGATTTGCAGGTTGATGTCCCTCAGGACCTGAATGTCGCCGTATCCTGCATTTAGTTCATTAATTTCCAATAACATGTCTTGCTCCCTTTGCCAAAACAGGCGCCCCCAAGATCAATGGGTAAGCCCGGATCTCTCACAAGCTGAGGTGGCTGCATATCCGAGAAGCCTGTCAATACGCAATAGTTGCCTATGCGTGTTGACAGGGCGACGATGGAGATGCGGCCGGAACGGCTCGCCTTTGGTGAACATTGTGTCGAACAACCAGTTGTTTTTCCTAAACGCATTCTCGAAAAGATTCATACCTCAACCTATTGTTCGACACGATGTTCATGAGAATTCCGGGTGAGTTCCTTGTAGCGTCGTCCCAAATAGGCCTTGATGACCGTCTCATCGTTCAAGACGTCGTCCACCGTCCCGTCGGCGATCTTCTCACCGTGATGGAGGACGAACAGACGGTCGCACAGGTTCTTGATCGCGCGCATCACATGCTCGATGATCAGGATGGTCATACCGCTGTCCTTGATCTTCATGATGAGTTCCACCGCCTGGTCGATCTCACCGAAGTTGAGGCCGGCCATGACCTCATCAAAGAGGATCAGTTCCGGCTCCATGGCCAGGGCCTTGGCCATCTCCAGGCGTTTACGAGAGGCCACACCCAGTTGGTCGGCATGCTTGTCCATCTGGTCTGCGAGACCGACGAATTCCAGGATTTCTTCGGCCTTGCTAAGGGCCTTTCTGACGGAATTTTGTTTGCCGCCGGCCCCGTACATGGCCCCAACCGCGGCATTCTCCTTGACCGTCATGCCGGGAAAGGGTTTGACGATCTGGAAGGTGCGGCCGATGCCCATCCGGCCAATCTGGAAGGGTTTTCTACCTGAGATCTTTTTCCCTTTGAAAAAGGTTTCTCCTTCGGTCGGAGCATAGACTCCTGCTATTACATTGACCAGGGTGGTCTTGCCGGCGCCATTGGGTCCGATGAGCCCTATAATTTCCCCCTGGTTGATGGTAAAATCGACCCGGGAGACGGCCACGAGCCCGGCAAAACGTTTGGTGATGTTTTTTCCTTCAAAAATAACCATAATTACAGCCTCTTGAGTACCTTCCCGTCTGTCTTCTTAGTTTTAAAAAAACAGATTGGTTAAAGGTTCTTATCCAGCTAAGCTGGGTTAGATACGATGGCGACGGATGTTTTCCATAAAGTACGAGATGCTGAACCGGCGCTGGGTGAACATATCCATCAGGCCCTTGGGAGTGAAGATTATGGCCAGAATGACCACGACGCCGAAGAACAGGGTAGCCGCCACCAGAAAATAATTGGACAGCGTTTGCTCGATCACCTGGATGCTGAAGGCGCCGATCACCGGCCCGAACAGGCTGCCGGCGCCGCCGAAGATGGCCATCACGATCATCTTCACGGTGGTTTCGACGCTGAAGGCCGGTCCTGGTTTCAAGAAGGCCTGCTGGTAGGCGTAGATTGAGCCTGCAAATCCGGTGAGCAGCCCACTCAACGCAAAGGCCGCGGTCTTGGCGATGGTGGTGTTGATACCAACCGAACCTGCGGCATCCTCATTTTCCCTGATGGCAATCATCGAGTAGCCAAGCTTGGAATGCAGAACCCAATACGTGATAATCAGTGTCAAAATCAGGGTGCCCAGCATCATATAAAAGAAGAAGTAGTACTGGCTTTTAATGGGCATATCAATCATCGGCAGATAGATCCCGGAGTTGCCTTCGGTGATCTGCAGGTTCTGAACCAGGGCCTTCATGGCCTCGGCCACACCCAGGGTGGCGATGGCAAAATAATGGCCGCGCAGGCGCAGAACCGGCAGGCCGATGAGCACTGCGAACAGGGCGGCGCCGCCACCAGCCGCCAGGTAGGCAAAGCCGAAGTACCAGCCCCCCTTCTCCATCAGAATCGCGGTGAGGTAACCGCCGATGCCGAAAAACACGACATTGCCGAAGGAGGCGTAGCCGGTGTAGCCGCCGATGATATTCCAGGCGCTGGCCATGACGGCGAACATCAAAATATCCGTGCCGAAACGGATCAGGTAGTTATTGCTAAACAGCGGAAACACCACTACCAAAAGCAGGATGAGGGCTGCGAGCGAAAAATTGATGAGTCGTTTCTTTTCCATGTCAGTCCGCCTTTCCTAAAATTCCTTTGGGTCTGAAGATCAATACCAGCACCAGGATGGTGAAGCTGATCAGGTTAGCGTATGTCGGACCAAGCCAGCTGCTGCTGAAGGCCTCGGTAATGCCCAAGATCAGGCCGCCGACAATCGGGCCGAGCATACTGCCTAACCCCCCGATGATGACGACGACGAACGATTTGAGTGTGAGTGCTCCGCCCATCATCGGGCTGATTGGATAGATTATGGAAAACAGGGTTCCGGCTGCTGCGGCGGCGCCTACACCAATGCCGAAGGTAACTGCATAGGTCTTGGCTACATCGACCCCCACCAAGCGGGCGGCATCAAGGTCCTGGGAGGTGGCCCGGATGGAGCGGCCGAGGCTGGTACGGTTAAGGATATAGAAAAACAGCAGGCTGATGATGATGACCATACCGAAGGCCACCAGACGCACCGTCGGAATCGTCAGGCTGCCAATGGAAAAGTTGGCGGCGCCGTAGGGAACGTTGACCATGCGGATATCAGCGGTCCAGGCCACCAGGGCGCTGTTCTTGATGAATATATCGATACCGAAGGCCAGGATCAGGGTGATGAAGGCGCCGGCCCGAATGATGTAGTTGATGATAAACCGCTGTACGCAGTAGCCCAGGACAAAGAGTATGGCTATGGAAAAGATCAGGCTGACAAAGGGGTCCATGCCGAAGATCGAAAACAGCCAGTAGGTGGTAAAGGCCCCGAGCATGATGAAGGAGCCGTGGGCGATATTAATGATGTCCATCACGCCCCAAATAAGAGCCATGCCGATGGCCATCAGGGCATACAGTCCGCCCATGAGAATACCGTTTAATAGTATTTGCAGATACATTGACCGAGATCCTTTAACAAGAGGTTTTTTACATCTTCATAAAACCTGTGGTGGACTTCAGGGTTGTGATCCTGAAGAAAGCACTCCTGCAAACCTCCGTTAGGTTGTGGCCGCACAGGAGGTCACACGGTTGCGACGCTACAGATGCGCCGCAACCGGTTGTTCAGATGATCACGAGCTACTTATTTTCTCATCGACCAGGCGGGGAAGGGATAGATGAGGTGCTTCACGCCATTGGGATAGATCTGGTAGATCTCGCCGTTCTGGATCTGCAGAACAACGCTGGTCCCCTTGATCTGGCCGTTGGGGCTGAACTCGACGTGACCGTAAATGGTGTCAAGGCTGGTGGAAGCAATGGCATCCCGGATCTTGGCGGGATCAAGGCTTCCGGCCCGCTCGATCGCACTCTTGAAAATGGCGAGATCGGAAATGCCCGAAGCATTATGATAGTCCGGGTCATAGTTATATTTCGCCTTGAACTCCTTGATAAATTCCTGGGTGTTCTTGAACAGGTACCCTTTGAAGTTCATCTGGGTTGACCAGCTGGCCACGCCACAGATCGATTCGGCATCCTTGCCCAGGGCTTTGCGGAAATCGGCCTCGGTCGGTCCAACCGTCATGCTGATGAATTTAGGGCTGACGTTGAGTTCCTTGGATTGCTGGGTGAAGTTGAGCGACTCCTCCGTATGACCGGATACCAGGACCGCATCCACTTTCAGGGCCTTGATCTTGGTCAGAATGGAGTTGAAGTCGGTGGCATTCTCGGCGTATTTTTCATACAACACCACATCAAAGCCCATCTCCTTGGCCAGCTTCTGGGTTCCTTCGGCGACGCTGACATCGAACTTGTCATCGGAATAGAGAATGGCTACGGTCTTGGGAGCCGGAGTCAAGGTCTTGAGCATCTCCAGAGTGGTTTTGAAGTACTGGCCGGCCGGCGCCAGGGTCCCGAAGATGTACTTGTTGCCATGGCTGAAGATGGCTCCGGAGGCACCACCGCCCTCGACCATCGGGATCCGGTAGCGCATGGCCACCAGACTGTCAGGGATGGTGATGCCGCTGCTATAGGGTCCGAGGAGGAAGTTGACGTGATCTTCATTTATGAGTTTCTCCACCAGGTTCGAACCTTCGGTGGGATCGCTCTTGTCGTCGTAGTATTTGATCTCCACATCATAGGTCTGGTTGCCGACTTTGATCCCACCTGTCTTGTTGATCTGCTCAACAGCCATATTGTACGAATCACGATACATTTTCCCAGTGCGGCTTTCCGCGCCGGTGAAGGCGATGGCGCAGCCGAGTTTGATTACCTTCTTCCCCGCCGCATGGGCTGTGGGTGCCAGTGGCCCGAAACTCAGAGCCAGACCCATCGCTAAACCGCCAAACAGAGCACTCTTTAGTAATTTTTTCATAAATTCTTCCTCCAAGTTTATGAAACGAACTACGAGTTATGCACCATCAAACCGGCTCCCCAGCAGGATTTCTCATAAGCTGAGATGGCTGCATATCCGAGCAGACGGTCAATGCACTCTAGCTGCTCTGCCTTGACCGGGTGATGAAGGAGATGCAATTGGATAATCTCACTCTTTGTGAACATTGTCTCGAACAATTGGTTTGGCGTTACCAGAACCTCTTTTGGTAAACACCATGTGTTTTATAAATTGTTCGACACAATGGCCATAAAAAATCCGGACTCAACCGTTGATGCTGCCCAATCCTATCTACGAAAAATTGCAAATTGAGTATTCAATGCGCTCAATCCATAGATGGTCAAAATTTGTTCTATCAAGAAAAGCGCCATTTGGAAAATTTTTTTTAATCTTTCTTGTTATTAGAACCTTGCCTGGATAAGCGTCGAAATACCCCCACGATCAAATGGCGGAAATCCACCCATTTTTGCTTCTGAGCGGAAAATGAAACCCAAAAATTAATAACCGATGTAATTATATATAATTATATATTCGTCTTATGCAACCGCGATATTTGAGGTGGCGGAAAATCACCCATTTGGTTAGCTGCTACAAATATTTTCCTTGTATCCCAACATTTTATGTCTCTCCCTATTCATTTTGTATCACCTCTCTTATAACCTCGAGAAAGGCCTGTAAGATAGGAGATGGGTCGTCATTGCGCCAGATGACAGCCATGTCCGTGGTCGGCGCCGGCGCCCGCAAAGGCCGATAGACGACACCTGAACGTTGCAGGCTTTTAAGAGATGCCGGTAGAATGGAAACGCCCATGCCGCCCGCCACCAGATTGACGATGGTAGGTGTGGTTCGAGCCTCCTGTACGATTTTGGGCGTAAATCCGGCCCGAGTACAAATACCGATGAACTGGTCATAGAAACTGGGTGCAACGTGCCGGGGTATCTGAATAAACGACTCTTCGGCAAGCGACTCCATGGCAATTTCCTTTTGCTTGGTCAGCCAACTGCCTTCAGGCAAAACAACCATCAGGGGCTCTCGCCAGATGACGCGCAAGGATAAATTTTCTGCCGCTGTAACGGGAGGTCTGATCAACCCTACATCGATTCGTCCCACTTTTACCGCTTCTACCTGCTCTTCACTGCTCAAATCCTGCAGAATCAAGGAGACTTCCGGATAGCGGGTATGCATCAGACGGAAAATAAAAGGTATTTTACCGTAAACGGCTGAGCTGACAAACCCCACGGCAAGTTGCCCGATCTCACCCCGGGCAGCCCTTCTGGCGGCGCGTACGGCATACTCTGCCTGGGCAAGACTCTTGCGTGCCTCAGTAAGAAAAATCTCACCTGCGGCGGTGAGGTTGACCTGTCTTTTGGTCCTGGTCAACAGAACCACGCCGATCTCCTCCTCGAGCTGTTTGATCTGCTGGCTGAGTGGCGGCTGGGCAATGGCCAACCGTTTCGCCGCACGGCCGAAATGCAGCTCTTCCGCTACCGCTACAAAATATCGTAAATGTCGAAGTTCCATGAACTAATAATATTTATTTAGTATTAAAATACTATTAATAATATATTGGACATCTTAATAAAGCAACTGTACTCTTATCGAAAACAATGGCGGTATGACTTGTACGCCGTACCTATGCAATACTACGTATTTTTATATTAAGATACAATGTTCGGAATATCTACAACTCGTCACCCTTTCCCGGATTCGGTCCAAGGTTTGAAGACCTCCGCCGCAAGCCGGGCAGGCATTCTACTGGCCCTTTTTGCCACCGGCTTTGCCACCTTCGTCAATCTCTATGTCACCCAGCCGCTGCTCCCTCGATTTCGCGAGATATTCCATGCCTCCGAACTTCTGGTGAGTCTCACTGTAAGCGCTCCCGTTCTGGCGGTGGCACTGTCAGCTCCTTTTGTGGGCATTTTGGCAGACCGGCTGGGAAGAAAACGGATTATCGTGGCAGCCATGCTCGGCTTGTCCCTGCCGTCGATTCTGGCGGCAACAGCAGGCAACTTGAGCCAGCTCATCTTCTGGCGTTTTCTCCAGGGGCTTTTCATCCCCGGAATTATCACTGTCGCCATGGCCTATATCAGTGAAGAATCCCCACAAGGCCTGGTGGGTACCACTATGGCCACATACGTTACGGGAACGGTAGTGGGTGGTTTTTTCGGACGCTTTATTGCCGGGCTGTGCGCCAGCCATGCCAGCTGGCGCACAGCCTTTGTCTATATCGGGATTACCACGCTGTTAGGATGCCTCCTCACGCTGTGGTTTCTTCCCCGTTCAACGAAATTTGTCCGTCAGAAAAGTGCGGCCGCATCCTTTGGCTCCCTTCGCCAGCATTTACAAAATCCTCAGCTTCTGGCCACCTATGCCATCGGCTTCAATATTCTGTTCTGCCAGGTCGGTTCATTTACCTATGTCAATTTCTACCTGGCAGACAAACCGTTCTTTCTTGGCCCAGCCGCTCTGGGTGCCATCTTTACCGTCTATCTGATCGGCGCCGTGATTACACCGGGTGCAGGAATGATTCTGGATAAAATCGGCTATCGCAAGACTCTCACCATCGCTGTCTGGATCATCGTTACAGGAATTGTGCTGACCCTGATCCACTCTCTGCCTGTGATCATTGCCGGGCTTTCTCTGTCGGCCACCGGCGTTTTTGCCTGTCAGGCTGCCGCCTCAAGCTATGTAGGAAAGGCAGCCGGCAAGGCCCGTTCCTCTGCAGCCGGCCTCTATGTGGCGTTGTATTATTTCGGAGGGGCAATGGGCTCCATTCTTCCGGGATGCTTCTGGCAATCGGCAGGATGGATCGGATGTGTGACGCTTATCCTCTGCATGCAGTCCATAATTCTTCTGATTGCATATAAGTTCTGGACAGAGTGAGCAGGAGACAGACCGGCAATCCGGGAAGAGGAGAGGGGAAGGGAGGTAGACTAGTTGATACATCCCGGATTGCCGTAATTGTGAAGGGAAGCTCTGTCAATAAACGAAAACAGTCTTGGATTCGGTGGACTCGACAATGAGTGCGGCCGTGGTCTTGGCGCGTTCTATCAGGTCCGTCGCCTCATCGATATTCCGCTCCTTAATGCAGGGGACACAGACCAGAAGTCTGCCGCCCAACGACAAAAAATCGGTCATCAGTTTGGCAACAGAAGGGAATCCCCCCGGTTTGGTCATTTTTTCGGCGTACCCCTCTGGGCGAGATAGACTCCGTTGCCCTGCAGGCAAACAACCGCTTCCATGTCCATTGCCAATGTGGCATTACCCATGACAAACGGCATGGCGGCCCTTTCGGAATTTTCAGCTGCACAGGTGCACATATACAGGATTTTTTCTACGGTCTTGTCTTCCATTGTCGAGTTTCCTTCTTTTCGATGGTGTTGGTAATGGACCTGCTCACCATATGTAAGCAGGCCTTCTGTTGTTCAATCTTCTTTTTCCATGGTGTTCTGGCCCCGATTTCTCACGCCGGTTATCGATCTCCCGCCTCCTGTGCCAGGGCTCGCCGTTTCACCCGCATCAGGTAGAGTACCAATGGGCGGTACAGCTGATGGGTCCACTTGGCAAAGAGAACTTCGATCACCAGCATCGGGATGGCGATCATCAGGTGAATCACGTACAGCCCGTACGTGGTCAGCGGCATCTCAAGGAGTCTTGTTAAATGAATCAGGATGCCGGTTGCGGTCGTCAGCCACAAAAGCAGCAGAAATGCCCAGTCTGATGGGTGGGCATGGGCGGTCGCGCTCTTCTTGAGACGGCCGATAATCGCTTGCGTGGTTCTGTAAAGGATGGCAAAGGTTGCGTAAACTGACGCACAGGCCCTGACCGCTGCACCGTGTGGCATCCACCCGAACCACATAGGGATCGAGTTCAACATAGCCTTTGATCAAAAGTGCTGCTGTCTTTACTGCCGCGGCCTGAGCTGCATTATAGGACTCGCCCACATCCATAGGCGCCTGGCAGGTGCCGGCCAGCAGGATGCCCGTGTTGGCAAGCTCCACCGGGCGCAGCTTGGGATAAACCTCCTGTAGGAAGCCGTCCGCACCGATGGGAAGTCTCGAAGACCTCAAACGACGACGTCTTATCGAGGCCCTCGAGCAGACGACAGGGAACCGGTCGTAGGCTGCACAGCTTTTAGGCATCTCCCGAACGGGTCTCTGGAAGCAGATGAAGCGCTTTGGCCTCGATTCGTGAAAAAAAATGCCGTGCAAGCCCACTTCCCGCAGCAGGAGGTGTTCGGATGGGTATTGATGGTCGCCAAGGTAGCAGACAGGGTGTATTCCTCAGCAATCGAGACCGTTTCTCGGACGGGAGGGAGAGGTCACACCGTACACGCTCTTGGTATCTCAATCTCCTGCGCCCGGTTCCTGCGCTGTTTTTCCATGAACCATATGGGACAGGAGGATCGGAATTTACAATAAATCTTCGGGTCCCGGCAGGACAGGCAGTCTTCGCAGAGATACATCTGATGCTTCATACACAGACAGTTCGTTTTGCGATCAGGGTGGTTGATGCAGTTTCCCATTCTTCTTGCTCCTTTAACCTCCATATTTAGCGTGTGCATGCAGTCGCACATCGGTTTCCAATTGACGAATTTCCATAATCCAACTTTGCCGTAACCGGATTGCGGAAGGCCTCATTTTTCTTATTTTCAACATCCGTTCCAGTTTACCGATATACATTCAAAAAACCGGGCGAACTGACAGACAGCCGGCAAACATTGGACTTCAATCCGGAGATGGAACACCGATAAAATTTTGAGCATAACTAGGAGGTTGAGCGAAAAAACCTTTTTGCAAGTGGCTCAAACTTTAAATGCCAAAACTTGCACGGACATCTTGGAAGAAAGCGAAAGAAACCTCCTGGTTGATTTGACATTGAGCAACGGAAAAAGGTACAACTTACTAAGAGTGCATTGGTGTTTTCTATGGCAATTTACTTTAGGCAGAGTGGTAATGGTGACACAAGAAGTTGCAATAATAGCAGACACATTGGTCTTATCCGGAAAACCCAATGCATTCCCTGATGTTCCCAATAAAGCTCTTCAAAAACCAACCTTTCTCCTTGACATCCCAATAGGTTGTGGCATCAGGACGGCAAAGCTCACCTTTCATCTCCTGCAATCAGCCAAGAAAAGACATCATCGATTGACCACCGGGAAGCTCCGTCACTTCTGCCGTGATTTCGATTATCACGAACCAGCTTGCACAAATCCGTTATGTTTCAGCTGGCGACGGGGCGAATTTTCCGATTTCCTTCTCTCTTCACGGCCGGAGACGACATAGGACCGCAATGCAAAACTGCCGATCATTCTTTTTTGCCGTTTTGCTGACCGTCGTGGCGGTATGTCTGCCCTTCTCCGCCCTTGCTGGCCGGCACAGAATCCAGTTTGAACAGGTCTTCAATACCGGCGCTTACAACATGGGAATCACCCAGGACAGTGACGGTTTCCTTTGGTTTACTACGTCGGGAGGACTCATCCGGTATGACGGGTATCAAAAGCTCGTGTTTACTGAAGGTCCACACGGCTTGACCTCTAATTTTGTGCCGAGTGTTTATGAAGACAGCGAAGGTCTGCTTTGGATCGTAACTCTGTCAGGGCTCGATCTCTATAATAAGAAGGACGGATCGATCAAACATTTTCAACCTGACAAGAGCAAACCCGGTAGTATCGGCAGCAATATTTTCAATTGGGCTCCGAAACTGGTCACCGAAGATCCTGATGGTGGAATATGGATTGCCTCTAAAAACGGAGTCTATCGATATGATAAAACAAAGGCCGCGTTTCAGGCCTTCAGAGCCGTTCCTGGTGATCCTGAATCTTTAGGAAACAATGATGTCTGGACGATCATGGCCGACAAGACCGGCAGGATCTGGATGGGAACGGCCGCGGGACTCGATGTATATGACCGCAGGTCAAAATCTTTTACCCATTATCGACATCGTGCAAATCAGCAAAACAGTCTCGGAAAAGGAATTGTTTACGCCATTGCCCAGGACAGTGACGGAGAAATATGGGTTGGCACCAGCGAGGGAGGACTTGAAAGATTCCAACCGAAAAACGGCACCTTTTTTTCCTATACCCACAACCCTGCCGACCCGACGAGCCTGGCAAACAATGAGGTTTTTTCCATTACCGAAGACAACAAAGGAAGCCTGTGGCTGGGAAGGTCCTTCTCTCATAGTGTCGGCCTGGAAGAGTTTGATAAAAAAACGGGAAAATTTACTCTTTATACGCACGAAGCTAAACAACCTGGCACCCTCAGCGGCAATATTATCCTCTCCTGCTTCCAGGACAAATCAGGCTCACTCTGGGTGCCTGACAACACAGGGCCCATCAACAAATTTGACCCTTTCAGCAACCGGTTCAATCTCTACACAACCGATCCCAATTTCCCTGATACCAAAGGATTAAGTGGTTTGACAAGTGTTTATGAGGACAGCCGTGGGGACATCTGGCTCGGTGGCCAGAAGGGACTTACCCGCCTCAATCATACGACCGAAAAATGGCAACCCATAACCGTCAATCCCAATGATCCTAAATCCTTATGGAACACCTACGCTTTCTCTGTCCTTGAAGACCGCCAGGGAGAGTTCTGGATTGCAACCGATGACGGATATCTGAGTCTGTACGACCGGGACAAAGGGGTTGTTATCAAACGCTACCTCAATCCTTTCGTGCACAACACAGCTAGACAAATCGTTGAAGACCGCACGAATCCCAACATCTTCTGGTTCGGTGTCGAAAGTTACGGACTTTTTTCATTCAACAAAAAAACAGGTAAATTCAATCGCTTGAATGATACCAAAAAAAATCCTCAAATCCTTGGCAACGATTACATCTGTGCCCTGGTCCAGGATAACAACAACATCCTCTGGATCCAGACCCAGGGTGGGCTCTACCGATATGATCCTGAGAGCGGACAATTTTCCAGTTACAAACATGACCCTAAAGATCCGGAGAGTATCAGCAGCAATGTGATTAATGATATTTTTATCGACAAGAGAGGTACCTATTGGGTGAGCACGGATCTTGGTCTGGACAGATTTGATCCGACATCAGGCAAATTCACCGCTTATGGGAAGGCGAACGGTTTCACTACTCTCGTTATCCGGGCCATCGAAGAGGACAGTTCCGGAAAGCTCTGGCTGGGATCCAACGACGGCCTGTTCGCTTTCGATCCCGTTCAGAAAAAAGTTGTCGCCCATTATACCACAGACGACGGATTGCAGGGAGACAGCTTCAGCCTATACGGTTGCAGCGCCCTTAAAGAACATGACGGCAAGCTCTGGTTTGTAGGCCTTGGCGGTGCCAACAGTTTTTATCCGGGAAGGATTCAGCACAACGACAATGCTCCGCCTGTTTATAT
The DNA here is from genome assembly GCA_046704745.1 of Desulfocapsaceae bacterium. Taxonomy (GTDB): domain Bacteria; phylum Desulfobacterota; class Desulfobulbia; order Desulfobulbales; family Desulfocapsaceae; genus CAWGGS01. Next base: position 38,861 of record JBJKRL010000020.1, on the reverse strand, counting down.
CCTGAATATCTCGCAGGGAGGTGAAGAGCTGGTTCCTCGTCTGCAAACCAGCAAGATAAAGGATATCTCTTTAAGCTGGCGTCATAACTATTTTGAATTTGAATATGTCGGCCTAAATTTCAGTCAACCAGAGAAAAACCAGTATAAATATATACTTGAAGGATGGGATCATGGCTGGTACTACGCGGGGAACAAGCGCTTCGGCCGCTATTCCGGACTAACAGGTGGAAACTATGTCCTCAAGGTGCTGGCCGCCAACAACGACGGCGTCTGGGGCACAAACCCTGCAATCCTTAAAATTCATGTAGAGACACCCTTTTGGGAAACATGGTGGTTTTATACCCTCCTCGGATTCTTTATTGCCGGTCTCTTCAGTATCTTCTACATCGTTCGCATTGCTCAGCTGCAGAGATTCAATAGAGAATTGGAACATGCCTATCATGATGTCGGTATAGCAGAAAAGAAATTCCGCTCCATATTTGAAAATGCCGTTGAAGGCATTTTCCAGGTTTCACCAAAAGGCCGACTGATAAACGCCAATCCCGCCGCCGCCACCATTTTGGGATTTGCCAGTCCCACAGCAATGCAGCAGGAACTTGTACAAGTACGGGACTGGGTCCAGTGCTCGAACCATGCCTGGATAAAACTTATCTCGCGGCTGATCAAAAATGGCGCCGTTTTCAATCATGAGATGCAGGTCAGACGCAAAACAGGAGAAACCATCTGGCTGGCGTTTAATGTCAGGTTGATCAAGGATGAGTCCGGCAACATTCAATATCTGGATGGTCTCATGGAGGATATCACCCTGCGAAAAAAGGCCGATGAACAACTGCATCAGAATCAGGAGTTTCTGGAACAACTCGTTTATGAACGAACGAAAAGATACCAGGAAATCAATGAAAACCTGCAGAAAGAGATTATGGAAAGAGAACGGGTGGAGGAAGAACTCCTCCGCGCCCGGAAGCTGGAGTCCATCGGGGTTCTGGCAGGAGGCATTGCCCACGACTTCAATAATCTGATGACCGTAATTCTAGGGAATATCAACCTGGTGCAACTTCAATCAGAGTATAAGGAATCGCCCGAATTGAACAATGCAGTCCAGGCCTTAAACCGGGCGATGGATCTGACCAGGAAATTCATCACCTTCTCATCAGGCGGAGATCCGGTAAAAAAGATCCATGACATTGAAAAGCTTACCCGTTCTGCTGTCGAACTGGCCTTATCCGGCTCCAACATCCAGGCGGTCTTTCCAGCTGAAAAGAATATTCGAATGGTCGATATCGATACAAGCCTAGTCAGCCAGGCAATGTATAATATTATTGAAAACAGCAAACAGGCTATGCAACAGGGCGGTACTCTCGAGGTGGACTTGAGCAATCTTACCAAGAACGGCGATAAGAGCACAACAGATCTACCAATTGCCAAAGGTGATTACATTATGATCAGATTCAGGGACCAGGGAAAGGGTATTCCTCCCGAACATCTGCCCAAAATTTTTGATCCATATTTCACTACCGCCGCCAAAGGTACCCAGAAAGGTAAAGGATTGGGGCTTACCATTGCCTATTCGATCATAAAAAAACACGGTGGTTATATTTTTGCCGAATCCGTCATGGAGAAAGGAACATCAGTCCGGCTTCTTTTGCCGGCGGCCGCCGAAAGCATTAAGGTCAATGAAGCCATACCCACACCCATGGCATCGCAGGAGAACAAGAAAAAAATCCTGCTTATGGATGACGAAAAAATGCTCAGAGATATGGCGCAAATGATGCTCGGAGCTATCGGCTATGAGGTTACGGTAGCCGCCGATGGTGATGCTGCCGTAGACCTGTATACACAGGCTCTTGAAATGGCCAATCCTTATGATGTTGTAATTCTTGATTTGACCATCCCCGGAGGCGTGGGAGGAAAAGAGGTGATAAAGACCCTGCTCCAGCTGGACCCCGGTCTGAAAGCCATTGTTTCAAGCGGGTATGCAGATGACCCGGTTGTTTCCAATTATCGTCAATACGGATTCATTGACGCTTTATCAAAACCTTATAATATGCAGGAAATGGAGAATATGCTCTCACGGGTATTTTCGTCATAATCTTCAGTTGGCAAGCACCTTGTTCGTGTTAGAGATGCTTCTACCACAGCCTCAAAAAAACCCTGTCGCCACGTTTTTCCGCCCGGGCCTTTTCCATGTGCCTCAGCGCTGCGAATTCTCTGGTCAGATCACTATCGGAAAAGGTTTCTCCCATGCGCTGCAAGAGATCATGTCGCTCCATTCCGCCGGTTTCTTTTAAGATATCAAGTATTTTTTTCTGAATATCCGTCAGATAGGCCTGCCCTCCGAACTGATTTTCAAACGATTTGGCACTATGAACAGCCCATGGATCACAGGTCTTCACAGGTGACAGGACATCCATATAACAATCTTCACACAGGGTTCGACCCAAATGTTCATGGTCCTCACCGTCATTAATCACAGCTTCACATCGATCACATAGCATGTTTTATTCTCCTGCTGGTAATATTTTAAACGCACCGCCATTACAGTGTACTTCCTTTTCCACTCTTTGCCAATCATGTGTCTTGCCCCAAGCCTGGCTTGGGCTTTAATGCTTAGCACATCACAATTTCACCGATGAGGCACTTCTTTTTCCTTCTATGAAAATAGAGGAAAAGAAGTTGACTGTATCCGATACGATAGTATAGTATCAAGCGCGGAATAAAACTGACTAACCAGTCAGTCAGTTTGCGTGTCTGTTATTACCGTCGCGGCACCGCATTGATATGACAAGTCAACTACCTGTGTGGCAATTCCAATGGGAGAAAAAACAAAAAAAGAAGCAATCGTCAGCGCTGCCGCCGAACTGTTTGCGGAAAAGGGGTTCACCGAAACAACCGCCTCCGAGATGGCGGAACGGGCTGGAGTGGCCCAGGGAACAGTGTTCTACCATTTCAAGACAAAGGAAAACATCCTGTTTGAGGTCTTTGAAAGCATTATGAATCGTTATCAGGCCGGCATGGAAGATGCCGTCAGGGGAACGAAAAACGGTCTTGCCGCCTTCGAGGCTCTTCTTAAATTCCAGTTCTCCTTTGTCGAAGAAAACTGTCGGGTTTTTCTAGTTGTATTGCGTGATTTTCCCTCTTTTATGGAACATTCCGATTCGCCGCAAAAGGCCAGGGTTCATGCGCGGCTGGCAGCAGTTTCCGATATATTGCGCAACATTCTCGTGAGGGGCTGCAAGGATGGCAGTTTCCGGGATCTACCCATAGAACCCACGGTTCAGATCCTGCGCGGTCTTACCTCCGGCTTGATCCGGCATAGACTCCTTGGTTTTTCCTCCTCTCCTCCCGACAGTGACGAGGTCATAGATTTCTGTCGTCATGCCCTGCAGTTTCCTGTCGATCCTTAATTGTGAAGTCCGCAAGGATATACAACCACGGAACAATCCAGACAACGAAGACCGCATTATCTTTTGAAATTAAAAGAACACATTATGGAAACCCAAACTGATGAAAACAAGGTAGCGCAGAAAAAGCGATTAAAGGGCAACAGTCCCTCTCCGAAATGGCGTCTGCGTCTGCTGCTTTTGCTCTGTCTTCTCATAATAGCCGCGGCCTTTACCCCGGAGATCCTTTATCTTCTCTCCCATGAAAGTACCGACGATGCCTATTTCAGAAGCACCATCGTGCCGATAAGCGCCGAGGTTTCCGGACAGATAACCAAAGTTTTTGCCAAGGACAACCAGATGGTACGAAAAGGCGACATACTTCTCGAAATCGACCCAAGAGACTACCAGCTGGCACTGATCCTGAAAAAGACAGCCTTGGCAAGTGCCGAAGCTGAGAGGGACAAGGAAGAAGCTGCAATCATTGAGGCCCGGAAATCCTTGGCCGTGGCCCAGGCAGAACTTGCCGACGCAGAAGTCAATGAACAGTTTGCTGCAAAGGAAAAGAGGCGCTATGACGGTCTGGCAAAAATGGGTGCCGTGGCCCAGCATAAATACGAACAGGTGAACACGACCTGGCAGACTGCCCAAGCCAAACGGGCGGCAGCGGCAGCGGCAGTCGCAAAATCTCAGGCAGCCATCAAGACCTTGCAGGCTGGACTTGCAGCCCAGGAATCAAAAATCAAGGAAGCGGCCGCTAAAGTCGATGTTGCCGAACTGGCCCTTTTGCGCACAACGATCAGGGCACCAATCAACGGACGAATAAGTCAGAAAAATGCGGATGAAGGGAAATACGTCCAAGTCGGGCAACCGCTTCTCGCCCTGGTCGATTCCGAAAATACCTGGATCGCCGCCAACTTCAAAGAAACGCAGATCGACAAGATCAAGGTCGGACAGAAAGTTGACATCAAGGTCGACGCCTATCCCGACCTGCTCTTAAAAGGACATGTGGATAGCATACAGGCCGGCACCGGTGCCGTCTTCAGTCTGTTGCCGCCGGAAAATGCCACCGGAAATTTTGTGAAAATCGTCCAGAGACTGCCGGTAAAAATCGTTGTTGACTCTCCGCCCGATCCCACCTACCCGCTTTGGCCGGGACTCTCTGCTGTTCCCAGTATAGATGTGGCCTCCTCCCCCACAAAGTAACCCCCGGTTATGAATTCTGAAACAGAGGTCAACAAGTGGCTCATCACCATAACGGTGATGACAGCCACCATTATGGCGGCCCTTGACATCAGCATCGTCAATGTGGCTCTGCCTTATATGCGCGGCAATCTCGGGGCGTCGGTGGAGGAAATCGCCTGGGTGGCCACAGGCTATCTCTTGTCAAACGTCATCGTCATGCCGGTGATCGCCATGCTGACAGCCCGATTCGGGCGCAAAAACTTCTATCTCTTCAGCATCCTGCTTTTCACCATCACTTCCATGTTGTGCGGAGTGGCCTGGAACCTGACGGCACTCATAACTTTCCGAACCATACAGGGCATCGGCGGAGGAGCCATCATACCGATTTCACAGGCAATACTCAGAGAAAGCTTTCCTCAGGAAGAACAGGGGAAAATTATCGGCATCTACGGACTCGGCGTCATCTTGGGGCCTGCCTTCGGCCCGACTCTTGGGGGGTGGCTTACCGATACCTATTCCTGGCGCTGGATCTTTTTCATCAACGTTCCGGTGGGATTGATTAACCTGATATTGATTTCCCGCTATATCCACGACCCTTCCTATCTCGTACGTGACAAGGGCCGGCTCGATTACGGCGGCCTAGCCTTTTTAACCATCGGCCTAGGCTCCTTGCAGCTGTTTCTTGAGAAAGGTCAGGAGTGGAACTGGTTCGGATCGAAATTTATCATCTGGCTGGCTGTGGCTGCGGCCGTAGGTATAATTGCCTTCATCTGGAGGGAACTTTCTATCGATAAGCCGGCCGTCGATCTCCGTCTTTTCAAAGACACCAATTTCCTTACCGGAACCTTCATCGGCGGAGTTTTCGGCATTGCCCTCTACGGCTGCCTTTTTCTTCTCCCCTTGTTTCTCCAGGAACTTATGGGCTATCCGGCCCTGGATTCCGGCCTGACCCTTATGCCAAGAAGTCTAGCCATGGCCGTTACCATGCCGATTGCGGGGAGGATGTATAACCGATGCGGACCCCGGCTGCTGGTGGGTATCGGTATGCTGGTAAGCGGCTATTCCTTCTGGCAACTTTCCCGATTGAACCTCCAGATCGGGTATATGGACATTCTTATTCCCCAGGCCTTGCAGGGCATGGGATTCGGCATTGTCTTCGTCTCCATCACCACCTCGGCAATGATGACCATCGACAAGAGCCGGATGACCGGCGCCACCGGTCTTTACGTGGTGGTGAGGCAGATCTTCGGCAGCATCGGAATCGCTTTGGTGGCAACAGAACTCACCAGAAGCCGGACAACAGCTCATGCCGCACTTATCGAGTATCTGACTCCTTATAGAAATGTGGTGAACCATTGGTTACGCGGCGCCGCAGGCGCCCTGGCAGCCAATGGCGCCACACCGGCCATGCTTCAGGCCAAGGCATTGGGTTTTCTGGAAGCGACAACCCAGGCACATGCTGCCATGCTGGCCTTCAACCACGTTTTCTTCATGCTTGCCCTGATCTTTATCATAAGCTTTCCGTTGTCACTTTTGTTGAAGAGCGGGAAAAAGAAAAGAACATGAGGTGAAAATTTTCACTCGGATTCCGTAGAGTTCCAAAGATTAAGGTCGGGATACAGCTTTTTGGCGCAATCGGGACAAAGGCCATGGCTGAAATTTGCCTCCGAATGTTTCTTTATATACGACTCAATCTGATTCCAATACCCTTTATCATCCCTGATCTTTTTACATAAAGCACAGATGGGCAACAGTCCGCTCAGCTGCTTCACTTGCGAAAGGGTCTCACGGAGTTTTTCAATCAGTTCCTCTTTTTCTTTTTCCGCCTCAATCCGATCGGAAATGTCAATGCCGATCCCGATAAGATAGTTCCGTTCTCCCTGGATAAACCTGTAGCCGGTTAACAGGTAGGGAATAGCTTCCTCCTTTCCGGTTATAAACCCCGCCTCGATATCGGCATCTCCCTCGCGAAAGACTTTTTCAATGGACCTCTTGACTCTCGCTCTGTCCTCCAGCGCTATGAAATCAAGAGGGACCATCTTTTTGATTTGGTTTGCAGGATGGCCTGAAACTTCCTCGAAATTTTTATTCCAGCGTAAAAATCGGCCCGATCGATCAAAGACATACATGATGCCGGGCAGACTGTTTATGAGGGATTCGGAAAATTTTTTCTCTATTTTGATCTGTTCTTCGGCAAGTTTTCGTTTTGTGATATCGCGAACGTATTCGACTACTCCCTTAACTTTTCCAGCACCATCGAGCATGGGAAAAGAAAAGAGTTCCTGGGTTCCCACGGCGTCTCCGTCGATGGTGTAAGGAACTTCTTCCATTTCCATTTTTCCGCTGACAATCGCACGTAATGCAGGGCACTTTTTACAAGGTTTGGAACGTCCATGGTAGATCGTATAGCATTTTTCACCAATCGACGCCGGGAGTTGCGGATACCAACGGCATATGGTCTTGTTTACTTGTAAGATTCTGAGATCTTGATCTAAAACACTTATGCCATCCTGGATGGCATCAAAGACCGAGTCAAGAAATGCCTTACTCTGTTGAAGTTCAAATTCAGCTTTTTTCCGAACCTGAATCTCGGCCCGAAGCTCAGAGGTTCGCTCCTCAATGCGTTGTTCCAAATGTTTATTTAGGGCAAACAGCTCCAGTTTGTCCTTGCCCATGTTGCCGATAATAACCGTCAGATCTATGAGAAAATTCATCGCCTGTTGAATCCTCTCTACAGAAAAAATCGGCACCTTTGCCAACGTTTCGAGGTAGGACGTCTTGTCAAAACCGAATTCTTCCGCCTGCCGGGCAAAAATATCGATATCCGGCGGATCGATAAAGAATTGGCCGGTAAACAGATTGCCGATATGCATATCGTCTATGACTATCGGTGTTGCGATATCTACTAATCCGTTTTTACATTTATAAAGAGTGCACTTCTCTCCACTCGCCACTTGACCGGCTAAAACAGTGTCGCTCTCCAGACACCGCTTGGCCGTGCCAGGGTATTTTCGATGAAAATCGGTACAGATCGTCTGCCAGCCGCTAGTGGTAAGCACCTCCCCTTCAAGGCTGAGGATGGCGGAAGAAATCCCGGTCAACCGGCTGAAACTGTCTGTCAAATTCTGCAGACCGGGAATGTCGATGAGATCTTTAATGTTAAGATCAGGCGAAGGAGAATGTTTCGGTTTCATGCCCACCTCGTGTTTTGTTCCTCTTATAAAGAAATTTAGGGCAAATAACTTTTTTAATCAATTCTAATTTCCTCGTCCAATATCCCAAAAGACGTTGTTCTTTTGTATTTTGTTCATCACATTATTTTTTCAAGACAATAGATCCGGTTAACGCAACCTTTGGGGATAGCAGGATAAAACAATCCAGTGAAGGTCGTCACTTCCGGGCGTCGTCCTGCAGCGAAAAGCCTCTGCACCGTGGCTGGCAGACTGGGAGTCCCTGATCGGCATATTTGACATCCTGTTTTATAGATTGGTACAATTGAGTTGAATGAATAAAATCTGCTATTTCAGCCAGATCTTATGGATCGCCACATGACTCTTGGCCTGAAAATATCGAAGTGGTTTCCATTGGAGTCCATTGGCCGGAATGTACGGCGAAAGGTCAGGACAGGACATCAGATACATCCTGCCGCCGGGATTGAGATGGGCGGGAAGCCCCGACAAGATTTCTTTGAGCAGTTTTCCTCCGATATCATAGCGATTGGGGTCCGTCACCTGCGGAACATCAGTTGCCAGCGGTGCTTCAAATAAGACGGCGTCATAGGTCTTATCGACCTTTCGCCATCCGTTGCTGACCCAGGCATGAACCAGATGGTCCGTGCCGGTCCGCCGGCATGCAGCAATGGTGTTGGCAACGGCTATCGGATTGATATCGACTGCATCGACCGAAATCCCGTATTTCAAGGCCACACAAACCGCTTCCAAGCCGGCCCCGCTTCCCAACATCAGGCTTTCTTTGCACCCAACCATATCGAGAAAGGCTGCTTCTAGGAGATTTTCATCATAGGGATTATTGTAGTAGTAAACGGTCGGGAAAAGAGGAATGTCGGGAATTTCTCCTAATTTCTCTAAAAACAGGTCCGTCACCACCTTCATGTCCGGTTTGGCATTCCAGTAAATCCGACAATCCAACTGTCCGGTAAGATTGGAATCGATCCACGACGGCTCAAGATTTCCCAAAATAATTTTGAAATCGAGTGAAAAAAAATCTGCAACAGCCTTCCTGAGAACCGGCACAATATCTTCCTGATGCGCATAAGATTCCAGGAGCAGGCTGGAATGGCAAAACTGTATTCCTCCGTTTTTTTTAAGAAAAATAACTGATATCGGAAATACCCGACCGCTTATCCTGTAGGAAAGGAGCACAGCTTTATTCTCATGAGCATCGAAAAGGGAAGCTGGTTCGGGATCGAGCCGGATTACGAGATAATCATCTGGCATGGAAGAATCGTCAGTCGGTAGTATGACTCCGATTGATTCGAGAAAAAGCAGCAGATCCTTTTCCTGCGGGGACGGAACCTCAAAAACTGTCATATTATCCCATTGAGTCAATAGGTTTCCCAGTAGCTGATGGATTTAAATTTTCTTTATATTAACAGCCTGAGGATATAAAAGCTAGATTTTGGGTTTCTTAAGAGAAACTCCGGGGTTAATCATGAAGAGACAATAATTCGGCGAATTTTCCCACAAACGTCCATTCTCACGGGGCGAGCACAACAAATGATAAAAAGCGAGATGATCGCAATGCATAGGAGCTTGACCGATTTTCGGATATACGTCAGGTTAATGGGACAAACGGAAGGTATTGAGGACCCTTTTTTTTATGCTGCTGATCAAAAACGGAGCGAACCGTTTTTTTCCTTCAGGATTTTGACAAAGAGATCCTTTTTCTTTTCCGGGATCGGAGGACGTTCGATCCGTCTCATGGTGAGCGAGCCGGTCGGGCAAGTGTCGATACAGGCCCCGCAGCCGAGACACATGTCTTCCCGGACCCGAAGACTGCGTTTTTTACTCTCATCCGCTTCTGTGATTTCGAGGGCTGCGTATTGCAGGCCTTGGCACAGAGTCCACAGCCGATGCAGGTTTTTTGATCCACATTGGCCATAAACCCAGCCTTGGCCACCCCGTTGATGAAACCCTGACGAATGCCGCCCAGAAGCTCACAGCAGCAGGAGCAACAATTACAGATAAAGGAAGGCTTGTCGTTATCAAAGAGGCCGATGGGCTATTTATTCAACCGGTCGATGAGCGGAACAAGCGAATCTTTGCCGTCAAGATGATGTCCCATGTTTTTCCTTAAAAACCTGCAAGCTTCAGCCTATTATTGACTGACGTACTGATCCTTCAAGGCCAAGACCGTATCCCAAACCCGGCCGAAACTTCCCTTGTCTTGTCCAGGTCTTTTGATCATGGACCGAAAGATCTCTTCCTGGGCTTCAGAATTCTCATAACTCAGGACCATCCGCAGGGCAAAGCCTGAAAAATCCCTGATCATAAAGGCAAATATCTGTTCAACGAGATCGTTGCTCACCCTAGAGATCCGCGCATTTTCCAGAACCAGCTGGGCATAGACGATCAGGGTGAAGAGTTCTCCAGCCGCCAGCATGTAGTCGATATCCTTCATCTGGATCTCATTTGGCGGCACCGTGACTAAAAGCGTGCGGAACAGCTCCACCTGTTCACGAAAAATCGCCACGTTTTCAAGATTATTTCCTTCGTAGGCAAGGCGGTAATCGGGAAAACGAATTTTGGCCAGTCCCCCGGTAAACTGCCGGAAGAGATAGGCGTCGTCTCCTGCCTCACACATCTTCGGTACCTTTGGGTAGTCAACCGGAGCAAAGAAATAATTTTTCACGAACTTGATGATCAGCGCCATATTGACATGCTCGGTGCCTTCCAGCTTCGGCAGCATTCCGATATCCCGGATGGCCATCTCGAAATAGGTGTCCTGCTCATACCCTTTGGCGGCGATCACCTCATGCAAAAGACCAACCACCTTTTCGCCCTGGCCTGTCACCTTCATTTTTACGATGGGGTTGAAGAGCAGGTAACGCCGGTCCTCATCTGAGGCTGCCCGCAGATAATCGGCAGCCCTCCAGGCCACCAGTTTCATGGCAATCAGGCGGGCATAGCTTTCGGTAAAGAGTTTTTTTACATGCGGAAAATCGGTGACCCTCCGTCCGTAGAGCACCCGGCCCGCGGCATGGTTCAAAGCCTCGTAAAAAGCATGGGTGGCAACGCCGATGGAGGCGCAACCCAGCTCGAATTTGCCGATGTTTATGGTATTGAGCGATGAGTTCCAGGCAAGTTCCCCGCTCGACAGGATCTCCGCCTCGGTAATCGGGTAGTCGTGCAAGGCAAATTCAGCCACATATGCCTGACGAACACCGGATGTATCTATTTTCTTGACGCATTGGTAGTTCGGGTGATCCGTTTGAACGGTGAAAAAGACGTAATCACCGGAATCCGCCATCTTACCGAAGGTCGAAACCAGGGCTGCACAGTTGCCGTTGCCTATATAATATTTAGAGCCGCGGGCAAGATATGTGCCGTCGGGTTGCGGGACAAGCGTCATTTCAGTGGAATAGAGATCGGCGCCATGGGTCCGCTCGGAAAGGCCAAAGGCGAAAACACCACCGTCTCGCAGAAGGGCTGCCGTCTTCTTTTTCGCCTCCTCATTGTCGCCCATCCAAATGGGTCCCAACCCCAGGATCGTCACCTGCCAGGCGTACCAGTAGCAAAGACCGTAAAAGGCCAGCACCTCATTAAACTCCGAGAGCCGCCACATATCCCAGCGTGTTTTTCCATCACCATAGGCTGACGGGGTTAGAAGGTCGGCAAAAATCCGTTCTTCTTTTATAAAATCAAGAAAATCCTGGTACCAGACCTTGCCCTGATCATCTTCCTTGATCTTCTTCAGCCCCTTGTTCTCAAAAAAGGCGATGGTCTTCTCCACCAGCTCACGGGAGCGCTCATCGGCATACTCCCGCTCAAGTTTTTTCGGATTGAATAGCAACATGGTCTTCACCTGCCACGATTGAAGTCAAAAGTTATTGGTTTAAATTTGGGTCATCCGATTTATACATTTCCTTTTCTACCCCAGGAGGTGGAAGTCATCGCTTCCGGACGCATCGCGGAAGCCCGCAGGTGTTCCATATGAGGCCCGGAGGGTTGCGGACGGGCCGTCCGCAAATGACGGCAGGCCAGGGAGACGGCCTGTCTGTCAGCCGTGGTGTACCGGCGATATGGCCGCAGAGCAGCGGCCGGAAGCGATGACCTCCACCGAATTATCTCTTTCTGCTTTACCATGAGAATGCTGATCATTATGATCGTGAAGAAGTGAAGTGTTCCTGAAGAGTTATCGTTATTTCACTTTCGTCCTCACTTTATCCCAGCGTTTGATTTGCCAGGTAGTATGCGCTGATGCAATCAGGGTACCGGCTGCATCTGCGATTTGCGTCTCCATAATAATAGAACATGATTCTTCTGTGGCCAGTGGCTTAAGAACCTGCTGTCGCAGTGTAGAATCGTCCAGCCTCGTTTCTGCCGTAATCGCCATCTTGGCCTGGTAGACATAATCGACATCGAGTTTTGACATGATCAAACGATATCTGGCAGGATCCAGCCGTGAAAGCAGCAACAAGCCGGCGGAAAATTCCGCTACTGTGGCTATGGCGCAGGCGTGGACGCCGCGGATATGATTATGGTTGACCCGCTTATATGAAGCGCCGGTGCGGACATGCCCCTCACCGAGTTCCACAATATGAAAACCGTGCGGCCTGTTGAAGGGAATAATCCTGCCCAGGGTAAAATTCAGAATCGCAAGCCATCCCTTTGAGCCTCTAGCCTTGGCCAGCAGTTTCGGCAGCATATCGAAGCTGTTCATTCGATTCTCCGACCGGCCCTGAATCCTTGATGGGTGGCCTCAAAAACGGTTGCCGGACTTTCGGCATCGCCTACGCACTGGTAATGAATTCCAAGTTCCACGGACTCCTTCTTCAACGGGGTATAAGACTTGGTGCCGACGGCCAGGACCACAGTATCGGTAGGGATTTCCTCTATTTTTCCATCGATTTCAATCCTGACTGCATCGGCTGCTATCTCTACCACCTTTGCTTTCATTCTGACGTCTATCCCATAGCGCTCCACATCCTGGAGCATTCCCCAGCGGGTTGACTTTCCAAAATTATTTCCTAATCTATCCAACATTTCGACAATTGTGACCTTCTTGCTGCCTGATATTGCCAGGCGATGCAGCTCTTCCATGGTCTCTGCGCCGTTTACCAGCAAAAATTTCAACTCTTCTCCTGAAAGCGTCCCCTGCTCGGCCAGAAGAAGTGCCGTCTCAACCCCGACCGCGCCGCCGCCGATGATAACCACTCTTTCTTGCGTATGACCAACTCCGGACAAAATATCCCAGGCCTGAATCACATGATCCGACTCCACGCCAGGAATATCCGGCTTAATCGGGACTCCACCTGTTGCCAGGATGACGGTATCCGGCCTCTGCGCTGCCAGGAGGTTGCCATCCACCTCGGAATTGAGCACCACCTTTACCTTGCTGTCAGCCAGCTGCCTGCTGAGATCTTCCGCCAGGCCAAGAAATTCCCCACGTCCCGGAGGAGCCCCTGCCAGATGCAGTTGTCCGCCAAGATGCATTCCCCGTTCATACAGGGTGACATGATGGCCCTTTTCGGCTGCAGCAAGAGCTGCGGCCATCCCCGCCGGACCGCCGCCCACCACCATGACCTTGCGGGCCTTTGCCGTCTGTTCAACCCGCATCTCGGCCTCATGACCGGCCCGGGGATTGCACAGGCACTCCACCGGTTTCATTTTGAAGAGGTTATCGAAACACCCCTGCCCGCAGGCGACACAGTGAATGATGGTGTTCTCCCGCCTGGCCCGTGCCTTTTTCGGTAACATCGGATCGGCAATAAGAGCACGTCCCATGGCCACCATATCACTATAACCCTCTGTGAGCAGGCGCCTGGCCGTCTGCGGATCGTTGATCCGGTGGCTTGCTATCACAGGCACCGTTACCTGCTGTTTGACAGCACGCGCCATATAGGCAAACACCCCGCGCGGCACCTTGGATACGATCTGCGGAACCTGAGCCTCGTGCCAGCCGACATTGACGCACAAGGCATCGGCTCCCGCCCCAACCAAATGAAAGGCAAAGGTCTGCAAATCCTGCCGGCCTATGCCATCCGGCATAAAATCGTTGCCGTTTACCCGCACCATGATCGGAAACCCCGCCCCCACGCGGCTTCGGACAGCAGAGATCACCTCAAGGCCGAACCGCATCCGACCTTGAAGCGTTCCGCCGTATTCATCCTTACGCTGATTGGTCAAAGGAGAGAGAAAGGCGCTGATTAGATAACCGGTCCCGGCCAGGATCTCGACCATATCAAACCCCGCCTCTTGAATGCGACCTGCGGCATCGGCAAAACTTCCGATTGCCTGCGAAATATCATCTTTCTCCATTTCCCGTGGCGTTTCTTTGGTCATCCGGCAGGGAACCGCTGACGGCGCAACCGGCTTTTTGCCGCCCAGCAAGAATGAAGAATTATACCGGCCGGCGTGATTCAGCTGCACTGCACATCGTGCCCCACCGGTTTTAATGGCGGCGGCAAGAGCCGCCAATCCGGGAATGAAGGCATCGTCATGCGCTCCGATATTACCGGCATTGCCTGATACCTTATCCACGGTGGCAAAGCCGACGCTGATCAGGCCCGCCCCACCTTCGGCCCGTTCCCGGTAGAAATCGATCAGTCGGTCAGTCACCTTATAATTGCTACACATATTCATATGCATGGCCGGCATGAAGATCCGGTTGTCTACGGAAAGTGTGCCGATGGAAATAGGTGTAAAAAGGGGATCTTTCATGTCCTTGTCCTCTATAAGCGGCTGGTTACAGCCTGGAAATGATCGGAAACAGCAGGAAACAGGCCGGTGGCGATCAGGGCGTCTCGGAGCCTGTCCGGATCTTGCAGGAAATCTTTCATAAAGACGATCTCGGACGCCTTTATGAAGACATGGAACGGTTCAATCCTGTCTTTGCCGAAAATCTCATCGATGATCCGGGCAACATTATCATCATCGGCATAGGGAAGGAGCTGCTTTACCCGTTCCAGCATCTTGCCTATATAAAAGAGAATAGTTTCCTCAAAACTGCCCACATGTTCCCGGTGTCCCGGCAGGATCCGGCGGTTACGGATGCTGCCCAGTTTCACCAGGGTCTCACAGTAGGCGTCATAATTGCGAAACCTTTCCCCTGTCTCAAGATCGACATCAAAAAGAGGAGCCTGAAAGATTCCACGCAGCAGCACATCGCCGGTGACAGCCCAGTCTTCTCCTAAAAAAACAAGATCGCTCTGGGAATGCCCGGGACAATTGAGGTACTCGATTCCCAGATTTTGGGGAAGATCCTCTTCTATGACTCGAAATTTTTCCGGAAATGGAGGGAAGAGCAACCCGCTTTTTAAGACCTTTTGCAGTTTTTCCAGATACTCATCCCCGAAACCCAGTTCCTGCAAGGCCTGGTAAATCCCCTCAAGGCGTGCTTCATGCCCTCGTATCTTGAGAGCATCTCTATACGGTAAATAGATGGTCGCCGCCGTTTCCTTCTCCATCCAGGAGGTCAAACCATAATGGTCGATGTGGCAATGGGTAATCAACACATGACGAAGCCGTGACAGATCCAGATGCCTTCGCCAATATTCCTCGGTATGCGGAGTTGGCGGCCCGGTGTCGATGAGAACGAGTTCTCCTGCTGTTTCGACCGTATAACCGTGCACCGGGCCAACCATGTACGGAGTATCGAGGGTGTGTTGCCTAATCGCCATGGCATATCAATAGTTATGAAGAATAATCCGCGATGGTTAAGAGCTCCTCGACCACCCAGGAGCACGTTTGGGCAGCCGAGGAGTTGGTCACGGGTAAACCCGGATTTCTTTTCTAGAACAGATACTTTTCGTCTTCAATGGCGGCCTTGGCAAGAAGCCGTTTTGCCTGCAGGAGCCCGGTGGCATCATATTTGGTAAAGCGGCGCACACCGGAGAGAATCATGGTCAGGGTATCGCCTTCCTCGATATAAAAAGCTCCCCTTCTGGCAGCGCTGCCGGCCGTCTCCGAGGCGGCAAAGGCAAAGACCTTCACGGCTGCATCATACAGCTCCTGCTTACGCTCGCTTGCCGATGACCGGGCCTTCTCTGCCCGAAGGATGGTGCTTTCCAAGGCAAATATCTGGATGGCAAGATCGGCGGCCGCCATCAGGATCTCCTGCTCTTCGGCGAGCTTATCCATATATTTTTGTACACCGGCACCAGCCAGAATGAGAAACAGGGTTTTGAGATTCTTCACCAAGGCTTTTCCCTCGGCATAGGGGATGCTGGCGTCGAGCTCTTCGAAGCTCGGAGTCATCAAGGATTCGAAGGCCTTCATCGCCTCAGCCTGCAGCGGCAACTCACCCTTCATCGCCTTTCGTAAGATCATACCAGGGATCAACATCCGGTTGATCTCGTTGGTCCCTTCGAAGATCCGGTTAATACGCTCATCACGGTAGTATCGCTCTGCCGGGTAGTCGCTGACAAAACCATAACCGCCGTGGATCTGGACCACCTCATCCACGGTCATGGCCAGAACTTCGCTGCAGAACACCTTGGAAATAGCGCATTCCGGTGCGTACTCCTCGATGCCCTTCAAGTACTCCTCGTAATAGTTGTCGATGCCTTTCTCGATGGTGGCAAGTTTGGTATCAAGGAGACCGGCCAGACGATAGACAAGCGATTCCGAGGCAAAGATCTCGGCAGTCATATTGGCAATTTTTTCCTGGATGGCACCGAAATTGGCTATCGGCTGATTGAACTGCTTGCGGGTATTGGCATACTTGATCCCTTCTACCATGGCCATCTTGGCCGCACCGGTGACTCCGGCCCCCAGTTTGAAGCGGCCGACATTTAAGACGTTGAAGGCGATCTTATGGCCCTTGCCGATCTCTCCCAGCAGATTTTCCACCGGAACCTTGCAGTTCTCAAGGATAATCTGAGTCGTGGAAGATCCCTTTATGCCCATCTTTTTCTCTTCTGTGCCGACGATCAACCCTTCGAAGTCCCTCTCTACCAGGAAGGCGGTAAAATGTTGTTTGTCGATTTTGGCAAAAATCGTATACAGCTGGGCAAAACCGCCGTTGGTGATAAACTGCTTGGTGCCGTTCAAGATATAATGCTTGCCGTCGGGTGACAATACGGCTGTAGCCTGGGCTCCAAGGGCATCGCTGCCGGATCCGGGCTCGGTCAGACAGTAGGCGGCGCACCACTCTCCGGAGGTAATCTTCTCCAGGTACTTCTCTTTTTGAGCCGGTGTGCCATAATAGATGAGCGGCAGGGTGCCGATGCCGGAATGGGCGGCGTAGGCAACGGAAAAGGAGCCGCCGCAGGCAATCTTTTCACCCACGAGCATTGAGGTTGCCTTGTCGAGATCCAATCCGCCGTACTCCTCCGGCGCATCCATCATCAAGAGTCCCAACTCGCCGCATTTGCGCATGCCCTCAATGACGAGTTCGAAGTTCTGTTTTTCTATTTCATCGATTTGGGGAACAATCTCGTTTTGAATGAATTGTTCCGTGGTCTCGGCAATCTGCTTCTGCTCGTCTGTGAATTCTTCCGGAATAAATACATCGGCACAACCAACCTCTTTGATCAGATATTCGCCGCCTTTTAATACTGTCTCAGCCATTTGCTTCACCTTTATGATAAAGTTATCTCTTGTTATAATCTCTCGTAGATGCCCGCAGCACCCATCCCGCCGCCGATGCACATGGAAACCATGCCATAGCGCGATTTGCGCCGTCCCATCTCATGTAAGAGGGTCGCTGTCAGTTTGGCACCGGTGCATCCCAGCGGGTGGCCAAGGGCTATGGCACCGCCGTTGACATTTATTATATCGGGATTCAAACCCAGTTCCTGGATGACGGCCAGGGCCTGAGAAGCAAAGGCCTCATTCAACTCTATAAGCTCGATGTCCTTCTGCGAAAGCCCGGCCTGCTTCAGGGCCAAGGGAATGGCTTCGATCGGACCAAGCCCCATGACTTCGGGCGGCACACCCCGAACCGCAAAAGAGACGTAGCGGGCTATGGGATCCTTGCCGATGCGCTTTAAAAACTCTTCGGAAACCACCAGTGCTGCCGCTGCCCCATCAGTCATCTGGGAAGAATTTCCAGCAGTTACAGGACCGTTCACCCGGAAGACCGGCCGCAACTTAGCCAGTGTCTCGATTGTGGTTCCGGGCCGGACGCCGTCATCGACGGTGACCGTCTCTTTTTCCCGTTTGATCCTGCCGCCTGCAACGGACGTCTTTTCGATCTCCACAGGAATGATCTCATCGGTAAAACGTCCGGAGGCGATGGCATCGGCTGCTTTGGCATGGCTTGCTACGGCAAAGGTGTCCAGGGCCCGACGGTCAAGTTCATACTTTTCCGCCACCAGTTCTGCGGTAACACCCATGGAGGAATAGGCCTCGGGCCAATCGTTCACCAGATCCGGATTGGCACTGTACTTGTTGCCGCCCATGGGCACGCAGGTCATGGATTCGGCACCGCCTGCTATGATGCAGTCGGCAAACCCGCACATGACCCGTTCTGCTGCCATGGAGATGCTCTGAAGCCCTGACGAGCAAAAGCGGTTGATCGTCTGTCCGGGAACCTGGTAAGGGAAGCCAGCTTTCATGGCCGCAACCCGTCCCATATTCATCCCTTGCTCTCCTTCCGGAAAGGAACAACCGAGATACACATCTTCAATCATTGCCGGATCGACACCGGCGCGCTCAACGAGCCCTTTCATGGCAATGGCGGCCAGGTCGTCGGGTCGCGTATCCTTGAATTTCCCTTTGTTGGCCCGGCATCCCGGGGTTCGGTACGATGCCAGTAAATAGGCTGTTTTCATATCTTATCTCCTGATGGGTAGATTTTATCGTCGTTAGTTGCGAAGCGCTTTGCCTTTTTTGAGCATATGCTGGATGCGCTCGGCGGTCTTCTTTTTGCCGCAGAGCTTCAAAAAGGCCTCCCTCTCGAGTTGCAGCAGGTAGTTTTCCGAGATCGGAGTCCCCGCATTCACATCACCACCGCAGATGACCTGGGCAATGATTGCGCCCATCTCGGCCTCGTATTCGGTGACGAAATTACCCATTTTCATATTCCAGAGCTGGCTCTTGATGCTGCCGGCGATGCTACGCCCCGGGGCCGGTATGTTCTCCAACGGTCGGCCGGGACGGTAGTTGGCGGCAAGCGTCAGGACCTTCTTTTTGGCATCGGCGATCAGACGGTCGATATCCATGCTGATCCCGTCGCCTCGGCGCATATAGCCCATGCCGGCCAACTCGGCCGCTCCCGTGGAGACCTTAGCCATGGCGATCTGCTCGAAGTTCTTAAAGATAAAGGGGGTGACATCGGCCTTGTTTGTTTGAGCGAGTTCCACGGCCCGCAGGCACATCTCCTTGGTGCCGCCGCCGGCTGGTAAAAGGCCGACCCCGATCTCCACCAGGCCCATATAGGTTTCAGCCGAGGCGTTGATAGCATCGGCATGCAGGCAGAACTCACACCCGCCGCCCAAGGTCAGATTAAACGGCGCGGCCACAACCGGCACCTTGGCGTACTTGACTGCCATGGTTGCCTTCTGGAAAGCGCGGATGGTCATGTCGATGTCCTCAAAAGCGCCTTCGGCCAGGGCCACGGCCAGCATCATCAAATTGGCACCGACCGAGAAGTTGGCCCCGCGGTTACCGATCACCAATCCGACACCCTCTTCTTCGGCCCGTTTGATCGCCTTGTGGGTCATGGCCAGAATGTCACCGGAAATGGCGTTCATCTTGGAATGGAACTCGAAGCCGAACACACCGTCTCCCAGATCGATGACCGAGGAGTTGGCATTTTTCTCAACCACACGTCCGGCGCGTTTCAAGATCTCCAGCCTGACCTCGCCCTCTTTGATAGGTACCGGCTGGTAGCTCCCCTGCACCAGATCATAATATTCCTTGGTGCCGTTGTCGGCGTACCGGTAAAAGGACTCAACCTTTTTCAGGCTCTCCGGCACCCTTACTCCGTCTTTTTCTGCCCGTTTGACAAAGGAGGCGACACCTACGGCATCGAGCATCTCGAAGGGACCTATCTCCCAGTTAAAGCCCCATTTCATAGCGTTGTCTATATTGACCACGTCATCGGCGATCTCAGGGATCCGGCTCGTGGCATAGATCAAGGTGTCTCGTAGGGATTTCCAGGCAAACTCAGCCCCTTTATCCTTGCCCGCCACCATCATTTTCACCCGCATCCCGGGATCATCCACCTGCTTGACTGCCTGGACGGAGGGAAATTTCGGTCTGGCCGCAGGTTTATATTCACCGGTCTGCCAATCATAGTAGGAGATTTCACTCTTGCCGTTTACCTTATTCTTTTTATAAAAGCCCTTTTTGGTCTTGTTTCCGTGCAGCCCTGCCTCGATCATCTTGCTCATAAAGGCCGGCACTTTGAAGACCTCGCGCTCCTCGTCTTCCGGCAGGAGATCATAGGAGTTGGTGCCGACATGGGCCAGCGTATCGAGGCCGACGATATCGGCGGTCCTGAAGGCGCCGCTTTTGGGCCGGGCGGTGGCTGGACCCGCGACACTGTCAACCTCTTCCACGGTCATACCCATCTCGGTCATATGCTGGATGCCCTTGTAGATGGCATAGACGCCGATCCGGTTGCCGATGAAGTTGGGCGTATCCTTGGCATAGACGATTCCCTTGCCGAGCCTGCGGCTGATGAAATCCGCCATGCCGGATATGATATCGGAATCGGTCTCTTTGCAACCGACAATCTCCATCAAACGCATGTAGCGCGGCGGATTGAAGAAATGGGTGACCAGAAAATTTCGGCGAACCTCGACGGGCAGGACCTCGGCCATCTCATTGACGGACAGTCCGCTGGTATTGGTGGAGAGAATGGCACCCGGCGCCAGGTTTGGAACCACTTTTTCAAAGAGGCTCTTTTTAATCGGCATATGCTCAACAACTACCTCGATAACCCAGTCGCATGTCTTCAGTTTAGGCAGATCATCGTCAAAATTGCCGATTTCGATCAAGGCGGCATAGTCTTTCAGGTAAAATGGTGCCGGCTTCATCTTGGCCAGACCTTCCAGACCGTTTCTGGCAATCCGGTTCCGGACAATTGGGCTGTCCAGAGTTAATCCTTTTTCTCTTTCCTGCGTATCCGGTTCACGTGGAACCATATCGAGCAGGAGGACTTCCAGGCCGGCATTGGCCAGATGGGCGGCAATCGTTGCACCCATGACGCCGGCACCAAGGACGGCTACTCGATTTATCTGCCTCATTTTTTCCCTCCATTTGCTGAATTCGGATGGCTGTTGGAACCCGATGAATTTTGTGTATAGAGTTGTTCGATTTTATCTTGGTACATTGCGTAGATCTTTTTACGTTTGAGTTTTAAGGTCGGCGTCAGCTCCCCGCCCTCGATGGAAAAATCCCGGGGGAGCAGGACGAATTTCTTGATGGTCTCATAGGGCGGAAGTTTTTTATTCAGCTCTTTGATCCTTTCGCTGTACACCTCCTGGATCCGGTTATTGGTCACCAGCTCTTCCATGTCAATATAGTTAAGTTTCTCCTCCCGTCCCAGGTCGACCAACCGCTCGACATTGGGAGTCAGAAGAGCCACCAGATACGGTTTGCAATCACCGAAGACCATGGCCTGGGAGATATACTTATCAAGCCGCAGCTCGTTTTCCAGCGGTTGCGGCGCAATGTTCTTGCCGCCGGCTGTAACGATAATCTCCTTTTTCCGGTCAATAATGTAAACAAAACCATCATCGTCTATTTTGGCAATGTCGCCGGTTTTGAACCAGCCGTTTTCAAAGGCTTCGTCCGTTGCCTTCTGATTGAGATAGTACCCTTTCATTACCTGGGGACCTCTTATGAGCAACTCTCCATCCTCGGCAATCTTCAACTCAGTCTGATCAAAGGCCTTGCCCACCGAATCAAAACGAACCTCATCAAAGCTTGTCAGACAAACGGCCGGGCTGGTTTCCGTAAGCCCGTAACCGGTATAAACCGGCAGACCGATGCTCCACATAAATTCGTTTATTGTTTTATCAAGAGGGGCGCCGCCACAGATGAAATAGCGCAATCTGCCGCCAAAGCGCTCCCGCACCTTGCTGAAGACCAGTCGATCAAAAATCTTGTATTGAAGCCCCAAAAATCCCACCGGTTTTTTCTCAACATATTTCCGATTAACATACTTTCTTCCAATCTCGACGGCTTTATGAAACAGGGCCTGCCGGAGCGTGCTCATCTGATGAACGTTTTCATAGATTCGTGAGTGGATCTTTTCGAACAGACGCGGAACGCTGACCATTACCGTGGGTTTGACCTCAACCATGTTCTCCATGACCTTCTGCACATTCTCGGCAAAGGCGATGTGGTCGCCTTTCATCAAGGCCGCATAATACCCGCCGGTTCGCTCCAAGACATGACTAAGCGGCAGGAAACTGAGGAAGGTCTCGATCCTGTCAAGTTTTTCCATCTTCTTCAGGCCGGCCTCGGCATCGAAAATAACGTTCTCCTGGGTCAGCATGACCCCTTTTGGCACCCCGGTTGTGCCGGAGGTATAGATGATGGTGATGAGGTCGTCCGGGGTTATGGCCTCGATTAAGGCCTCGATTTGTTGTTTATCTTCCTCCTTCAACGGGTAGGATATTTCCGACAATTGGTGCTGGGTATAGACGGGAAAGTCGCGGTTACCAAGAAAGCGTTCATACGATATCACCATTTCCACGCCGGGTATCTGATCACGAACCGAGAGAAGTTTTTCGTACTGGACTTTAGTGGAGACAAAGACAATCTTGGCGCCGCTGTGATTGAGGACGTAGGCGGCCTGATCTCCTGTGTTGGTAGCATAGATCGGCACCGTTATTCCACGGACGGACTGGATGCCGAAATCCGATATGGCCCAACCGAGGCGGTTCTCGGAAAATATGGCGACCCTATCCCCCGGCTGGATCCCGGCCTTGAGCAAGCCGCGCGCCAGCATCAGAATCCGTTGATAAAACTGGGCATAAGAAAGAGATATGAACGAGTCTCCCCGTTTATAACTGATGGCAGTACGCTCACCGAATAGCCGGGCGTTCTCTTTCAACATTGCCGGAATCGATCGATACGACACGTTGCTCATACTTCCTGATCTCCCTTCGGATGGTATGCTTTACTATAACCTTCACGTTCGCGTAAGTTTAAAGCCAGCTTTATTTTTCTTATACCTTACCTTTACGTTTAAGTCAACCTCTAACGCAAAAAAAATTTAAAGAATCATTTCTAAATGATATAGTATCAAGATCAATTCAACGGAGAAAGGAGATTAAAGATATGCGTGAGGTAGTAATTGTTGGCGGCGCCAGAACCGCCGTTGGGGCCTTCGGCGGTTCCTTAAAGAATATATCGGCACAACAGTTGGGTGCGACAGTCATTAAAGATGTTATAAAAAAAGCGGGACTGCGCCCTACCGTAAACGCCGATACCCGGAAAATGGCCCCGGCTCCGTTGCAGGTATCCGAAAAGATCGAGATTGAACGTCAAGCAGACGACTGGGACACTTCACTTACACAGGTTGTGATCGACGAGGTGATCATGGGCAACGTCCTGCAGGCGGGCCTTGGTCAGAACCCGGCCAGACAGGCATCTATCCGGGCCGGCTTACCTAAGGAAACTCCTGCGTTTACGGTCAACAAGATCTGTGGCTCCGGTTTGAAGGCTATTGCCATCGGAGCAGCATCGATCCTTGCCGGTGCTGCCGATATCATCGTCGCCGGCGGTCAGGAATCCATGAGCAACTCTCCCATGGCATTGCCCAAGGCGCGCTGGGGATACAGGATGGAACTGGACGGGATTGGAGAGATCCAGGACCTGCTGGTCTTCGACGGCCTCTACGAGATATTCTATGGCTATCACATGGGAATAACCGCTGAAAATATTGCATCTGCCTACCAGATCAGTCGAGAGGAACAGGATGAGTTGGCTGTACTCAGCCACACAAGGGCTCTGGCGGCTATAAAAAACGGTCATTTTTCCCATGAAATCACCAAGGTTGAACAAAAAACAAAAAAAGGCAAAATCATTATCGACTACGATGAGCGGCCAAAGGGCACGGACAAAGAAAGAATGGCACGCCTGCGCCCGGCTTTCAAAAAAGACGGTACGGTTACCGCAGGAAATTCCTCGGGCATAAACGACGGTGCCGCAGCCGTTTTACTCATGAGCGGCGAAAAAGCCCGCGAACTCGGCCTCCACCCCTTTGCTAAAATCACCGCCTTTGCTTCAGGCGGTCTTGATCCGGCCTATATGGGACTTGGTCCCGTTCCAGCCATTCGCAAGGTCCTGAAGCAGCAGAAAATGGAAATCTCGGATATCGATATGATCGAGCTGAATGAAGCCTTCGCTGCCCAGGCGATCGGTTGTATGCGTGAGTTGGACATCGATCTTGAAAAACCAAACGAGTTGGGAAGCGGCATATCTCTCGGTCACCCCATCGGCGCCACCGGTGCCCGCCAGATGGTAACAGGCATATATCAGATGCAGCGAAAAAAATATGCCACCGGATTGATCTCCATGTGCATCGGTGGAGGCATGGGCATGGCCATGCTGATTGAGAGTGTTTGAATCTCTCACAAGTCTTCTTCAAACGGACCATATATCCGACAGACGGTTGGCAACTATAGGAAAACGAAAGTTTTTCCGTACTAAACCTAACATTTTATATAATATTGAGTTATTGGAGTACTATCCAATTGACAGACAAACTTCATACCGGATATTTTTCTCATCAACCGCTCAACATGGTATACACCCGCTTGGTCGACGGATCATATTGTCGGTTCGAGAATTGGGTTAGACTGGTACGTCCTCTGATAAAGGGGGAGAAGAATAACTCATCAAACAGGAGGGAATTATGAAATTGATCGTCCGCAGTTTAGCTGTAGTTTGCGCGCTCGCGCTTCTTGCCTCGACAGCCTGGGCCGGCCCCAGAGTCCGTTGGAAGCTGGCCATGAGCTGGCCCTCGACCCTGACCCCTTTTGCCACCACTGTTGAAAAAATGGCGAAGATGGTCAGTGATATGAGCGGCGGCAACTTCACCATCCGCATCGAAGGATCGGAAAAAACCAAGGCAGCCTTCGGCGTCCTCGACATGGTAAAAGGCGGCCAGTTCGAGATGGGCCATTCTGCTTCCTATTACTGGAAGGGCAAAGACATGACCCTGGTCTTCTTTACTACCGTACCTTTCGGGATGAACGTCGAAGAACAAAACGCCTGGTTTTACTATGGCGGCGGCATGCAGTTGATGGAGAAAAACTACGCCAAATTCGGAGTCTATAGTTTTCCTGGCGGCAACACCGGCGAGCAGATGGGAGGTTGGTTCCAGAAAGAGATAAAATCTCTGGATGACCTCAAAGGCCTCAAGATGCGTATCCCCGGCCTTGCAGGCGAGGTTATGGCCAAATTGGGCGTCAATGTAACCAATATTCCCGCAGGTGAACTCTACACCTCCCTTGACCGTGGTACCATTGATGCCTTGGAGTGGGTTGGACCCGGCATGGATATCAAAATGGGCTTCCACAAAATCGCTCCGTACTACTACACAGGATGGCATGAGCCCGCCACCGAGCTCCAGTACCTGGTCAACAAAAAGGCCTTCGACAAGCTTCCGAAAGATTACCAGGCCATGCTGGTCACAGCGATGAAGGCAGCAGCGGCTGATATGTTCACCGATAATTTTGCCGCCAGCGTCGACGCCTGGCAGAAGATGAAGAAGGACTATCCGAGAATCCAGGTCAAGACCTTCCCGCTGCCGGTTTTAAAGGCAATGAAAAAGGCCACCGACGAAATTTTGAACGAGGATGCCGCCAAGGACGCAAGCTTCAAGGAAGTGTTGGATTCCCAGAGGGCCTACATGAAAAAGGCCCGGGTATATACGGAAATATCCGAATTTGATTATATTAAGACCGCGAATGAAGTGGGTGAGTAATTCGCACTGTATTCCATGAGGTAAGATGAGAAGCCGCCCCTGCCAACCAAGCGGGGGACGGCTCATACTTTTCCCGGAGCATCGTCAATGTTAGAAAAAATAGAAAAGGTCATCGAAAAAACTGTAGACGGAGTCGGTTATTTCCTGTCCATTGTTCTGCTGCTGATGACCCTCAACGTCTCCTATGATGTCATGATGCGCTATGTCTTCCACAACAGTTCCGTCGGCATGCAGGAGATGGAATGGCATCTCTTCTCCGTCATGATTCTCTTTGGAGTCGGGTATGCATTGCAGCACGAGGCCCATGTGCGGGTTGATTTTATCTATGATCATATGAGCCAGCGAACAAAATCCATAATTAATATCACCGGCACTCTCCTATTCTTGATCCCCCTGGCCGTGCTCATTCTTACCGGTTCGTTTGGTTTCGTCCACGACTCCTTTATCTCTCACGAGATTTCCGATGACCCGGGCGGGCTTCCGTATCGTTGGGTTATCAAGGCCATGGTTCCGCTCTCCATGGGCTTTCTCCTGTTGAGTGCAGCAGGCTATATCCTGCAAAATATAAGACTATTCAGGGGGGGAAAATGACCGGTTTAATCATGTTCATTGCAGCCCTCGTGCTTCTTCTATTCGGGTATCCCGTGGCATTCACTTTCGGTGCTGCGTCACTCTTGTTCGGTGCCATTGCCGCATATATTGCGCTGCTGCCCAATCCGGCCTTTATCGATGTGGCGCACGAATTTTTCAGCATGTTTTCGCTGATGCCGTTTCGCATCTATTCCATCATGACCAATACCATCCTGATGGCCATTCCGCTCTTTATCCTCATGGGTATCATTCTGCAGAAATCTCAGCTGGCTGAACGCCTCTTGGAATCGATGGGTATCCTGTTTGGCAAGGTACGCGGCGGGCTTGCCATAAGCACCGTGCTTGTCGGAGCCCTGCTTGCCGCTTCTACCGGCGTGGTCGGCGCCTCGGTGGTGGCCATGGGGGTCATCTGCCTGCCCGTTATGCTGAAGTACGGATATTCAAAGCAGCTTTCGACCGGCACCATATGCGCGGCCGGAACACTGGGGCAGATTATTCCGCCATCCATCGTCCTCATTGTGCTAGGAGATGTTTTTCAGCTGCCGGTGGGAGATCTCTTTCAAGCAGCCTTTTTTCCAGGCTTTGTACTGGTTGGTTTTTATATCATTTATATCTTCGTCATTTCCTACATAAAAAAAGACATTGCGCCGGCGATCATTATACCGAAAGCGGAAAAGAAAGGGTCGATCCTGCGAGCCTTGAAGGCGATTCTGCCACCGCTCACCCTGATTGTGATCGTCCTCGGATCCATCTTCGCCGGTATTGCCACACCAACGGAGTCTGCCTCTGTGGGCGCCCTTGGCGCCATGGTTTTGGCCGCAATGTACAAGAAGCTGAGTTGGAAAGTCGTGATCGACTCCTGTCAGGAGACGGTGAAGGTGACGGCCATGGTATTTGCCATTCTCATCGGCGCAACAGCCTTTTCCATGGTCTTTATTTATACCGGCGCGGACCTTATTGTAGAGCACTTCATGATGAGCCTGCCGGGCGAGAAATGGGGATTTATCTTTCTTGTCATGCTGGTCATCTTTGTTCTTGGATTCTTTATCGATTTTATTGAGATATCCTATATTGTCGTGCCGATTCTACTGCCTACCGCCAAACATATCGGCATCGATCCCATGTGGTTCGCTATCCTGATTGCCATGAACCTGCAGTCGTCTTTTTTAACCCCACCCTTCGGTTTTTCGCTCTTTTACCTCAAAGGCGTCGCTCCTCCGGAGGTGAGCACCCTCAATATCTACAGGGGGGTCGTCCCCTTTATCCTTCTGCAGATGACGGTTCTGGTTACAATGGTGTTCATGCCGCATCTGTTCGGATTTTAATGGTACATGAAACAATTGACCTTTCCCCGCTTTGCCACCTTAGGCAGGGCGGGGATTGTCTTTCCCGGATGTTGTCTTTTCGTTCTCTACCTTTTGTGACAATTTTCTTGCAGCCCACTCCTCAGCACAAAAGTTATTTCCTGCCTTCAGGCAGGCTTGAATCATCAAATCGAATACTGCTATAATCTCTTTAGCAAAACCTGACAGTTTGAGTGATTGTGACTCACGCGTACGGTGAGGAGGGGGTTATGGGCGCAAAATCATTCCTGGAGGTGCCGGATTGGCTGCGGGAAATCTCCGCCGATCCTTTCCGGAAATACCTCTTTCTCGGCTTGCTGTTGCTGGGAGTTTCTATTGCCGCTGTTGAGCACTACAAACGGCAACTGGTTGCTCCGCAAGAAAAAAACATCTCTTTTTTCTTCCACCCACAATGCCCGCATTGCCGCAAGCAAAAGATTTTCAACGCCTATCTCCAGGCCAAATACCCAGAACTTTCATGGAAGTACTACGATACATCACTTCCTGGAAACTCAGAATTTTTAGTCTCACTTGTGGTCAAACGAGGTGGAAAAGCCCAGAATGTAGCGGTTCCGACTACCGTCATCGGCCCTTATGTGGTCACCGGCTTTGAGACCCCTGAAACTACCGGAGTCGTGCTGGATAAAACCCTTCTCGCCTTAATAAGAAACGATCCGGCGCTCTTGCCGACAAACGGCCGCGGTGCCCTGATGTCTGACGCCATCCAGCTCCCGTTTTTCGGTGAGATCAGGCCGTCGAATTACTCCTTTCTCGCCCTGGCAATCATCATCGGTCTTGTGGATGGCTTTAACCCCTGTGCCATGTGGGTGCTCGTCTACCTGATCTCCCTTATCATCAGTCTGCAGGACCCGAAAAAGATGTGGTTTCTGGTGGGCACCTTTGTCACCGCATCCGGCATTTTGTATTTTCTCTTCATGACAGCCTGGCTCAACGTTTTTCTCTTCATGGGCTATCTTCGAAGCCTCACCCTCATTATCGGCTTAATAGCCCTGGGCGCCGGAATCCTGGATATCAGGGAGTATATACAAACAAAAGGGGAATTGGTCTGCACGATAGGTGATGCCACAGGCAAAAAAAAGACAAGGGGCCGAATCGACCGCATCGTGAGCTCACCGCTCAGCTTCTTTACGATACTGAGCATCATTGGGCTTGCCTTTATTGTCAACTCCATTGAATTTGCTTGTTCTGCAGCTCTGCCGGCGATATTCACACATACTCTGGCACTTAAGAATCTTCCGGCCCTTAAATACTACTGGTACATCCTGGTCTATGATTTCTTTTTCATGCTCGATGATATGATCATCTTCAGTCTGGCCGTGCTCGCTCTCGATACTGCCATAGGGAACAGATATGCCCGGCATTGCCGGATTGTCGGGGGGGTCGTGCTCGTCGGCTTAGGAGCTGTGATGGTTTTCCGACCTGAACTTTTGCGTTAGCCTAGCGTTCACGAAACCATCCAAAAGGATACTTGGCCAGACGTTATTTTTTCAGCCAATAATCCCAACATCCCATTCGATGAAAAAGGGCCCAGCCCAAACCGGTTTTGAATCGATGCAGACCATATAGATGATGTGCCGGATTGGGAGAGGGTAAAACGCCAAACATATCATAGCGTAAGAGAAGACAGTCCGCGGGAATCTGAGGTCTCAAGGCCTCGGAAGGTTCTTCCAGAAACACCCCCTTTGTTTTCATTGCTTAGCAGCAGTTTCGGACAATACGGAACATAGCCGATCGTATCTCCGTCGATTGCATCCTGAAAGCGGACGAGGACATCGTCTTGGAGCTCATCGCTTCGGCTTCCGCCGAATAATTCCTTTGCGTCGGTTTCGATGGTAAAGGCCCTGGAACGTATCCCCTGTCTTCGTTTTGCTTCGGACCAGGATGCTGTCTGCTGAGGGATGGGAGTCTTGTGGATTTTAGTTACTTTTGTATGGGTGACATGGATATCCATGAGTGTGTAAGGTAACAAAACAGGAAGAGAAATGCATTCTTCCTTTATCATTTTCCCGGTAAAGAATCCGGAATTAAACTTCTTGAAATGTCCTGATAAACCGGCGATCTATTCTGTCCTTGATGGTGAAGGCGAGTTTTCCTGAAAAAGTAAGCGACCATTTGGAGAAGACCCCGTCGCCGTCGCCTAAATTATAGATAAGCAGATATTTCCCACCCGGTGAAAATTTTTCCAGAGGTTTTCCTTCTAGACAGGCCATCAGGTTGTGATAGAGAACCGGATTTTCCCGTACGGCATAAACCCCGACTTTGTCCAAAGGCTCAGGGGCGAAAGAAATACAATCGCCGCCGCCGAAAATATTTTCATAGCCCACCGATTGGAGGTACTCGTTGACGTGCAGTCCACCGTCCGTCCCTATGGGAAGCTTCGAACGGGCAAAGATCTGGGATGGTCTGACACCAAGGGCCGGAAAGATTATATCTGCAGGATATTCATTGCCGTTTTCGGTGAAAATCCGGTTGTCTTCAATCTTTTTTACATGTCCGGCATCCTTTATTTCAATTCCTTTTGCTTCCAGAATTTTTCGAGCCAGATACTGCACCCTCTTAGGCCTGCCGGATATGATTTTTTTTCCCCCGAACACCTGGATGTTCGGCATACAAGTCGCTTGATGTGCACACAGTTGGTGGATATTCCCTGCTATTTCAACGGCCGATGGTCCGCTTCCGATAACAGCGACGGTTATTTTACCTGCTGCTGCTTGTTCGATTATGGTCTTTTGGGCCGTGATTAACTCTTCGATGGGTTTGGCATAAAAGATATTACGATTCTCTCCCTGCATCACCTCTTGAGGGACAGAGGAGCCGGCATTGCAGGAGAGGATATCGTAAGAAATCCTCTCTTGGCTGTCATCCTCGAGGAACACGAATTGGTTATCAGGGTCAATTCGATAGGCCTTGCCCAAGAGGAAGCGGCCGCCCTTTTTTTCGACCAGCTTTCGGGTTGCAAAACGAATATCATCCGGGTGGTAGGTCCCGCCCAGCATTCCCGGTCCCATCCCGCTGTAATAATGGTATTCTGACGGTTGTATGACAGTGACCTCGAATCCCTTTTCCACAAAGGTTTGCAGATTGGCAAGTGTCACCATATGGGCATGGCCGCCGCCGATGAGCAGAAGACGCTTTTTCATGCCGGGACCTGTCCGTGATCGATATAATGGCCAAGAGTTGCTATATGGCTGCGTTCTTCCTCGGCAATCCGGTACAGGACCTTTTTGGCCCCCTCCCCTCTGCTTCTCTGCGCCGCCCGCAGGTACAGATCAAGGGCCTGTACCTCTATGGCCAAAGCTAGCCCCAGGACCTCTGTTTCCGAATCAAAGTCGGTATGATAGAGACGCAAATACTCTTCCGTGGTCAGTCCACCCTCCAAGGCCGGCTGAGCAATCTTCTTGGCAAAGTCTGCCTGGGGAACGACCATCCCTGTCATTTCGTTATACAGATCCACCAGTCTTTCCTGGTGATGGACCTCAATGGAGGCAAGTTTTTTAAATAGCGCTTTGGTTGATTCCGTTGCCACCTTTTTCTGCATGGAAAGATAAAAATCCCGCAATCCCGCTTCCAGACCAAAACCAACTATGATCGTCTCTTCAGTACTTGCATCTTCTGTAAAAAGCCTGAGACCGACATCCTCGGGACCAACGGCAACCTTTTTACGCCAGGCCTTTATTCCTCCTGAAAGGTTATAGACCTTGCTGAACCCTTTCCCGGCCAACATCTGCACAGCAACCCTGCTGCGGCCACCCACGGCTCAATAGACGATTGTCGGTTTGTCTTTATCGAGTTCGGACAAACGACCGTCCAGTTCGCCCACAGGAATCAGCTTGGCTCCAGGCATATGTCCGCCTTTATACTCACTGGGTTGACGAACGTCCAAAAGGCATACATCGCCTTCGGGGCTGTTGCCAATAAGTCTATTTGCCTCTTCCCAGGTAATCGAAGAAGCAGGCTTGAAAAACTGCAGCCATTTCATAATCAGCCCCCTGTTACATTTAAATTTTATATATTAGAACAGTACATTATACCTAAATGCAGGACATTCCTCTCCTCTCTACCGCTATCATAGAAAGAAGCGCCTTTTTTTAACAGGTCGTTATCAATGAATTATCATGATAAAGGATTTTTTTTCCAGAGATCTTTTACGATGGGGTGTTTTTAGGCTACTTCGGAATCTACTCTTTAATCCAGAAGGCATCTGAAACGACAGGTAATGAGAGGGCAAAATTTATTTCCATCGTTTCAGATGCGGGGAGAGATAACGTATGAATAATAATCATTCCTTCCGTATGATCAATGAAAAAGATCCTATTACAAAATTCACAAGCAAACCTATATGTGAAAGTACCATAAATCGTAAGGTTATGGAGAGACGTCTCTTCAACGATGTGAAGTTTGAAGGGTCTTAATGAGGATTCCTCATCAATTCCAGCGGCGTCAGGTTCTAGTTTTTTGGCAGTTAACAAGAGGAAGATTTGTTCATTGTCAAACGACTGAAGAAGGGCCTTCCTGGACTGCCTTTTGGTGAATACTGTATAAATTTGACACCGTAATTGTTCCTTGGAAATGGATTGTCTTTTCCGCAGATTAGGCAAATAAACACAATGTTTATGAGAGATCCGGCAGGCATCTTCAATAACCGCATGGGGAATATCCTTTATTATTCAGTTGATATTGACAATATTAATACAAAAGGAGATAACTGTTAAGACGACTGATGCAAAAGCTAATTTTGTGATGAAAGATTACAACAGACAATCATATCCGACAACCAATCGAAACTTCTACAATTCAGTTAAAAAGCGGTACCATCGGTTCCCGATGGTTTCTGTGAGAACAATTATGATAACTTGCAATTGTTCGATTTTGGTAGTAGTCTTCAAATATCCAAGTGTATAAAGCACTCTCTTTTTTGATATCCATCGCTATCAATTCCGTATCTTTCGATACCTGAAAGTTTTTGCTTACAACTTGAAAGGATTAGCAGGAAACTTTTCATTGGGAGTCATTCCTTAAATATCACCGAATTCGAACTTTCAGTTCTTTGCAGACCTTTTGGCGACGTAATCAGCGTCAAACCGATCATAGATCAGTTCACAGGGGAATCTAAAGGTTTCGGCTATGTCGAGATGTCAAACCCGCTAGCAAGGTTATACGGTCATGGAAGAGCGGGACGGTAAAAAGTACAACCATCGCACCCTCGTTTGCAACGAGGCGAAACCTCAGGGCCCAAAAGGCCGGAAGCGAAGATAACCAATTACCCTATGGAACCGTTTTCCAAATGATATAAAAAAACGCGGCCACTATACCCCAAAAAATCTTGCAGTTGGCTGTAATATACTTATCCAGCCGGTGACCGTAGAGATTAACCATTCCGGTCGGTGTGATCAATTTTTCACCATCTTTATGACATAGAATGCGGCCAAAAGACCATTTTGCTGGTTCACTTAATCAATTGTGAGGTCACGGCCATTACCTTGTGGCAGGGAACAATCCGAAGAAGCCAGTGCTCTAAGCCGACCACCGGCAGAGGAAGCACCACGCTGTTTAAGACCCCAACGCATACGAAAAACGACATCCGGTATCTTCGGTATATCCGGTCGATCCTGGTAGTCGGGTAATCAATGCTGTCTTGTTATCTGAACAGGCAGCGCAATATCCATATCCCCATCAGCGGGACTAATCACCAACCAGTGCACTTAGAGCACAATAAAAGAGGAGTAGGACAATGGCAGAAGGAATTGTAAAATGGTTTAACGATGCAAAAGGATTCGGATTTATCGAGCAAGATGGAGGCAAGGATGTGTTTGTTCATCATTCGGCAATCCAGGTTGACGGATTCAAATCGCTCCAGGAGGGAGAACGCGTGAACTTTGATGTAGTTGAAGGCGACAAAGGCCCGGCAGCGGCAAATGTTAGAAAAAAGCTATAAACGCTTTGTATGATAATGAACCCCGCTTTGTACGGGGTTTGGTTTTCGGGCATCGCCTGTCAATCTCAACAGATAAGAGTGATTGTTTTGAGCAAACGGACAAACTACAAGCAAGAAAAACGACGGAAGGAAATTGATAAGCAGAAGCGGAAGGAAGCTAAGAAGGAACGAAAAACTATCAAGGAAAAATCTGACGGTAGCCATGAAGAAATCTCCTCTAACGAAGAAGAAAGGGCTATAATCTCCCCTTGCGAGGTCTCTGCCAAGACTAGACCATCGAAAATGGTTAGCAGCCACCCTCAACCCTCAATGTATTTTGCTTAATGAGTCGCCTAGATGCTTCCTGACAGCCACTGAGAGGCGCCCCGTAGATATGTCCACACTGGGCGATATTTATTTTTTTGAAAAATAATAGGAGCGTTAGTTAATTTAAGAGTTATTGTGTTAGGAGTGATATAAAATCAACCCATGGGGAGACAACACAGATGGCGTTATTTTATAAAGGTGAAAGTGTTAGACATAAGAAGAGAGCTGAATGGGGTATCGGAAAAATTATTGCAGTAGATAAATGTGGGACGATCAGAGTTGTTTTCAACGGGGAGAAGGAAAGGTTCATTGCTAAGGGTTCTAATTATCTAATTAAAGTTAAAGAGAACGAGAGCTGATAACTGCTCCATTAAATGGAGCATAGAATACACCTTGAGTGTAGATCCTCTCAATTTCGCAAGCTATCTCTTCCTCATTTCTTTTAATTTTGCTTGGTCATTTTGCATATTTGGTAATCTGGATATCGTTCTCAAACGAGAATACTGCGTTTGAAATTATCTGCAATAATTTCCCTCGTTCAGATCGAAATGGCTATGGCTGCTCGCTTGAAATTCTTTTTGTTTTGGAGAGTTAAATGAAAAACAGGCTTGTTCATCAATGGAGAGATTGGGTTCTGAAACATGCCGCCGGTGATGAGTATGAACTAACAAATAAAGCAAATCTGTCAGTTCATAAAATTATCGCTAAAGACTTTATGGAAGCGGAAACAAAAAGTCAGTTGCTCATAAGTAATATTACAAAGACACAGAAATAATTCACCGGCACAGTTCTCCGGTGATGATGGCGCATCTAGCAACATTTTCCGATTAAAAACAATTTCCTGAAACGCTCTTGGTCACAACTTTTAGCCGTGGAAACCGGCTGTTCCCAAAAGCTCTTCTGGACAAGGGTGAAATACAATATCAAATTTGAGGTGGCTCTTTGCAAACAATAGTTAAAAAATGGTTCAAAGATAAGGAATCTGGATTTCTCGATAATGGAGCTGGTCCGGATATAATGGTACACAAGGCTGACCTTGTGGGCTGTCAATTTCTCAAAGTTGGGGTAACTGTTGATTTTGAATGTCACCTCTATAAACAAGGATTAGTGGCAAAAAGGGTTATGCTTTCAAACCGGAAAAAGACAAACAGCCAAAATAATGGACAAGGGAAGACAAAGGAATTTCGATTTGGTGTGATGACGTAATCCCAAATTACCGTGGTATTTTGTGTCCCCGCTGTATTTCTCACCACCGATTTTTTATCGTCTCGTTATTAAAATAGGATGTATCAATGATGGAATTCAATTTCACCAAAACTTCCAGCCCTGATTTCTCCGGATCAGATTTTTATGTTAAACATGACCGGGAATTCGATGAAGAACTCTATGAAAGAGCATACGGCCTCAAGCCCCCAAGGGACGTGTGTAAAAAAATTCAGAAGGCTGTGGATGATCTGCAGCATGGCGAATGGCTGCAGATCATCCGCAGTGGAGAATAACAATATCAGGCGAATAACCCAATTTTCACCTGAAGGAATTCAAAAACCAAGCAATCAAGCTTTCTGCCTGTCCCGTTCGGTTCCTTTTTCCTTTTTCGATAAACATGTCGATCTCCCTTCGGATCCGTTGATCAACAAACAGCCTCCGCTCACTGAAGGGCTATCCGTGAATACTGTTAACAATTCAGTTTGACCGGAAGGATCAAGAGGAAATCGGTTGACCACTATCTATGGTGTATGCAAGTGCAAGTATATAGTCGGTCTCTGGACAAAAATTTCACATCCAACACAAAACACTAGTGTCAAGTGTTTTTCACTCCTTGTTTTCCAATTTTCACATCTCGAAATCTTGAATCAGTGTGCCGTCTCACAAGGATTTAAATGATCGTCAACAGACGGCTGTGAACCTACTGATAAGCCGGTACCGATCATGCAGAACAACTTACTATAATTTCTAAAAAACACAACGAAGGATATATAAACAATCATGGCCTCATTGGATTTTGAGCTGGAGAAAACCAAATTTATCAATTTTTACGAAGACAACCTGAAGCATTTCAATGCTACAAAAAATGCCAATATCCGTATTATAAGTTCCCTGCTTAAACGATTTAACGTCGGCGAGGTTACGAAAATTGAGGGTCGGGTCAAGGAGAAAGAGGAATGCATCAAAAAGTTTCGTCGTAAATACAAGAACAGGTTAGAAGCCGATGAACAATCATATGAAATACAAGACTTCATCTCTGATTTAATCGGTATACGAATCATTTGTCTCTATGATGACCAGATCTTCCAGGTGGCGGAAATGCTGAAACAACATTTCACGGTTTTGGAAATTACCGACAAAATATCATCTGTTCAGAATACCGAGGATTTTCTTGGCTACAAGGGGTTGCACATGGACATGGTCTCGAATGAGGACATGGCTCCTCTGACGAGAAAGTATCTTCACTATACCAACCGTCCTTTTGAGGTGCAGATCAGATCGTTAATCCAGGACGCCTGGAGTGTTCTCGACCATAAGATCAAATACAAAAAATCTATCCCCCTCGATCTCAAACGCAGGATAAATATCCTTTCCGCCCTGTTTGAATTGGCTGACCAGGAATTTACAGAGATACGCAATGCCACCACGGCATTGATGCAACTGGAGACAGCTGCACCGATCGACGATTCTTCGGACGAAGTCCATGAAAAAAATTGTAAATCCGTGACGATCGCGAGTACCAAAACTATAAATGCATTTAATTTTCTTAGGATCGCCGGCCATTTCTTCCGAGAATTTCAATTCGAGGACTATAAAGTTGATGGTTTCGTACACGACATCTTAAAATTGGATAACAGCTTCAAAAAATCTGATCTCCATAAGTGCTTGATGGAAAATCTAAAAACAGTCAAAGAATATTGCGAGTTTTTCAAGACAGAAAATAATGATAGCACGTTTAGTCCCTACACCTTGATCAGACATTGTCTCTATCTTAGTTATCCTCAGACTTTCGATCGAATTTTATCCAAGGTAACAAGGGAGCGTTTTTTAGACTGGCTAAACGAGAATAGACAAGGGTATCCTTCATAAGCGCCAGGAATACAAGAATGTATTAAAATATCTTTAGCTTATTCCATTCTGATCTGTCCGCTATTTCGCTTAAAGTTTGCCGGATATAGACGATGTCTGAAGTAATAATTACATAAGACAAAAACGAAGGCATGACCTTTGGTGCATTGAATTGCATAGTCACATCCTACCGATATGTGTTCGACAGGTTTCGGGTTGGTTGTCTCCCTGTTTACGTTACTACTAAAAAAAGAGAGGTTACCAAATGAAATTTGAACTGGATTCCGATCCATTTGGTTTAGAACTAAAAGAGACTGTCAAACAACATCTACAGGCGTAGGGACATGAATGTGTGGACATTGGGGGAACGGCCGATGCTGAGCGCCCCTACTATGAAGTTGCCATTGAACTTGCGGCAAAAGCGGGTTCCAAAGGGTGCGAGAGCGGTATCCTGGTTTATGGGACCGGCATGGGAATGACGATAGATCCGTCTGTATGGAAAGCGTCTGTTAAAATGTGCGGTCAAATGCTAACCGGTCCCTGTTGAAAAGACTGCCTCAAAGCTAGGTGCCTTGAAATATTATAAATCTATTCTAAATAATGCAATTCAAGACCCTGAGTATGTGTGAAAAAAGCCGCTGGCCCATATCGCCCCGGCGGCTTTTCGGTGATGGCGTCGTCGTTTAGAAGTTGCGGGTTTGACCCGGATTCATGACGATGAGTTTCTTGGCGAGTCCACGCTTCTTGAGCGCCGCGCGGAATTCAGCCGGCGTGCCTGTCAGCAGCTTGAAAGTACCGTAGTGCATCGGAATGACGTGATCCGGCTTTACGAACTGCACTGCCAGCGCCGCGCGGACCGGGCCCATGGTGAAGTAGCCGCCGATGCACGCGAGCATGATGTTGATGTGGTGGAACATCGGGATCAGCTTCATGTCCTCGGTCACGTCGGTATCGCCGGTGTGGTAGATCGTGGGCCCGCCTTTGATCATGATCACGAAGCCGACCGGATTGCCGCTCGTGAGCGACGCGGGCTGGTCGGGTTTCGCCTTGTAGACCGGCGGCACCAGCTCAGAACCGTGTTCGGCATTGACGTAGAGCACCTTGGCGCCGGCCTTGGGCAGATCGATGGTGCCACCGACGTTGCCGCCGTACATGACCTGATCCTTGGGAAAGCCGAGCACCGACACCAGATTGAATGCCAGCCCGTAGGTCGTCAGTATCTTGGCGCCGGTCTTCTTGGCGATTTCGAGCGCGTCGCCGATATGGTCGCTGTGGCCGTGCGTGATCAGGATGTAATCGACGCGCCCAAGTTCCTTGATCGAATTCTTGTCGGGATTGGTCGGCACCGTAAGCCACGGGTCGACCAGGATGACCCCGTCGTTCGGTGTGGTGATCTTCCAGGCTGCCTGGCCGTACCAGTGCAGCGTGGTCTTGCCGTTGCCGGCGGCGAGCGCTGGGCTCGCCAACGTTGCCGCCAGTAACAGGCCGACCATCATAATTGACAGATAGATCTTTTTCATTTTATCCCTCTGTTGCCAAAATGATATCCCAAGGATGGGCGGTATCTTTTGTCGATACCTCCACTCCACATAGGATGATTGCGTACTGCTGTTATATTTTTACTGAATTTCAGAAAACTTCGTGGGACTAAGATGCAAAAATGATACCATTTATTCTGTGTTATGTATCTCATTACTATATGAGAATAATTCTTATATGTTTTACAACGTCATATCTCCTGAAATCCGGAAAAGCAAGCCTACCTTCCGCAAAGGCGGAAATACCAACCTGTGGAGTCTTGAAATCAGTGCCTGTTACTAGAGATTACCAATTCCAAGCCAAGGCATTCATCGATTTCTCGGTTTTTTTAAATAAATGAAATTCGACCCACCTGATCTGCCTACTATTCGCTTACAACTTGCCACAAAAGAAAAGCCCGTTGTAAATTCTCACAACGGGCATTTATATGAA
>JBJKRL010000019.1:0-4996 GCA_046704745.1 Desulfocapsaceae bacterium | reverse complement strand
CCGATCGCCTACGCGAGGGTCCGGCATGAACCATTTTTGACAGATTCGACAAGGGCGCTTTTTGCTTTTTCGACGGCTTGGCATCGTTTCCTCCAGGTAATGGATACGAAACGATAATAAAAGATGGGAAAAAATAGGAAACTGAAGAAAAGTGAGTGGGTCTCCAAATCGGTGGGGGCTTATTCTTAAAAACCAGTGAGGTGGATCCGTTTTTCGGCGGTGGGTGGGTTCAGCTTAGCTCGGGGATGACACTGGCACTATTTATTCGCAGAGGGATGCTTGCCTGGATAGAGCTCTGTCACCGCTGCATTCCTGTGCCCCCAAACCAGGAAAAGCGCATGGAACAGCCCGCCTTCGCAAACGAAACAACATCAGAAATGATAAAAGTCATGGCGAACATCACCCTATTCAATTTAGAGGAGGCTCTGTTATAAAAATGTCACATCTACCCGAACAGAAAGTGACAGTAAGCCATCTCCAGCGGAAGGCATACTGCTACGTCAGACAATCCACTCTCAAGCAGGTTTTCGAAGTAGAACTTCATGTTTTGCGGTCTCGACTCAGAGGCGGTATTTTAAACAAAGCCCGACGGGGGGAATTGAAAACACGCTTGCCTACCGGATTTGTTTATGATCACAATGACAAAATCATTGTCGATCCGGACAAACAGGTTCAACAAAGCATCCGGTTGTTTTTTGATATTTTTCAACGAACCGGCGCTGCATTTGCGACAGTAAAGGCGTTTGCCAAAGATGATGTGAAATTCCCGTGCCGAATCCATCTTGGACCTGACAAAGGAAAGTTAAAGTGGCAGCGATTGACAAGCAGTCGTGCCCAAGTGATCTTGAAAAACCCGAGATATGCGGGCGCATATTACTACGGTCGTCAACGATCCAGAAAAAACGTCGACGGATCTACAACTTATTTCCAAGTTCCCCGTGATGAATGGCTCGTACTGATAAAGGATGTCCACCCTGGTTACATTACTTGGGAACAGTATGAAGAGAACTTGCGTCGGATAAGGCAAAACGCAGTTGCTTATAACATTATAGACAGAAAAACACCGCCTCGTGAAGGGCCGTGCCTTCTCCAGGGATTGGCGATTTGCGGCAAATGCGGGCAGCGCATGACAATAAGATATAAATACCAGCGTCAGGGAAGACTCGATCCGGTCTATTTGTGCCAACGCCACCGGATAGAAAGGTGGGAAAGTAGTTGTCAATATATTCCCGGTGCCACTATTGATGAGGCCATCAGCAAACTGCTTCTTGATTCGGTCACACCACTGTCTTTAGAAGTGGCATTACAAGTTCAGAAAGAGCTGGAAAACCGATTTGATGAGGCCGACAAGCTGCGGAAACAACAGGTGGAACGGGCAGAATATGAGGCTAATCTCGCACGGCGTCGTTTTATGAAAGTTGATCCTGACAATCGACTTGTGGCAAATACGCTTGAGGCGGAATGGAATGTAAAGCTCAGGGATCTGCAGGATGCCAGTGACTACTATGAAACCCATCGCAATCGAGAAACAGAAAAGCTGAAACAAGAACAACAGAAGGAGATACTCAAACTCGCAAAGGATTTTCCAATATTATGGAAAAATCCAAAAACACCCGCTCGCGAGAAAAAGCGAATGATCCGATTCCTAATTGAGGATGTGACAATGACTCGTGGAAAAGATGTTTTACTGTGTGTCCGATTTAAAGGTGGGGCAACAAAAACGATGTCCTTACCGCTTCCTCTTAAGGGATGGCAACATAATGTGACGGATCCAGAAATCCTCGAAATTGTCGATGAGCTAATGACCAGCCATACTTACTCGGAAATAGCGACTATACTCAATGAACGTGGCTATAAATCTGGACAGGGCCATCGGTTTGACAAGGACCTCGTGAAGGGTATTACCCACAGCAATAACCTCAAGACTCGATTTGCAAGATTGCGAGCAACCGGTAAGTTGTCTGCAAATGAGGTCGCAAGCCTATTGGGTGTGACAGGTGCGACGGTGAGGCGGCGGGGAAAGACGGGCTCTATCAAAACATATCCCTATAATGATCGAAACGGGTGCCTTTACGAACACCCCGGAGTCAATTTCAACCTTAATGAACGACAGAGCTTAACTATCAGATAACAGATATTTTTTTATTTCTACAACCGCTCAAGTAATCAAGAGGTGCAATATGAAAACTTTTCCACGACACAAAGGTACCTCGGAAAGGTTTCTGATCATGAAGCAATTAGATGGATTGAAAGCCTGCATGGCTAATAGGAACCTTTGTTACGCATAATAATAGAAAGGTAATCATAGTCTAATATTCACTTTTGATAATATCTCGATTGGTAAACTTAATTCACAGTCATAAGGAGTGAGGAGTCTCACTCGGCGCTGAAGTTCAAAAGGCAGGAGATTAGTTCCTGCTGTGAGTGTGTCTGCGTTTTGCGATAGATGTGCTTGATATGCATTTTGACGGTTTCATCAGCAACACCTAACGCAGATGCCATCTGCTGACGTGTGGGATTTTTCAAGGTGAGGAGCAATACTTCCTGTTGACGGACGGTAAGCCCATGGCATTGACAGAAGGGCACAAAATTCCTTTTAATGAGTCGTATCTGTTTGATTCCCAGTGAGTCGTAGTTGGAAATGGAAAAAATGATGTTGTTTAACATCTCTTGAATCCGCGCCTCGTTGGTGGACGTAGATTTTTTAAAGACCTGGCAGTTGCGGCAATCAGCCCACTTCTCGCGGTGGGTGGCTTGTCTGTTGTCGTTGCAGAAGGTGCCGACAACGTGCCAGCAGCGAATTCCCTTCCTTCCGTAGACCGGGCATTTCTTTTGGGTGCAGCCCTTCTCCTCATAGCAGGTCGCAATATGGTTACTGTGGCCGATAAGCTCAAGGAACTCACCGGTAATAAAGCTTTCTTCCAGTCGAAAGAGCAATCTGACAATATCTTCCTTTTTCATATTATTATCATACCCCCAGGATGGGGGTATTGCGAGCTGTTTTTACAGAAAATTAAGGGTGATGCCATTTCTTGTGCTATAGTTGTTATAGGCGAAAAAACAACCAAGGAGGCCCTTATGGCAAAGATGAATTGTTGGGATTATAAAAAATGCGGCAGGCAGCAGGGAGGTGCTAAGGTATCGGATCTGGGGCTTTGTCCCGCCTCCACGGATACGCACTTTTCAGGGGCCAACAACGGCAAGAATGGAGGAAGGGCTTGCTGGGTGATTTCAGGCACATTATGTGGCGGGAAAGTTCAAGGCACATATGCCGCTAAATCAAAAAATTGTCTAGAGTGTGACTTCTACGCTACGGTGAGAAAGGAAGAAGGACCCAACTTCCTATCGGCAATGAAACTATTTAATTTTTCTAAAGCGGCTTAGTCAACCACCTGTCAAAGTTGGATTTTTCTGGCTTAAAAATCCGCCTGAATCCTTTACAGAGCAGGTAGTGATTATGAAAACGGTAGGATAAGATTAGTATTTTAACCCTCGTTTCTTATCAGTTCAGACAGCGCTGGGTTTGAAGTTTTTGGCAATGAACTATAGTAATCTATGCTCATTGCCAAATGTGAAGATGAAGGTGCTGTCTGGACTGACTTTTAATGAACACTGCGGAAAATTGATGACATATCCTTATCCGGAGCAATGAATAGCCAGTTACAAAGGATGTAAAGAGACCGCTCAATTACCTGTCGATCCTTAGGTGCATAGTAGGAAGCTTCGGTTTGAAAACATTAAAATCAGTTCTAGATTCGATGTGGCAATATTAGAATCCACAAGTCAAGTCGATTGTTCTTGCATACTACAGGTGGTGGTTAACCCTTTCTCCTGAGGAGTATTGTGTGCATATCTGAGTGAGCCAGCGTCCGGCCTGCCTTAATAATCTCGGGGAATTCGTAAGCTGGGATAATCGCAAGCTTAAGGTTAGCAGTCTCCACTATATTGATCGAGTTTGCATGTGGTTCGTATTTCACAATAACCTTTATTATTCCAGCCCCTTCTGGAGCCTTCCAAAAATAGTTTCTGGGCATTACAGTTGGCCTATATCCATTTGGCAAGGCTATGTTGTAATCTATCACACTATGAGAGTAGTCATTCCACAGCAACGGCAGGGTTCTCTTACTCGATTGGTAAACTAGTAGTTAATTCGCTAAATATCGTTACATTTACGAAGTGGCAATTTCTTCCATTTTATAACGCCACCGGAATACAACGGGATCTTTATTGATTTCTTCGATCCCTTGATAAATTCGCTCTACCAGTTCTTGTTTTGAATCAACTCGTATGTGGCGGAGAAACGATCTGGCAATTTTACTGAAAAAGGATTCAATAAGATTAAGCCAGGAGCCATGCTTCGGTGTAAAAACAAAATGGAACCGGTTCGGTCGCGACTTAAGATATTGCCGAGTTTCCTTCGACACGTGAGAAGAATGGTTATCCAGGACGATCCTGATGATCCAGTCTTTTGGATACCTGCCATCAATCATATCAAGGAATTCAATGAACTCGCGGCTTCGGTGGCGATCTTTCACCAGTGCATGAACACTGCCGGTATGGAGATCGATGCCACCCAGCAATGAGACGGTTCCTAAACGCTTATATTCATAATCACGGCCGACAGCAGGATGCTCTCCTGGTATCGGTCTAAGTTGAACGGCAATATTTTTTATGGCTTGAATACCCGGCTTCTCATCGTATGATACGGTTGTAGATTCTCGGTTGGAGGCATTCTCAGGAGATTGATTGATCATTTCCACATCCTTATAGACACAAAGGACATCGATCATTTTCTCCTCAAAATGCGGGTCTCGCCGTTCTAAATAATAACTGATTTTATGAGGTCGAATATCTCCTTCTGTCAGAATTTCATGAACTTTACTTCTACTTACTTTGTTCAGGCAGGCATGCCCCTTACCAGCTGCATGCGTTCTGATATGCTTGACGAGATTGCTGTAAGTCCAGGTTTCGGCAGCATACCCGAGGTCAGTCGGCC
>JBJKRL010000018.1:0-7125 GCA_046704745.1 Desulfocapsaceae bacterium | reverse complement strand
TCGGGTCGATATCCATATGAATGATGCGGGCTTGCGGACAAAACTCGGCTATCTTGCCTGTGGCTCGATCATCAAAACGCACTCCCGCTGCTATCAGCAGATCGCATTCTTCCAGTGCCAGATTGGTTGAACGAGCCGCGTGCATACCGAGCATTCCGAGGTTCAGCGGATGGCCGGCGGGGATTGCGCCCAATCCCATCAGGGTGGCAGTGGTTGGAATGGCTGCTTTTTCCGCAAGATGAACAGCCCACTCAGAAGCCCCGGCGTGAATAATTCCGCCTCCGATATAGAGAATGGGACGAACCGATTCGTTGAGCATCGCCGCAGCTCTGGCCAGTTGAGTGCTTTCACAGCCTACGTTTACCCCTGCAACCTCCTGCTCCGGCCATTGCGCGAAACTGACGGCCTCCGTCTGCACATCCTTCGGCACATCGACAAGCACTGGCCCGGGCCTGCCCGATAAGGCAATACGGAAGGCCTCCGGGATCACCTTCAATAATTCGGGAGCAGAGCGAACCAGAAAGTTGTGTTTGGTAATCGGAATGGACATCCCATAGGTGTCAACTTCCTGAAAGGCATCGGTGCCGATCATCGGCGACGGGACCTGCCCGGTGATGCAGACAATGGGAATGGAGTCGAGGTAGGCGTCGGCAACAGCGGTCAGGACATTGGTCGCGCCCGGACCCGATGTGGCCAGGCAGACTCCGGGGCGGCCGGTTGCCCTGGCAATCCCTTGGGCTATAAAACCTGCCCCTTGCTCATGTCTGGCCAGAACATGGCGGATTTTCCGGCTCTGAAAAAGAGCATCGTAAAGCGGCAGATTGGCTCCGCCCGGGATGCCCGCAATGGCTGTTATGCCCTGGCGCTCGAGCAGTTCT
This sequence comes from Desulfocapsaceae bacterium, assembly GCA_046704745.1. Lineage (GTDB taxonomy): Bacteria > Desulfobacterota > Desulfobulbia > Desulfobulbales > Desulfocapsaceae > CAWGGS01. The sequence goes on along the minus strand of JBJKRL010000018.1, from coordinate 6,247 downwards.
ATAATAATTTTGGCCCCATTCATGGTGTACTTGTGTTTTTCCTCCTGTCGTGATGTGCGTTTTCATCGGCGAAAGCGGCGGGGCAATAAAAAACCCCCGCCAGCGGGCGCCGACAGGGGTTTGACTTGACTGACTGGTATCTAACCCGTTACGGCGCTCCGCTCCCTTGATTCACCACGACCACCACAAGCACCACACCGGATAGCGCCATACCGGAGTGAGAGAAATTGTTGATGGTGGTGAAAATAAGGTTCATTGCCTGTCCTTAACGAGAGATACCCTGATAAAAAAGTGGAACCTGATATCTGATCCCTTATCAGAATCAGAAATTCGAGTCAAGGTATTTTCGATTTTCACACATAGCTTTCATATTCCGGCTCAAAGATGAGGGTCTCGATGAAACCGGCCAGGTCGTCGGGCCTCGGCTTGGTCGCCAGACCTCTCTTGTATGCTATATCCGCCACAGCCACGGCAATAGCCTTGGATACCTCTCTGATGCGGGGCAACGGCGGGTAGATGCGTCCGATCCTGAGATCGGTTTCCGATACTTCCTGCGCCAGAGTCCGGGCGGCAACTAAAAACATCTCATCGGTCACATGCCGGGCCCAACTGGCGACAATTCCAAGCCCCACTCCCGGGAAAATATAAACGTTGTTCCCCTGTGCCGGAACATAGCGTTTCCCGCGGAAGAGCACAGGATCGAAGGGGCTGCCGCTGGCAAACACAGCCCTTCCCTCCGTCCATTTGTATGCCTCCTCGGCGGTGCATTCGGTTTTTGAAGTGGGATTCGAAAGGGAAAAAACAATGGGGCGGTCGTTGTACTCGGCCATCGCCTGCAGTATGGGTTGAGAGAACATCCCGGGTTGTCCGGATACGCCGATAATAGCTGTCGGCCTGAGACTTTTTACAGCGTCGAGGAAGGTGGATTGACGGGGATGCTCATGGGCGTAGAGCAATTTGTGTCCCTTAAGATCGGTACGCCCCTGTACAACGAGTCCCTTGGAGTCAACGTACCAACAATGCCTCCGGGCTTCCTCCAGAGACAATCCTTCGTCGACCATGGCCGAGACAATGAGATTGCCGGTGCCGATTCCCGCCTCGCCGGCTCCAAGCAACAAAAATCTATGGTCTTTCAACCTGCCGCCGGTTATCCGCAGGGCTGAATAAAGGCCGGCCAGGGTCACCGAGGCCGTTCCTTGAATATCGTCATTGAAACAGCAAACCTCCTCACGATATTTCTCAAGCAGCCGGAAGGCGTTGACATTGCCGAAGTCCTCAAACTGGATCATGGCGCCGGGATAGACCTGCTGAACGGCAATGATAAACTCTTCGATGAGGTCATCAAAAACCTCACCTCGCAAACGCCGCTGCCGAAGGCCTATGTATAAAGGATCATTGAGCAACGATTGATTCTCCGTGCCGACGTCGATGGTCACCGGCAGCGTGAGCGACGGGGCTATGCCGCCGCAGGCCGTGTATAGAGCCAGCTTCCCGACCGGAATTCCCATGCCGTCGGCTCCGAGGTCGCCAAGCCCGAGAATCCGCTCTCCGTCCGTGACCACGATAATCCGAATATCTTTGTACGGCCAGTTTCTGAAAAGATCGGCGATGCTGCCCTTATCGTTCGCCGTAATGAAAATGCCCCTGGGTCTACGGAAAATCTGGCCATACTCCAAACAGGCCTGCCCCACCGTCGGTGTGTAGACGATGGGCATCAACTCTTCGATGTTATCTAGTAAGACTCGGTAAAATAAGGTCTTATTCCGATCCTGAAGACTGGTCAAAAAAATATAGCGTTCCAGATCGGTGGATTTCTTTTCTAGATTCCACAGAATCCTTTTAACCTGTTCATCGATGTTGTACACACGCGGAGGCAGCAGCCCCCTGAGGGCCAGAACATCCCGCTCCTCTTCGCTGAATGCCGTTCCCTTGTTAAGGGCCGGATCACGGAGCAGCGTGAGGCCGGTGGGGAAATTGTCTCTCCGGTTACGAAGCTTCATTCGCCGGGAGGCGGCTGATCCACGACTTTTTCTAAGAATGGACTGAGAGTTGAGGTGGCCGAGAAATTTTGCCAGGGCCTCACTGTCTGCAAGCTCCCTGGTAAAACGAATCACCATCTCCTCTCCTTCAAAATCGATTTTATACATAGGTATCTTCCTTCAATATGGCAAAGACGACAGAAACCCCGTTTTAACGTGCCCTCTTCTAGTCATATACATTAGAGCATCCGGAGTAAATGCGGAAGCCACAGCGTCATGGGAGACCAGTACGTCACGGTCACCAAAAAGACCAGCATCGTCAACAGCCATGGCCACACCGCCACGGTCAGTTCCGTAATGCCCATTTTGGTGATGCCCGAAGAAACATACAGGTTCAATCCCACCGGAGGGTGGCACATACCGACCTCCATATTCACCGTCATGATGATCCCGAAATGGACCGGGTCGATACCGAGTTTCATGGCGACAGGAAAGAGAATTGGAGCAAAGATCAAGGTGATCGACGATGGTTCCATGAAATTACCGGCAAGCAGCAACAGGATGTTCACTGAAAGCAGGAAGGTGATTTGTCCCAGACCTTTGTCAAGAAGCCAGGCAGCCAGTTGCTGTGGGATATTCTCGTTGGTAAGGATAAAGGAAAACATAACGGCGTTGGTAATGATGTACAAGAGCATGGCCGACATATTCGCCGAGTTCAGCAGGACCTTCGGGACATCTTTAAGACGCATGTCTTTGTAGATGAAGACGGCGACGAAAAAGGCGTACACGGCGCTCATGGCCGCAGCCTCAGTGGGAGTAAACATGCCTGTATAGATTCCCCCCATGACGACAACAATCAGGAACAATCCCCATATGGATTCACGAAAGGCATGGAATCTCTCTTGCCACGATGCCTTTTGCTGGCGTGGGTAGTTGAACGTGTGTGCCCTGTACCAGGTGATGCCCCCAAGCATCGAGGCAAGGACGATTCCGGGAATGACGCCGGCCATAAACAGGGCACCCACCGAGGTATTCGTAGCCACTGAATACATGACCATGACAATGGAGGGAGGAATCAGAATTCCAAGGGCGCCGGAAGTTGTAATGACTCCGGCTCCGAAGCGCATGGGAAAACCGGCCTTGACCATACCCGGCAGCAGGATCGAACCGATGGCAACCACCGTTGCAGGCGATGACCCTGAGACGGCGGCAAACAGGGCGCAGGCCATTACCCCGGCAAGACCAAGCCCGCCATACCAATGGCCGACCATGGATGTGGCGAAATTGATCATTCGGCGGGCGACTCCCCCGTGGGTAAGGAAATTTCCTGCCAGGATAAAAAACGGGATCGCCATTATCTCGAATTTATCGATACCGGTAAACAGCTTCAGCGCCACCGACTCCATCGGGACATGGGTGAAGGAAAAGAGAAACGTCAGAACGGTGAGACCCAGCGAAATTGAGATGGGCATACCGGTCAGCATCAAAACAACCAGGATGCAGAAAATTATCGCCGCAGTCATTGTTTACTCTCCTTATTCTCTTTTTCGTTCTTACCATTATGCAATGTATCGTGCGGATGGAGTTCATCGTCGAGTTCATAAAAATCGTAATCGAGGGGAACTTTTTCTTCCTCAATCCCGTCGACATGACCATGGTCATGATGGGGAAGCTCGCCGGATCGTATAAATTGCACCATAACCTGCAGAAAGCGGAAGCACATCAGGTAGGAACCGAGCGGGACGGCGGAATATTTGATCCAGGTCGGCAGCTCGAGATCGGGCGTCGTCGGGCCTTCCGGAATCCCTGAGACATTAAAGCCAAATAGATTCAAAACGGCATGGTGCATACCATTTTCCCAGACGAACATGGCGCCGAGGGTCCCCACGATGGCCGTAAATGTGGCTCCTGCCAACATGCCGAAGACGATAAATTTGCCGCGAAGACGGCTTTCCATCCTGTTTATCACCACGTCTACTCCAACATGGATTCCTGTGCGCACTCCGTAGGCAGCTCCAAATTTTGCCATCCAAACGAACATGATGATACACAGTTCCTGCGCCCAGCCGAGATTGATTGAAAGCAACCAGTCCTGCAGTCCGGGGACAGGAACTCCGGATGCATACCGATGAATAACCGATACGAAAATTAGGAGCGTTGCCGCACCCATAAGGAAGGTGATGAACCACTCTTCAAGATGATCAAGGACTTTCATGAATATGTCACCTCTGTCTGGACTCCGGGATGATATGCGGAAACCATCCCGGAACCGTAGCTTACGAGTTGTTATTGATTATTTTGTGAAACCTGTTGCCTTGTAAACCGCCTCGATCACGTCCTTGCCAATCCGGCCGGCCATCTCTTTATGCACCGGGAGAAGGGCTTTTTTCCAAGCCGCCCGCTGTTCAGGACTCAAAAGGGCGACCTCTGTCTTTCCGGTTTTACGCACCGACTCAAGGTCCTGGTCATTTTTGCTTTTTGCTATCTTGTTTGCATATTCCGTGGCCTCATTCATAGCCTGCTCAAGCCGGCCCCGGATGTCCGAGGGCAATCCATCCCAGAATTTTTTATTGACTATCACCGCGTACCCAAGATACCCGTGGTTGGTAAGCGTCAAATATTTCTGCACTTCCTGCATCTTCTGGGTATAAAAGTTCGAAATCGGGTTCTCCGTCCCGTCAACCACCCCTGTCTGCAATGCCTGATATACTTCTGAAAATGCCATTACCTGCGGAATGGCATGAAGCGCTCGTATCTCGGCATCGAGAACCTTCGACGACTGAATCCGCAGTTTTTTACCTTTCAGATCGCCCGGCATGCTTATCGGTGTATTGGCCGAAAATGACTTGAATCCGTTGTCCCAATAGGCCAGTCCTTTAATCCCTTTGGATTCAAGCTTATCCAGCAGCTGCTTGCCCACCGGGCCATTCGTGACCTTGTGAAGTTCCGCCTCGTTATCAAAGAGATAGGGCAAATCAAAAACCTCAAACTCCTTGACGCCCAGCGGTCCGAATTTGGCAAGCGATGGAGCCAGCATCTGAACCGTTCCTATCTGTAAGGCTTCCATCTCCTCATTGTCTTTGTATAGCTGGCTGTTAGGGTACACCTCGACTTTCACTTTCCCTTGGGTCAATTCTTCAACCCGTTTTTTGAAGAACTCGGCAGCCTGTCCTTTTGGTGTATCTACCGCGACAACATGACTGAATTTAATAACAATGGGTTCAGCAGATGCGTAACATACGAAAAAAGCAGATAAAATTGTCAAAACCGCAAGCGATCTCGTCACCTTTTGCAACATAATTCCTCCACCGATTAGTATGAATTTTGACGTTTCGGATGTTTAGACCGAAACCCGCCGCTATAATCCCGAACGAACATCGTTTGTTCCTTCGAGCTCGTTCAAATAGGCGCAAAAAACATACCAATATGGCACGTCAAAATATTATTATTTGATTCTAGGATATTGATCGATTTTTACGTAAAAACTATCTGAAAAAATATGGCGGTATTCCACCAATTTCATTTAAAATTATGGATGTAAAATGGCCAAAATATACAATCAACAGGAGAGAAAATTATATTTTTTTGCCATACTTTTAACGTCAAAATTAAACATCAAATGATTTCCCCTATTTCTAAAAGTAGAATCGCAATATACAAAACACGCCAATATCATGGGAAAAAATATAAAACACCAGGAAAGGATGGTTTCATCTTCAAAACAATGACGCAGCATTCTGCTTATGGAACAACCCCCATGGCGAGATACATATATTACTGTATTAATGTATAAAATTTCGAACATTCTCCTAAGACCGGAGACCGGAAAGCAGTTTTTTTGGCATAACTAATAAACCAATACAAGACATTGTCACCCTAAAACTGTTTTTTCCGAATTAGGAAGGCTTCAACCTGAACGTACAGCAAAGGAATTGCTGCCGAGTTCTCCACGAAGTGGAGAATCCGGGGAGAACAAACCCCATTGATACGTGCACACATGCCGACATATCTGTTTCGTCAGGATACGCTTGAATATAACTTGAGAAAAACAGGACAGAACACCCTGTTCAGGATCGTGGTATTTTTCAGTTTTTGAGATGAAATTCAAAAACCATTGTTACGGCATTTTTCGCATCGGCTCTCAAATCTTGCCACTTGCGATATCATGGCCGAAAATCTCGGCCCGCTCCATTTCGTCGGAGCGTTCTCGTATGATGCCCGATTTATCGACACTGCGCACCAATAGAGATCCTCCATATTTGATATTG
>JBJKRL010000017.1:0-13462 GCA_046704745.1 Desulfocapsaceae bacterium | reverse complement strand
TCTTTGCTTCGGTCACCGTCACCATTGAGGATATCCGCAGGGATTATGGCGAGACGAGATACATCTCCGTCGGTCTGCTTGATTTTCGGGCGGTAATTCTGGTCTGGACGCCACGCGGTAAAGCTCGCCGCGTTATTTCAATGAGGTACGCAAATGACCGCGAAAAAGAAAAATATTCCAAGCACCTGGATTGATCCAGACGACGCCCCGGAGCTGACCGACGAGGATTTTGCTCGCGGCGTATGGACGATCGGCGAAAAAATCGTTTCTCGTGATGAAGCACAAAAAACGGTCAAAAAGGCCATGCGCGGTCGACCGCCAGGAACAGGGCAGAAGAAATCGACTACCGTCAGGTTCGACAACGACATTCTCGATGCCTTCAAATCCACCGGTAAGGGATGGCAGAGTCGCATGAATGCCGCTCTTCGCGATTGGTTGAAGGAACATCGACCGTGATGTAACCTGCGGATCTCTTGTTGCATCACATTCAGTTCATCGATAACTCCCAGTGACGCTCGAACTCGACCACCGAATTTTCATGCACCCAGTAGGTGTTCATAACAACCTATATGCATCATGTCGTATACTTCAGTGAGGACACATTGCCCATACAACCCCAATTTTAAGGAGGTGTACCATGAAAGTATCCCAGGCGATAGATTTCCATCTGCAGTACCAGAAGGCCAACTCCAAAAAAAAATACAGTCAAAACCTGTGAGTTCGTCCTCAGTCGTTTCAACGCTCAATTCGGCAAACGTGATTTGGCCGGTGTTTCTCAAGAAGAGGTGCTGGAATTCCTTTTATCTCTGACCAAAAACAATAAGCAGGCCACAAAAAGAAATCGGTACTCTGTACTCGCGTCTTTCTACAATTTCAGCATCAATACCGGTCTGCCTGCCCTCACAAATCCCTGCCATACTGCGGTCATCTGAAAGATATTCAAACGACCCCAGGCTATTCAGTGGAATATCGTCGATAAGGAAACCGTGGACGAAATCATCTTCCGGACCATGAACACTCGGAACAGGCTTATGCTGGAACTCATGGCCCGAGGTGGAATGAGAATCGGTGAAGTTCTCAATCTCACACCGTCCGATATCCAGGAGAGGACTCTGGCTATCAAAAGCCCAAAAAGTGGCCGGGTTGGAGAGGTGGTTTATGTTCCACGAAAATTATTGGTAAGGTTAACCGACTATGTCAAAGCCCATGAAATAGGCAACAGTGATCGAATTTTTCCCATTTCCTTTGTTGCCGCATGGTCGATGGTCAAGAAATCCGGAAATCTGGTCAATATCGAATTGCGTCCTCATGATCTGCGTCGGCATGCGGCAACGTATGCATCAAGATCTGGAACTTCGATTGAAATTGTCAGCAAGGTCATTTTGCGGCATGCTGATCTTTCCACGACCCAGAGATATCTTGGCAAAGTGAATGACTCAGAAGCGATCAGATGGATCGAAACGCTCTACGGGTAGTATCTGCTGAAGGGGCGAGGGGAAAACCTCGTCCTAATGGCAATAGTAGAAATCCTAAGCTGAAGGGATGGTGGTATGGATAGGCCTTAGATATGGCAATATTAACGTTTGTCCTTATCCATGAGCTTTAAAACATCAATGAGAATGTAAAGTCTTGCAGAATCGTGGCGCAATGAGGTTGACAGAACGAAACTCTTTTTTCTGACAAGGCGGGGGATACACCTGTGAACCCACCCTCGAGAAAATAACAATATATTATTCAGGCTTCGCATCGCTGGATCAGTCTGAATGGAATTGCTCATAATAAATGTTACTTCCCCCCATTATATCCTCACAAAATCTATCCTGGCATTTTTTTAAATTTTGTTAGATACTTTCTATAATTTAACAGCAGGCTGGATCTGGACAGCCATAAAAATTGACCACTGTGTATAATATCGGCGTAGCAACATCACAGAGAAATATCGGGTAGATACCTAACGCATAGAGCAAATTTACTGGCGCATCTGCCCTCGGTCGATTCAAATGGGGAGGAAGAGCATGATAAGAGGTTTTCATGGATAAGTTGGTAAAGCTTCTATTATTTACCCTATCCGATCTTCGATTGGCATTGCCGATTGCCGAGATCTCAAGGGTTGTCCGCGTTGTGACGATCAATCCTCTTCCCCAAGCTCCCGAAATCGTAGAAGGTTTGATAAACGTGCAGGGAAAGATCATCCCAGTGGTCAATATGCGAAAATTCTTTCTTCTTCCTGAGACGGAAACCTCTCTTGAGGATAACATCATCATCTCCGATTCGATGGATCGTCCACTGGCGATTCTCGTGGACGATGTCCTTTCGATACATGATTTCCGTGAGGAAGAAATACTCGCCGCGGATACGCTTTTCCGGGAGAGAGGGGATCTCGGGGGAGTTGCAAAATTGGATGGCGATATCCTTTATATCTACAATCTGGAAAAGTTCCTGACGGAAAAAAATCGAGAAGAACTCCAACGCCTCCTCTCAGCCGACCAATTGGCAGGAGAAAACGAAGGAGGCGGGTGATGGCCTTATCCCGGCCCGCACAGACATCGGCAGGTATCCCCCCCCTGCTTTTCGAACGACTGGCCAGGTTTGTGGAGAACCGTTTGGGCTTGAACTTTTCCTCTTCGCAGAGCAGAGATCTTGAACGCGGGATTCGTTCGGCCGCCACGGAGTTTGGCTTCGACGATGTCGTAAAATGTATCGAATGGGTTCTTGCGTCGGAATTGTCCAAAAGCCAGATCGAGGTTATCGCGGGACATCTTACCATCGGGGAAACATACTTTTTTCGGGACAGAAGAATTTTCGAGATCCTTGAGGCGGTTGTATTCCCCGGGATCATCGCCTCACGCAGGGACAAGGAAAAGATATTGAGAATCTGGAGTGCCGGCTGTGCAACCGGTGAAGAGCCGTACTCCATTGCAATGACGGTGGCGAAGGTTTTTCCCGATTGTCAGCAATGGGAAATAAGCATCCTGGGGACCGACATCGTCCCGGCATCTTTGGAAAAGGCATCTGAAGGTATCTATAACGAATGGTCTTTTCGGGAAACTCCGTCGTGGATTAAACAGGGGTGTTTCGAAAAAGTGAAAGGGAAATATCGCATAGCGCCTCGTTTCAGACAGATGATAACTTTCGCCCCTCTTAATCTGGCCGAGGATCCTTATCCAGCCATCATTACCAATACGAATGCAATTGATATTATCTTCTGCCGCAATGTCTTGATGTATTTTACCCGCGAAAAGGCCAGAACGGTTATCGATTCCCTGGCTCACTGTCTTGTGGACGGGGGGTGGCTGATCATCAGTCCCGTCGAGTCTCCTGATGCCGGCTTTTCCCCATTCCTGCAGCCGGTACGTTATCCCGGAGCCATCCTCTATAAGAAAGAGCAAAGACCAAAGGAAGAGGCAAGGGTGGCGGCTCCGGCTCTTTCCAAGCCTAAGAGTAAGAATCAGCCTCCGGGAAAGCTTGCCGTGAATACGGTAAAACACGCCGAACTTCCTCCCTCAATTCAGCCGATCAAGGATCCCCCTTTCGATTCCGGTTTGCAAATGAACAAACAGATACGTTTTCTTGCCAACGCGGGAAAGTTGCCTGAAGCTCTGGCCCTATGCGAAAATAGCCTTCAGAAGGATAAACTCGACCCGATTCTTTATTATCTGCAAGCGACAATACTCCTGGAATTGGGCCGTACGCACGAGGCGGAGACCTCTTTGCAGCGGGCTCTTTATATAGATCAGGAATTTGCCATCGCCCATTTCTCTCTCAGCCACCTTTTTAAATCGAAAAATAAATTTAAGGAAGCAGCCAAACATCTCCAGAAAGCCCGTTCACTTCTCTCCGTATTGCAGCAGGACACCGTTCCGCCGGAGTCCGAAGGAATGACGGCAGGACGATTGATCGAAGTGATTCATGCTATGGAAATTGTTCTCAACCGGAGGCGACTACATGAATGATACCAGAATTGATTGGGATGAGATCCACCGAAGGATAGAGAATGTCAACAAAGCCATCGAGGCCGGATGGGCACCGAGCTTCGAAGAAAAGCAGCACATACTCAGGAAGCGAGCGAAATCCCTTGCTCAGAGGAAGGAACAGCAGAAAGAGCAGGATACCATTGAAGTGGTGGAATTCCTGCTGGTCAATGAACACTATGGCATAGAGTCTCAATATATCAATGAAGTCTATCCATTAAAAGATTACACTTCGCTACCGGGCGTCCCCTCTTTTGTGTTTGGGGTCATGAATGTTAAGGGAAGAATCATCTCGGTTATCGATATCAAAAGATTTTTCAATATGTCTGATAAAGGAATCAGTGACCTGAACAAGGTTGTCATTATCAAAGACGAGAACATGGAGTTCGGAATCCTCGCGGATATGATCGTCGGAGTCCGGGAAATAGGATGTGATGAGATCGGGGAGCCGTTGCCGACACTGACCGGTATTCGCGAGGATTATCTTAAAGGGGTGACGCCGGATTGTTTGATTATCCTTGATGCCGCCAGGATTCTCGAGGATAGAAATATCATCGTTCATGAAGAAGTATAAATGAAAGAGGAAGAGCATGCTGAAAAATTACAAAATTGCTGCACGGTTAGGGTTGGGGTTCGGGCTTGTTATCTTGCTTCTGATTCTCATGAGCGTCCTGACGAGGATCAAGTTGGGTGAATTGTCCGGCCTGACCGTCATGCTCTACAAGCACCCCTTCACAGTCTCTACAAGTTTAGCCGATGCGGAAACCGATATCGTAAGAATCGAGCGCACCATAAGAGATATCCTGCTCTCGGAAAATCCCGATGAACTCTCCCGATACAGAGAAGAGATTGATCGCTTGGAGAAAAGGATATACGACAATCTGAAAATAGTACGTGACAATTATCTCGGAAACCCGGGAGATATCGATGCAATATTAAAGGAAATGGATGCGTGGAAAATTTATAGGAATAAAGTGATAGCCCTGATGCAGGCAAACAAAAGGCAGGAAGCCGTAGCCTTCCAGAAAGGAGAGGCCACTCTCCATATGGAGGGGCTGAAGGAAAAACTGGGCGTAATTGATGAATCCACCTCAAATAAAGCCGCAACCTTTGTCCAAGGCGCACAGGAAACGGCAAATACCACTTATGTTTTTATCTATATAGTACTTTGCCTGACGCTTGTTGTTTCCGTGGCCATAGCGCTGTTGACCTCGAGATCCATTACTCGCCCGCTGAAAAAGGCTGTCGACGTTGCGAACAGGATAGCAGTCGGAGACCTCAATATCAGGCTTCCTCCTGTTGAAATCAAGGATGAGGTCGGGGAGCTTATCCAGGCATTCGGCATCATGATGCAATACCTGCAGAAAATGGCTGATGTTGCCGGACAGATTGCTGCAAGAGATCTCAACGCCCGGGTCGAGCCTCAATCAACAGGCGACATTCTGGGAAATGCCTTTTTAATGATGATCACCAACCTTCGTACAGTCTTGACCGAGATACACGAATCTGCCAATGTTGTGGCTGCATCTGTTAGTGAGATACTCGTTACGACAAACCAGTTGGCAGCAGGAATCGCCGAAACGGCAACATCTGTGAGTCAAACGACCGCAACGGTCGAGGAGGTCAAGCAGACGGCCAAATTGTCGGCGGAAAAATCACGAAATGTCTCTGAAAACGCCCAGGAGGCGGCCTTGGTCGCCGACCAGGGGAATATGGCGGTAAACGAAACCATAGAAGGGATCAATCATATCAGGGAGCTGATGGAGACGGTGGCGGAAAGCGTGGTCGTGTTGAGCGAACAGACCCAGACCATAGGGGACGTTATAATGGTAGTCAACGATCTTGCCCAGCAGTCGAATCTGCTTGCGGTCAACGCCGCCATCGAGGCCTCCAAGGCAGGCGAGCAGGGCAAGGGATTCGTGGTGGTCGCCCAAGAGATCAAGAGCCTGGCCGACCAGTCGAAGCTGGCCACTGAACAGGTCCGGTCGATATTAGGCGATATCCAGAAAGCCACCGGCAGATCGGTGTTGGCGGCAGAGCAGGTGAGCAAGGCGGTGGAGAACGGGGCCAGCCAGGCGGCGGAATCGGGAGAGTCGATCAGGAAACTTGCTGATGGCATCAGCGAATCGGCGCAGGCGGCGGTGCAGATAGCAGCCTCCTCGCAGCAGCAACTGGTGGGTATGGAGCAGGTGGCTATGGCGATGGAGAATATTAAACAGGCGGCCCAGCAGAACGTTGCCGGCACCAATCAGGCGGAACAGGCGGCTCATTCCCTGAACGAGCTGGGACAGAGATTGAAAGAGATGGTAGAGCGATACAAAGTATAATCGCCTGCTTCGGTAGCCGCGGGAAAAGCAGACATGGATACCAAGGAAATCGAGTTTGCACAGAAGTTGCTTGCGCTGTTCAAGGTCGAGGCTCGTGAACATCTCGATGCGATCTCGTCGGGTCTCGCCGACATGATAAACGGCACGGTCGACAACAGGAAGGAAATCATTGAGGTCGTTTATCGGGAGGCGCATAGCCTCAAAGGCGCCGCAAGGTCGGTAAACAATGGCCGTATCGTCGACATCTGCCAATCGATGGAAAGCGTCTTTTCCGCATTAAAATCTGAGAAAATCGGCCTGTCTCCGGATATCGCTGAAAAGATGCAGCAGGTGGTCGATTTTTGCTATCGGATTGTCGGCGAGGAAGAAATCTCGCTCCCGGATAAAACGATCATGAGAGAACTGCTCAGCCAGCTTGACGGGATCCTCGGAGGTGGTTCGCAAGCGAAAAGCATGGCATTGAGCGAAACGTTTGATCAAGAAAATTCGTCGGTTGAGAAGATCTCGCTTTCGGAGGAACCGCTCGATAAGCCTTTATCTAAAGATTCGGCAGAGGGACTTCCCGTCCCCGCGGCCGCTTCCCTCCTCTCCTCAAATATCTCGGAAACTGTTAGAGTCTCAACTGAAAAACTCGACGCATTGCTTTTCCAGGCGGAGGAGATGATATCTCTTAAACTTGCAATCGGTCAACGTGCCACTGACCAGCGTAACTTACTTAAATTATATAATCTCTGGAAAAAGAAGCAGCAAAGAGCAATCTCCGTCGAAAGAAAAAAGGATTCCTCAAGCAACAGATTGATTCTGCACGATCCTTTCTTCGCCTCTCTCGAATCAAAGCTGTCCGGGATGGTAAGAGCTGCGGAATACGATCAGCGAATGTCCGGATCAATGGTCGACAGGTTACTGGATGATATCAAAAAAGCGCTCATGCTTCCTTTTTCCTCCATGTTCGACATGCTGCTCAGAACGGTGCGTGATCTCGCCCGTTCGGCAGGGAAAAAGGTTGAATTGATAACCGAAGGTGGAGACATCGAAATTGACAAGAGAGTCTTGGAGGAGATGAAACCTGCCCTTATTCATTTGATAAGAAACAGTATTGTCCATGGGATTGAACCACCCGAGGAGAGGGATAGAAAAAAGAAGGCTCAATGCGGCAATATTACCATAAGCATTTCTGCAAAAGACGATCAAATTGAAATAAGCGTGGCTGATGACGGCAGGGGAATCGACGTCGTGTCGTTGAAGGCTTCGGCGGTTAAAATCGGTCTGACAACCCGAGATGAATTGGAAATAATGGGAGAAAAGGAAGTCCTCCGATTTGTTTTTCAGTCCGGTACAACAACCAGCCCTCTTATAACGGATATTTCCGGAAGAGGACTGGGACTGGCCATCGTTAGGGAAAAAGTTGAGAAACTTAACGGCATAATATCGATTGATTCGACAGTCGACATCGGCACGCGCTTTAGGATGAGGGTGCCGTTGACCTTGGCGACATTTCGGGGAATCCTGATCAAATCGTCAGAGCAGCTGTTCGTTCTCCCCTCCTCCAATGTCGAGAGAGTACTGCGGACTACGGAAGAGGAAGTGCAAACGGTTGAAAATCGGGAGACCCTCGTCTTCGATGGAAAACCGGTGTCGCTTGCAAGGATGGATGAAGTCCTGGGGTTGCAGGCCGCGCGTGGCGGAAATGACAAAAGCGAATTGCCGATGCAGGTGGTAGTAGTCGGTTCGTCCGGAAAACGGATGGCCTTCGTGGTTGACGAAGTGCTCCATGAACAGGAAGTATTGGTCAAGCCTTTTGGACGGCAGCTTTCCAGGATCAGAAATATTTCGGCGGCAACCGTGTTGACAGACGGCAAGGTGGTGCCGATACTCAATATCCAGGACTTACTGAAATCAGCTATAAAAATGGATAGGTCAAATGTCTCATCCACACGATCGGAACAAAAGAGAAGCGGAGCGGTTCTGGTCGTGGAGGACTCCATAACCGCGAGGGCCCTCTTGAAAAACATCCTGGAGGCAGCCGGGTATTCGGTTCGTACAGCCAGAGACGGGATCGATGCAATGACTGCGTTAAAATCCAGTGATTTCGATATCGTAGTATCCGATGTGGAGATGCCACGCATGAACGGCTTCGACCTGACTACAAAAATACGATCCGATAAAAAACTGAAAAAGGTACCGGTGGTATTGGTAACCGCACTTGAATCCCGTGAGGACAGGGTGCGCGGCTTAGATGTGGGAGCTGACGCCTATATCGTCAAAAGCAGTTTCGATCAGAGCGATCTGCTGGAAGTAATCGAAAGGTTGATATGAAGAACCAAAAACCCCTCCTCCACGAATCCCGTCCCCGGATCAGAGTCCTGGTGGCGGAAGATTCGCCGGTGGCCAGGGAACTCCTGACCCATATTCTTAATTCCGATCCCGGAATACATGTCATTGATTCAGTCGGTACCGGTGAGGAGGCCATCCAGGCTGCAAGCCTTGAGAGACCGGATATCATCACGATGGATATACACTTGCCCGGAATCAACGGTTTTGAGGCCACCCGAACCATTATGGAGACCACGCCGGTACCGATTGTTATCGTGACCAGCAGTTGCGATATGAGAACCCTGGAAAACTCGTTCAAGGCCATCGATGCAGGTGCTCTTTCGGTATTGGAGAAACCCCAAGGGATCGGCCATCCCAATTTTACCAAAAATGTCAAAGACCTCATTACAACCATAAAACTCATGTCTGAGATCAAGGTTGTCCGGCGCTGGTCCCAAAAACAAAGAACAATGCAATCGGAGGAAACCATCGACCGCAATATAGTTCCGGCTTCCTCAAAGGTTGAGGTTGTCGCCATTGGCGCCTCAACAGGTGGGCCGCCGGTGATAGAAAGAATATTGTCTGGGCTGCCGAAAACATTTGCTCCACCGATCCTGATTGTCCAACACATGACTGAAGGCTTCATCCGGGGGTTTACCGAATGGCTCGGCCAGACATCGGCGCTACCGGTTCATCTGGCATTCAACGGCAGTATTGCCAGAGGGGGGCATGTGTATATAGCGCCAGACAACTTACATATGAAAATAGATCCGGGTGGCCGAATCGCCTGTCTTTCCGGAAGCCCGAAAAACGGTGTTCGACCATCCGTTTCCATTCTTTTTGAAACCGTTGCTCTCAGATATGGGAAAAATGCCGTTGGTGTTTTATTGACTGGAATGGGCAAGGACGGTGCAGAAGAACTTAAAGTCATGAGAGACAAAGGGGCGATTACCATTGCCCAGGATGAACAGACTTCGGCGGTTTATGGTATGCCGAAGGAAGCGGTGAAATTGGATGCGGCTAAGTATATCCTGCCTGTTGACAGAGTAGCTTCGGTTTTGACAACATTAACGAAGGCAAAGATAGTCGTGTAAGAATGAAATTCGGTTAAAAATTAAGGTGGCAGGCAATGAAAAATGGTCTTCTGAATATCTTGATTGTTGAGGACAGCCCGACGCAGGCCGAAGAGTTGAGGTTTATCCTGGAGCAAAATGGATATAAGGCTTCTGTTGCAAAAAATGGCAAAGAGGCCTTGACGGTCCTGGAAACGCATGTCCCCGACGTCGTGATAACCGATGTCTTGATGCCAGAGATGGACGGTTATGAACTCTGCAAGCAGATCAGAAGCAATCAGAGACTGAAAGATCTGCCGGTGATTCTTGTCACCACGCTCTCGGATCCGACGGATGTCATCAGGGGGCTTGAAGTTGGCGCCAATTATTTTATTACCAAGCCTTATGAAGGAGGGTACCTGGTTTCCAGGCTCCAATATCTGATTGCCAATCGGGAACTTCGGAAGAACCTGAAAGCGGAAATGGGGATTAATGTCTTCTTCTTTGGGCAAAATTACTTTATTACAGCAGAACGTCTCCAAATACTCGATCTTCTCCTTTCAACGTATGAAAATGCCTACCACCAGAATCGTGAATTGCTCACCGCCCAGAAAGACTTAAGAGATCTCAACGAGCGACTTGAAGAGATTGTTAAAAAACGAACGGAAGACCTGCTGCAATCCAATAATCAACTCAAAATCGAGCTGGCTGAGCGCCTGAGAGCCGAAGAAGAAAAATCCAAATTGCAGGCCCAACTGCATCAAGCCCAGAAGATGGAATCCATCGGACGCCTGGCTGGTGGCGTGGCCCACGACTATAACAACATGCTGAGCGTCATCATTGGCTACACGCAGATGGCTCTTGAAAAAGTCGATCAAGACTCACCCTTAGCGGAAGACCTGAAAGAGATTTTTTCCGCAGCAAAACGGACGACGGATATCACCCGGCAATTACTTACCTTTGCTCGAAAGCAAACTATTGAACCTCGAGCCCTTGATCTCAATGCAACCATCGAAGGTATGTTGAAAATGCTTAAAAGGCTCATTGGCGAGGATGTGGAATTGACCTGGAATCCTCAGCCTGAACTTTGGACAGTGAAGATCGATCCATCGCAGATAGATCAGATGTTGGCCAACCTCTGCATCAATGCTCGCGACGCCATCACAGGTGTCGGGAAAATACATATCGAAACCGGGATGGTTACCCACGAATCGAAGTATTCCACCAGTCATGAAGAGGTTGCCCCCGGTGATTACGTGTTTCTTTCGATACAGGACAATGGTTGCGGTATGAACAGGGAAACGCTCGATAAAATTTTCGAACCCTTTTTCACTACCAAGGAAATAGGAAAAGGAACAGGGCTCGGACTTTCCACCGTCTACGGCATTGTACGTCAACATAAAGGCTTTATAAATGTCATGAGCGATCCTGGTGTGGGGACGAAATTTGAAATCTACCTCCCACGATTTGAAGGAGGAATCGATGCCTCGGCACATGAGAACGATGGGGAAATTCAACAAGGGCATGGAGAAACGATACTGATCGTGGAAGACGAGAAATCAATGCTCAAATTAGTGAGCAGAATTTTAAACAACCTGGGCTATGTCGTGCTTGCAGCTTCGAATCCATTGGTGGCTTTGGAGATCGCTTGTCGAAATCAAAATGGTACGATCGATCTGGTCTTGACCGATATGATCATGCCCGGAATGAATGGTTTGGATCTCACCAATAAGCTCCAGGCGCTGCATCCGAATATAAAATGTCTATTTATGTCCGGATATACTGCAAGAGTTATTGCAAATCAAAGCTCATTAGCCGAAGGAATACCAATAGTCCAAAAACCGTTTTCGAAGAAGGAATTGGCAAAAAAAATCCAGAAAATACTCAAATGTTCCCACCCCTCAAAATCTTAACCCATCACTGAATCGAAAATGGTATGGAATTTCATATAAAAAGCGCTCATGCTGGAGTCAACTGGTCGCCATGCTTTTTTGTCATATGGCCCATGCAGACTCTTTACGTGAGATATGCGGGGGCCTTGCCTGCTGCCAAGGGAAACTTCGGCATCTCGGCATCTTCAAAGCGCCTAAGAAGTCTACCCTTTCCTATGCCAATCAACACCGCCCAGCAGCCCTATTTGAACCCCTGTTCTGGACTATGCTGCAACGTTTCTGAACAAATGGCGGCCTTGGCAAAAGAAAACGGAAATTCCGTTTTAAAAACAAGCTGCTCAGCCTGGATTCAACCACGATATCACTTTGTCTCAACTTCTTTCCATGGGCTCAATTCCGCAGAGAAAAAGGAGGAGTGAAGGTGCATGTGCTTCTTGACCATGATGATTATATGCCTTCTTTTGCCTTGATCTTGGAAGCCAAACGCCATGATCGGACTTTCGCCAGAAAATTCAATCTCAAATCTGGATCTATCGTTGCCTTTGACCGGGCATATAACGATTACAAGCTGTTTGGTCAGTGGACTGAGAACGGAATCTTTTTCGTCACCCGGCTGAATCTCTTTACGTATAGGGATCTTTTGCAATGGTTGCATGATCCTTTTGGAATTCCACCAACTCCCCCGGTCATTCAACTTATGCTGCCAGGTTTTGGACAGCCTTTTGCCGGGTAAAAACAAAAAAGGTAACCTGATTTGAAAAAATCATCATTTCGCACTGCAACATCTTGGATTTTCTATGCTGATTGTTCAACTTTGTCCTGTTTTGGACAGCAATGATCTTGAATGATAAAATTTTACATGGCTTCTTCCAAGGTTCCACGAGAAGCATCATAGAAGAAGATGATCGCTGGCAATCCTAAGATCGTGAGAGGATGGTCAACATGAGACTATCCTGAGATCCAATCAGATTACCTGACGGATGTTTCGTAGTTAAGAAAGGGTCGTCGGTAGTCAAGATATTTCATACGTTGACGTTACCGGTGCTCGCTATTTTTGTTTGGTCCAGGGGTTGAGTACCTGAACGCCTGTCGGTTCGAAATCAACCACGTTCCGAGTGACAACAGTCATGCCATGAACTAGTGCCGTTGCAGCTATAAACATGTCTCGTACAGGCCGAGGATCAGGCACATGCAGTTTAGCACTACGCTGTGCGACCTCCAAATTGACCGGTAAGATTCGATCAGCAAAAGCTGGCAAGACCTGGTTTTTCAACCAGGCTCTTAATACTGCACCTTTTTGCGAGTCTCGCCGTTCGGTAAGTAGTACGCCGATCTCTAATTCCTGGATAGTGATTACAGACAGGAATAAGTCAGTAGTTGTCATACTATCGGCCCATTTTGCAACATTTTTATCGGCCTTGCCGAGGCGAACCTTCCTCAGTTCCGATATCACGTTAGTGTCGAGGATAAACATCATGAAAGGTCAGCTGGGCGGGGGAAATCGCGCAGTTGGGGAATTTCTAAATCATTGTCTTCAAAGCCCGGCATCACCAATAAATCAGCTATTTTCTGACTGTTTCCAGTGAGCAGCTGATAGTCTTTAATGCTCAACAGAACGTGCGCAGGACGGCCCCTGTCTGTGATGAATACCGGGCCATTTCTTGCCGCTTTTTTGACTTCGCTGGCATGTTGATTAAATTCTCGGCTTGATACGGTTGTGATTGTCATGGTGCACCTCATTCGTTGTTTATGTAGTTACATTACTACATAAACAACCGTTGTGCAAGCAAATATAGGAGCATATCTACATTCGCCCCTTTTGGGGTCATTCAGTCCAGTTCGGAGCCGTTTGTTCAAAAAAGACCCTATTTTCTCAAGTTCCTGTTTATTTTCGAACTAGTTGAAAT
>JBJKRL010000016.1:0-12061 GCA_046704745.1 Desulfocapsaceae bacterium | reverse complement strand
TGTAACTCTCCGGGCCATCCCAAGTATTTTAAGTACCTCCGCAATAAAACAGTTCAAGGTAATTCAAATGATCTGGCACGTCAGTAATACACTTGTAAAAACAACTTGACATGTATACCTGTTTGTGTAAATAGTAGCATAAACAATTTGCTTGCTAGACGATTGGCGAAAGGTTGTATTTATGTTGGAGTGGAAACTTGATACATTTATTTGAAATGAGTTCTGATTGTATCTTGTGTCATAGTAGATCAACCTCTTAAAAATGTTAAGGATTTATAAGTGAATGATTAGTCATGTTGACTGAATTCGATGACTAGCCATGTACCCGTGAGCGGGATCGTAAAAAGAAGGATATTTTTAGAGAGGGTAGGAGGACGGTTAACCTTTTTGATGCTGTTCTGATACAAGATATGGTCCCGCGAATTCGAGTGGTTGCAATCAATGTGATGGCTAGCCAGTATATAGGAGATTGACCTGAATGAGATTGTGTAATCCAAAGTGTTCACCAGTATGATAATTAGTGTTTCTCATGGAAGAATTTTTGAAATAGGGTGCTGCCTGGAGTTATACAGGCTCTCTGATTCACAACGAAAATGAATCTTATGGATATAAACGATAAGCTATGAAAATTGTCGGTATCATTGCAGTTGATAGACCTGAAATTGCAATTGCAGTAGCTTTATCGGTCTCTGGCATCAAAACCCGTCTCTAAAATTTTTATATTTTATTGATATAAGGAGGACAGGAGTGAACGAAACAATAACTGCAGGTAATAATGGCCTTAAGGTGCGAGGTGACTGTTTGGTTAGTTTTGAACCTGGACTAAGTAACCGACTTGATATTCATATTGAAAGTAAGGTCAACGCCCTTTATGGCAAAGCCATCCGAGCCTTAGTGGAACAGGTATTCAGTTTTTTTGGAATTGAACAGGGGGTTGTCCATATTGATGATTCCGGTGCTTTGGATTTTGTACTTGCTGCCAGAGTAGAAGCGTGCATCAAGCGGGCGATAACGACCGAGAAGAACTTTCTTCCTCCAATGATAAAGGAGAACCTCTATATATCAACCAGAAAGCGTATGCGATATTCAAGAATGTATCTACCTGGTAATACACCAAAAATGATGATTAACGCTGGATGTCATAATCCTCATGCTGTTATTTTGGATCTTGAAGATGCGGTAGCGGTGGCTAAAAAGGACGAAGCGCGATTGCTAGTCAGGAATGCTCTAAGACAAGTAGATTTTTTTGGCGTCGAACGCATGGTGCGCATCAACCAACTACCATTGGGGTTGGCAGATTTGGAGCAGATTATTCCGCACAATGTTCATGTTATTCTGATACCAAAATGTGAATCATCTGGAAATGTCAAGCAAATCAACGAAAAAATAAAGTCAATTAAAGAAAAGGAACAGATTGATAATGAGATTTTTTTAATGCCGATAATTGAAAGTAGTAAGGGTGTCCTTAATGCCTCCGAGATTGCAGGAGCCGCTGATAATATTATAGCACTTACCATCGGGCTCGAGGACTATAGTGCTGATTTGGGGACTAAGCGGACCTTGGAAGGGGCAGAATCCTTTTATGCTCGGAGTCATCTCGTCAATGTTTGTAAGTTCTACGGAATCCAAGCCATTGACTCTGTTTTTTCTGATGTAGGAGATCTTGAAGGATTGAGGCAGGCTGTTTCCACGTCCAAACTTTTGGGGTTTGAGGGAATGGGATGTATTCATCCAAGACAAATTCCGGTCATTCACTCAGGATTTGCACCAGATGGGCAGGAAATCGAGAAAGCCAAACAGATAGTACAAGCATTCGATCTGGCAACTCGCGAGGGTTTAGGCGTTGTTTCACTTGGGACGAAAATGATAGATCCGCCAGTGGTGGAGCGCGCTTTAACGACCATGTCTTCTGCTGTTACTCTAGGAATAATTTCAGATGATTGGAGATTGGAAAATGAATAGTACTGCATGTGTTTGTAACGCCGCTGGCCGTCTAGTTCCAACTATTATAAATGGTAAATCAGCTACTCCATATATGGGAGTAGGTAAATATAAGCCCTCCGGCCGTAAATATGGACCACCTATTGCCAGTTGCGCAGATTACCCTGCGGACGGCAACAAGCTTGAACCGGATTTGAAAACTGCTTTGATCAAAGCAGGTCTCCGAGATGGAATGACTATTTCAACCCATCATCACTTTCGAAATGGCGACATCATTGCTAATCAAATTTTTGATATTGCGAGCGAATTAGGGGTGAAGGATCTGGTCTGGGCACCTTCAGCATCTTTTCCATGCCACAAACCGATAATTGAGCACCTAAAAAGCGGGGTCATTCATCACATAGAGGGGAGTATGAATGGGGATTTAGGCCGCTTTTGCACGGAGGGTAATATGAGGGGCGATGGTGTACTCCGTTCACACGGTGGGCGCTATCAGGCAATACAGGACGGGGAGTTGCATATTGATATTGCAGTTATTGCGGCACCGGTTGCTGACAGTTTCGGCAACGCTAATGGGTTGAATGGTCCAGCTGCTTGCGGGCTCTTGGGGTTTGCTTTAGCAGACTCTGAATACGCAGACAAAGTAATCATAGTTACAGATAACCTGGTTCCCTTTCCATGTATACCTTGGCAGATACAGGGAAACCATGTTGATTTTACTGTTCATGTAAAACAGGTCGGAATTCCAGAAAAAATTATATCAGGCACTACGCAGATAACTAAAAGCCCTGATCGTCTTTTGTTAGCGGAGATGACAGCGGCTTTTTGTGAACAGACGGGTCTTTTCCACAATGGTTTTTCTTTTCAGGCTGGAGCAGGGGGAACCGCGCTATCCATAGGGATTTATTTTAGTGAAATTTTAAAGAAAAAGCAGCTTTCCTGTCGATTTGCACGTGGAGGAAGCAACAAATACTTAGTTCAAATGTTGGAGGAAGGGTTAACTGATTATATCCTAGATGGACAGACCTTTGATTTGGAAGGCGTGCGTTCAATGAGGGAGAATCCCACCCATGTGAATACAAGCCCATTTACCAGCTATAATTATCATGGCAAAGGAAATTTTGCATCCATGCTGGATGTTGTCATTCTGGGTGCAACAGAAGTAGATGTTCATTTCAATGGTAATGTTGTCACCCATTCCGATGGATATCTTCTTCACGGAATAGGGGGATGGCAAAACTGTTTGGCTGCAAAGTGTGTTATTTTACCTATTCCTTTATTCAGGGGAAGAATTCCAGTCATCAGAGATTCAGTAACTACCTTGTGTGGACCAGGAGAATTGATTGATGTTATAGTAACGGAAAGAGGAATTGCAATTAATCCTAACAGGCTTGATCTGCTCGATGCTGCGAAAAAAACTTCTCTGCCAATAAAATCCATAGAAGAATTAAAAGAGATCGCAGAAAAAATCTGTGGAATACCTGTGAAACCAAATATAGGCGACGACATCGTTGCCGTGGTCAAGTGGGTCGATGGTACAGTGATTGATGTAGTCAGAAATGTAATGCCTTAGGTTGTTATGTAGGAAAGAGCAAACAGTTAAAACAAATTTTCGATAGATTAATCGTGCATCAAATAGTTAGTAATTATGCTTAGAGTAGCATTGAACGAACTGTGCCAAATAAATTAAATCAAGCTGATTTAGAATCAAGAACTTGACAAAGTGTTTCACGCATTACGAAGTATTCACAAGCTTTGGATGAGCAATTGATCAATTATTTCTAACTTACTTATGGGTCTTGCCGGACGTCTATACCAATAGATTACTTTTATGAAGGTGTGCTGCCGATAATCCATAAGTCCTCTCGACAGTCTGATCCCAAAAAATCTTATCCACGTTTCAATAGCTTGATAACAGGACTTTAGACTATGAGTTTCTATTGCCGACAATCCCTTCTACCTTTTTAATTATAACAGGTTATGGTAGTGCTTCAGTAAAAAATTTCCAAAGAATATAAAGGAAAACAATAATGGCCAAAAAGAAACTGAAAGAAATCATCATCAACCGGGACTGGTGCAAGGGCTGCTGTATCTGCATCGAGTTCTGCCCGAACAAGGTGCTAGAACTTGATGAATTGGAAAAGTCGACGGTTGCCCGGCCGGAAGACTGCATTTGCTGCCAGATGTGCGAGTTGCGTTGTCCTGATCTGGCTATTGAGGTGTCGATGGTGGAGGCTGAATGAGATGAGTAAAAATATCCGATTCGTCCAGGGAAATGAGGCCTGTGTTGAAGGAGCGCTGTATGCTGGCGTCGATTTTTTCGCCGGCTACCCGATCACCCCGTCAACAGAGATAGCCGAGTCCCTTTCCGCTCGGTTGCCAGAAAAGGGTGGCAAATTTATCCAAATGGAGGATGAGATTGCCTCGATGTGCGCAATTATTGGCGCCTCTCTGACTGGCCATAAGGTAATGACTGCCACAAGTGGACCAGGCTTTTCGCTCAAGCAGGAGGCCATAGGCTATGCCTGTATGGCAGAAATTCCCTGCGTAATCGTCAACGTTCAGCGCGGCGGACCGTCTACAGGTAACCCCACTCACGTCAGCCAAGGGGATATCAATCAGGCTCGCTGGGGCACCCACGGCGACCATTCGATCATTGCTTTGACTGCCTCGAATAACCAGGATGTATTCACCATGACAGTCAATGCCTTCAATATGGCCGAAACATATCGGACCCCTGTGGTGTTGCTATTTGATGAGGCGGTTGGCCACATGCGCGAAAAGCTGATCATTCCTGATCCTGGCGAGATGGAGATAGTTGATCGGTTGCGGACCTCGGTGGGAAAAGATGTCGACTATCATCCTTATCTTCCTCGGGAGGATGGTCGGCTGCCAATGTCTGATTTTGGTGCAGACCATCGTTATAATGTCACCGGGCTTTTTCACGACATGTGGGGCTTTCCTTCAAACAATCCGAAGGTGGTTAATGAGTTGCTCCGACATCTGAACGACAAGGTTGAAAACAACGTCCACACCATTACTCGGTATAAGGAGCATTTCCTCGACGGAGCGGAGTACATACTTTTATCTTATGGCTCCTCAACCCGTTCTGCAATACATTTAGCCAAAAGCCGCAGGGCCAAAGGCGAGAGAATCGGTGTGTTGGAACTGCAGTCGATTTGGCCGTTCCCGACAGAGTTGATCAAGGATAAGTGTGATTCCGCAAAGGCCGTTCTGGTGGTGGAAATGAACATGGGGCAAGTGATGGCTCAGGTTAAGGCGGCGGTCGTAAAGCCCGACAAGGTTTTTTTAGCAAACAGGATCGACGGTCAGCTGATCACTCCGTCTGATATAAAGAAACTCCTTCGAGTAATCCAAGGGAGGGGAGTATAACATGGCAATTAAAGACTATCTACGCGAGCGGTTTTTCCCACATATGTGGTGTCCAGGCTGCGGGCACGGTACAATTCTCAACTCATTGATCCGGGCTGTGATGGAACTGCAATTCAGTAAGAACGAGATTGTCATGACCTCTGGAATAGGCTGTTCGGCCCGAATCTCCGGATATGTCGACTTTCACTCGTTGCATACCTTACACGGCCGGGCTCTGGCCTTCGCTACCGGGGTGAAGCTCAGTAAGCCGAGCTTAAAAGTAATGGTGTCGATGGGTGATGGCGATGCCTTGGCCATCGGTGGCAACCATTTTATCCATGCGGCAAGGCGCAATATTGACATTACTGCTATTGTCATGAACAATCGGATCTACGGTATGACTGGCGGCCAATTCTCGCCGTTATCCGGCCCCGGAGTGAAGGCTACCACCGCCCCTTATTTGACAATCGACAGCAACTTCGATGTAGTCGAACTAGCTAAGGCAGCAGGTGCTACCTTTGTCGCCAGGTCCACTGCTTTTCATGTCAAGGAGTGCATTGAGCTATTGAAAAAAGCCATACGACACAAGGGCTTTTCAGTGGTCGAGATCCTCTCCCAGTGCCCGACACATTACGGCCGGAAGAACAAGGAGGGCGATGCTGTGTCAATGCTCAAACTGCATAAGACTAATACAGCTCCACTTGGTTCGAAAACCTTACAAGAAAATCCTAATCTCATTCCCCGTGGGATTTTTGTTGAGATCGAAAAACCGGAATACTGTGAGGAATATGAAAATATCATCACCCATGCCATAAAGGAGAAGGTATCATGAGTAGAATGAGAATGGTTTTTACTGGGTCCGGTGGCCAAGGAGTGATCACAGCGGCTATTATTCTTGCCGAGGCTGCGGTAGTCTATGAGGGGAAAAACGCCACCCAGTCCCAGAGCTATGGCGCAGCTGCAAGGGGTGGTTCGACCCGAAGCGATATTATTATTTCTGACGATGAGATCAATTTTCCGGAGGCAACCCAGCCTAATATCCTGGTCTGTCTGACACAGGAATCCTACAACATCTATTCATCGATTATCAGACCCGGTGGCATCCTGCTCACTGACAACCACTATGTTCAAGTGGCTCGTAAGGTTGATGCAAAGCAGATCGAGTTGCCGATGTACGAACGCGTTATGGAAAAAATTGGCAAGCTGGTGGTATTCAATGTCTGCGTAATCGGAGCCTTGATTGGAATGACAGGTTTGGTTAGTGAAGTATCGGCAATAGAAGTTCTTAAAGCAAGAGTGCCTCCTGATTATGTCGAAATGAATATCCGTGCTCTTGCTATCGGACTGGATATGGGAACTCCGTTTGCCCACTAAGATTTTTTAGCGAGGAGATGGAATAGGGAAAGCAATAAGAAAAATTCGGTCACTAAGACCCTGCTATAACAGGGTGAAAAATTTATCAATATTAGGAAGTATTAGAAGCTTTGATAACCTAATTTGGAGTAAAATGTCGAGTGTTCTTCTTGTCGAGTGGATGAGATAATTTGGAAATTAAAAGTCCTATACAAAAATACCGGCAAAAGTGAGTGGCTGTAAGGATTTCAGTGTTTAAAATGGAATTTTAAAAAGTATGCCATTGATAATGGCCAGAAAACTCTACCGATGCCCTCCATGCAAACACAAACATTAGGTATCGTTTATAGACGGAAAATTTATTCATGCAACCCAAATATTCCGGTAAAATGGTTTTGGGTTAATTATCTGTCTGAACTAAACAAAGGAGGTATTTCCACATTAAGCTTGTTTGAGCAGATAAGAGTTTTCTGGCCGAATGCGCGTAACATGTTTAAAAAAAGCAGAAAGGACAGGATCGACCATGTCAATATTTACCAGTTGAAAAACTTGATTTATTTCAACAACACTCATGTTAGAAGAAACGTATTGGAAACTGAGCGGGTATACAAAAGGTAAAAAAGTCGGTCCATTTGGTAGTTGCAACCCGGGATAAATAGGTCGGTTACGGCAGGTTTAGATGGCCATAGCCGTAGCGGTGGCTGATGTGATATACATTAGGGGCTTGGCTGCAAAATCAAGACAGGAGACTCTGGGCAAGTA
The DNA here is from genome assembly GCA_046704745.1 of Desulfocapsaceae bacterium. Classification (GTDB taxonomy): domain Bacteria; phylum Desulfobacterota; class Desulfobulbia; order Desulfobulbales; family Desulfocapsaceae; genus CAWGGS01. Next base: position 4,633 of record JBJKRL010000016.1, on the reverse strand, counting down.
TACCGAACCCCTGATTTATGAACCGGAATTTTAAGGAAATGGGATCAACCACGGAGGAGGATGACAGCTATGGATTGATCTTTCTTGTCTTATCGCTCTGTAATGAAATATGTATCCATATACGAACCCTAATTCAGGAGAAGTAATGAAAAAAGTTCGAATCCGCATCAACGGGTCCTGGCATGAATGGATAGCCGAACCAAAGACTGTGTTGATTGATCTGCTGCGCGAGGATTTACGGCTTACCGGGACAAAACAGTCTTGTGACCGAAAGGGTCAGTGCGGCGCCTGTATGGTGATTGTCAATAAGAAAGCGGTACGCTCTTGCCTTTCCCGTGTAGGCGATCTTGACGGGGCGGATGTTATCACCGTGGAAGGGCTTGGGACACCAGAGAATCCCCATCTCATCCAGGAGGCCTTTGCGCTCTCTGGAGCCATCCAGTGTGGCTTCTGTACTCCAGGCATGATCATGGCTACGAAAGCTTTGCTTGATGCCAAACCTAAACCTACCGAAGAGGAGATCATCAAGGCTTTGCGCGGCAATCTGTGCAGGTGTACCGGGTATACCAAGATTATCGAGGCAGTGCAGCTGGCTGGAAAGTTTCTTCGTGGTGAACTTAGTCCGGAAAGCCTCCGGCCTTCCCCTGATCAAGGTAGCTTGGGTATTTCCCATCCCCGACCTTCCGCAATGGCAAAGGCATGCGGCACAGCCCATTTTACTGCCGATTTTCGTATTCGAGGGGCGCTTGAGGTAGCAGTACTGCGCTCCACTCTACCACATGCCAGGATAGTCTCAATAGACAGTACGGAAGCTGAAGCCATGCCGGGTGTTGCCGGGGTGGTGACAGCAACAGACATTAAGGGCACCAACACCCTGAAATATCAGGTGGCGGATCGGCCGGTGTTGTGTGAGGATAAAGTTCGCTATGTCGGCGACCCGATCCTGGCAGTGGCGGCCGATACTCGTGCCCAGGCCGAGGCGGCACTTGCCGCAGTTAAGGTAGAACTTGAGCCCCTGCCGGTCTTGGACTGCCCAGAAACGTCACTTGTGGCAGGTGCTGCACAACTCCATGATGAATTTCCCAATCTCTGCTATGAGCAGCCACAGATCAAAGGAAATGCAGAGCAGGCGCTACAGGACTCGGTCGCAATCATCGCGGCCAAGTTCAAGACACAGATCAATCATCAGGCCCCTCTCGAACCCGAGGCAACCATCGCCTATTGGGAGACAAGCGAGGATGCTGATGAAGAAGACAAACTGGTCATCATCGGCCGCAGTATCAATATCCACTACCATCTAGGTATGCTCCAGGCGGCACTCGGCTGGGAGAACATGAAATATGTCGAGGCCTACTCTGGCGGACAGTTTGGCATCAAAATCGATGTCATCTCCGAGGGTATCGCCGGAGCCGCCGCCTTGCATTTTCGAAGGCCTGTCCGCTATATCCCGAGTCTTACCGAGAGCATGTTGATGACCTCGAAGCGGCATTCGTTTTCCCTCGATGTCAGGATGGGAGCAGACAAGGACGGTCTCCTCACCGCCTATTGCAACGATTTTGTAGTGGACAAGGGCGCTTATTACTCCATTGGGCATGGCGTCATCAATCGGGCCTTGCTGATGTTATCCGGCTCGTACCATATCCCAAACATCGATGCTCGAGCCCGGCTTGTTTACACCAACAACCCATGGGGTAGCGCCGCCCGAGGTGCTGGCCCTCCCCAAGCCAATTTTGCTCTCGAGTGCGCCATGGACATGTTGGCCGAAAAGATCGGTGTCGATCCGTTGGAATTTCGGCTGCGCAATTCATTGAAACCCGGAGAGAGCAAATCGACAGGCCGAGTTGTCACGGAGTGGCCGTTTCCGGAATTGCTGGAAGCGATAAGGCCGCATTATCAACGGGCATTGAAAGATGCCGAGCCTTTCCGGGAAGGCAGGATCAGACGAGGTTTCGGTATTGCCGCTGGGGCTTTTGGCATTGGTGGACCTGGCGATGTATCGGTAGCCTCTGTTGAGCTCGATGACGACGGCGGCATCAGTGTTTATGCGGCGGCGGCTGATCCGGGTGAAGGCAACGACTCGATGCTCAGTCAGCTGACCGCAGAATTCATGGGCCTGTCATTAGATCGCATTCGTTTGCACACTCGGGATACCGACAATACCGCTGCAAGCGGCCCGGCTGCCGGCAGTAGGATCACCTATATGATCGGAGGCGCCTTGATTGACGGTCTTACCCAACTAAAAGCAGCGATGCAGGAGATCGGAGCCGTCACTGGGCTCGACCTTGCAGCTGCCGGTAAAAGCCGACGCTATCTGGGCCGCAAGAAGAACGAGGATGCCGGTCCGCTTGACCCACTGACCGGTCAAGGGCCATCGTTTGAATCGCAGGTCCATGCCGTGCAACTAGCCGAATTGGAAGTGGACACTGAAACAGGCAAGGTTAAAGTGCTGAAAATGACCACCGCCGTTGATGCCGGGCCGGTGATTAATCCCCAAAATCTCACCGGCCAGCTCGAAGGCGGTATGGACATGGGTGTCGGTTTTGCTCTGCGGGAAGAATATATCGCCGGCAAGACCAAGGACTGGGTGACGTTCAAGTTTCCAACCGTCCGCGAATATTTCCACAAGGAAATTATCATCCGCGAAACGCCTAGACCAAAGGGTCCAATGGGTGTCACCGGGATTGGTGAGATGTGTATGGTGCCGACGGCTCCGGCGGTGATAAACGCAATAAATAATGCTGTGGGTGTATGGATTTGCGAACTGCCGGCGACGCCTGACAAGATCAAAGCTGCCCTGGCAACAAAGCAATAATCATCTGGTGAAAGGCTCCTCCACAACCGATCTGCAACCCGTTGTCCGGATCTTCGGACAACGGGAGATCGTATTTGATAGCGAAGGTTTCATCAACGATTTCAGTGAATGGACAGAAGAGATCTGTATTACTCTAGCTGGGGAATGCGGGATGACTGAGATTACGGATCGGCACTGGCGGGTGATTCGCTTTCTCAGAGAATTTTACGCTGGTAATGGCCGGACACCGTTGAATAGCCAGCTTAAGAAAGGGACGAACATGACGTTGCTCGACCTGGAGGCGATTTTTCCAGGCGGCATTAAAAATGGGGCTAAAAGGCTTGCTGGCCTGCCGAACCCGAAGACCTGTGATTGAGAGCGTTCCATATGATCTATCTCGATAACGCCGCTACCTCTTATCCGAAGCACCGCGACTGTTTGCGCCAGGCACTTGAGCACTATCTGGAGTTTGGTGCTTCACCGGGTCGCGGCGGGTACGACTTAGCCATAGAAGCGGAGGTGGCAGTTGAAAGGGTGAGGAAAAGGCTCACCGGCTTTTTTGGAGCTGGGGACAACGCGCATGTCTGTTTTGCCGCTAATGCCACCGACGCCCTGAACACGATTATCCTGGGCCTGGTCGAACCGGGTTGTCATGTAATCAGCTCTCGCCTTGAACATAATTCTGTCCTCCGACCTCTCCATCACCTGCAGCAGCAGGGGGACATCAGCATTGATCTGGTTCCTTTCGACAAAAGGGGATATATCGATCCCGCCACTATTGCCGCTCGTCTTCGGCCTGAGACACGTTTTGTGGTGATCACTCATGCTTCAAATGTCCTTGGGACCGTACAGCCAGTTGACCAGATCGGAGCCATTTGCCGCCAATATAACGTGCCGCTGATTCTCGATGTTGCGCAAACCGCTGGATGCATCCCGATAAACATGCAGGAATGGGATGTCCAAGGATTGGCCTTCACTGGTCACAAATCCCTACTTGGCCCTGTCGGAATCGGCGGTCTGCTCATTTCTCCGAATCTCGACCCACGACCAACCCGTTTCGGTGGTACTGGAATTGATTCCACCAGTCGGCTTCAGCCATCTTTTTATCCAAGCCGGCTTGAGGCCGGAACCATAAATCTCCTGGGCATACTCTGCCTCGATATGAGTCTCGATTTTATCGAGACTCATATCGAAGAACATTTCCACTGGGAAATGGAACTGTTTGACCGTCTTGTTGACGGACTTAGACAACTCCCTCGGGTTAACCTTTTTGCAGCCGATATTTCAGATGATCACTTGCCATTGCTGTCATGCACGGTAGATGACATTGCCTCAACCGATGTCGGTGCTATCTTGGATGGAGATTTCAATATTGCTGTTCGCACAGGTCTTCACTGTGCCCCACTTGTCCATGAAGACCTCGGTACTTTGGAAAACGGAACGATCCGCTTCAGCCTCGGGCCGTTCACTACAACCTATGATATTGATGCCACAATAAAAGCCATGGAAGTAATAGCGGATTGAGATGATGAAAGTGTAATGGAGGCTCACAATCATTATGATCGAGAAACGTATAAATCTCGGTTCTGTCTCTTGTTGGGGTAAACTTGTTTGTTAACGTAATAGACGTTAGTTACACATGAAATATGTGGTTATCTTCTTTTTTTGATTGCGAGTCAGCGCCATACATAAAAAACGTGAACATATTAAATAAATCAGCAATGACCGGTTAAGAAATTGCATAGAGTTTCTTCATTTTTCTGCGAGCCCTTCTCCTTTGCCGTGGAGATGTTGAGGATTGACTAAGCCCAAGCAACATGGCTTCATTACGAATTTGGTTTC
>JBJKRL010000015.1:0-42991 GCA_046704745.1 Desulfocapsaceae bacterium | reverse complement strand
AAGGCGCCCTGAAAGAAGTGCCCTTGGGGTATCAGTTCAGGCGGCGCCATCTTCTTCAGTTTTTTGTCAATGAACATAGCCTACTATCGAAGTCGGAGTTTATGCCCGAAGGGTGCTTATCTGTTCAGTACCAAAAACTTCGAGCCTGACACCACCTGAGCTGATGAGAAATCCGGGTTAACATTGCGAACATGGAAAGATAAGACTGTCACGATACGTTTGGCCAACAGCCACCTTTCTAAAAAATGTATTGAGTATTGCTTCATCTGCTTTATAGAACCAGCCGGAGAATGTAGGATTATCGTACCTTCCATTCTTCGTTTTTGCAAATTGATCGGCATGATCTGTTTCCCTGACAACCAGAATGTTTCAAGAGTATATGAGGGGTGCAGGAAGGATAAAGGTGAGTATGAGATGGTGTGACGGATGCAAACGCGCTTGCTTACCGGGAGACACCGACTTTTAGTGCCCGGAAAGGGGCAGGACTCCATGCAATCGTAATTCATACCAAGGAATGGATGTGTCTCAGAGTGCTTCAGCCAAATCATGGAGTTCAAGTGGTGACTGACGGTTTTAGTTAAAAAGATTAGGGCATCCCTGGGTCACTATGAGGCCCTTTTGAGAAAGGATGAAGAATCATGTTGATGGCTCTGCTATCTTCCTGGCATTTCAGCTACGCGCAGTGGACTCTGGCGGCATTCTGCGGAATTTTGGTGGGACTTTCCAAGACCGGGTTGGTGGGGTCCATGTTTCTGGTCATCCCTATTATGGCTGGCATGTTCGGCGCCCTGGAGTCCACGGGGGTGGTGTTGCCCATGTTGGTGCTGGCCGACATAGTGGCCGTCATCTATTACAACCGGCATGCCAACTGGAAGCATCTCGCACGGCTCATGCCCTTTGCCCTGGTTGGCATCCTGGTGGCCCTTGCCATCGGGAAGTTAGTCTCGAAGACGGCCTTTGAGGTCCTTTTTTCTGTGACGATCCTGCTGGTCATCGCACTCATGATCTGGCGGGAGCTTCAAAAAAAACAAATGACCATCCCAAAGGGGATGTGGTTCCCGACCGGGATGGGCTTTGTCAGCGGGTTTGCCACTATGATTGGAAACGCCGCCGGCCCCACCATGTACTTGTATCTTCTGTCCATGAAGCTACCCAAAGATGTCTTCATTGGGACTGGTGCCTGGTTCTACTTCATGGTGAACGTCATCAAGATTCCGCTCCAGGCCCTGATCTGGAAAACCATTACCCCGGCCACTCTGGCCTTCAACCTGGTTACGGTCCCCTTCATTTTTCTAGGCATCTGGATCGGCATCGCTGCCGTGAAGCGGATTCCTGAGAAGGCATTTCGAGCCCTGGTTATGGCTTCGGTGCTGGTGGCCGCCTTACTCATGGTGGTGAATCTTATTTAGTCGACGCTGATAAATCGCATATCCTCTTGAAAAATTGAGATATATTACGAAAAATATGTTATAAAAATTGCAGGATTACGAATATTTTCCCTCAATTTTCTTGCAATTTTTTACCATGAAACCAAAGAAGCCACCGTTGCAGAATCCTCAACCAGATTTATTCAGACCTGTGTTCGCAGCCTGATTAACCTAGGAACCTCCTTTTTCTTTTGTAGAAAAAACAGGATATTGATGACCAAATTGTATCATATCTTTGGTTCTAATTTTGTTACATATATTGGCTGGCAACCTTCCTCAGGAAGAAGCTTAGCTATGCCTTCCCACGACTGAGGTAAAGGTGTTCACTGGCAACCTTGATTTCCTTTATGTAAGCTATCGGCTTCACCGGTGATAACTTACTCACCTATTTTATGATTAAAAAGCCCTCCACTTTGGGGCTTAAACATAAGTCCTCTCCCTATGTGGGGAAAGCGTTGCTTCCTTTCTCACTTGTCTAAAATTGAACGAATTTTGACGACAAGGTCCTTTTTGGAAAAAGGCTTCTGAAGAAAATTAACACCGTCATCCAACACCCCACGATGAGCAATAACATTCGCCGTATATCCCGACATGAAAAGCACTCGCATATCCGGTTGATCCGTCAAAATTTTTTTCGATAAGTCTTTGCCGTTCATTTCCGGCATGACGAGATCGGTAATAAGTAGATGGATTTCACCACCGAATTCTTCGACCAGCTTGATTGCTTCAGTTGGTGTTCCTGCAGCTTTAACAGAGTATCCGAGACGCTGGAGCATTGTAGCGGTCATTTTCATGATTGTTGGTTCGTCCTCAACGAGCAGAATTGTTTCATGACCTCCGGTTACAAAGTACGGTGATTCCTCTTCCTGCATCTGATTCTTGCTGCTCGAGTGCCTGGGCAGATAGACCTTGAATGTTGTTCCTCGCGCTGGTTCACTATAAAAATTAATAAATCCATTATTCTGTTTGACGATACCGTAAATTGTGGCCAGGCCAAGTCCGGTTCCCTTCCCAAGACCTTTAGTAGTAAAAAATGGCTCAAATATATGCTCTTGAGTTTCTTTATCCATGCCATCCCCAGTATCGCTTACGGCAAGCATCACATAATCTCCAGGTTCAAAGTAGACATTTTTTCGGCAATACTCCGCGTCGAATGCGATATTGCCCGTCTCAATGGTAATCGTACCAACATCTGAGATGGCGTCTCGGCCATTGACACAAAGATTGGCTACGATTTGATCGAATTGCGAGGGATCCATTTTAACCGACCACAAATCGTAGCCAGGCTTCCATGTTATGCCAATATCTTCTCCCAGAAGTCGCTGCAACATCTTGAGCATACCTTCCACACTTTTATTGAGATCGATCACCTTCGGTGCAATGGGTTGCTTGCGGGCAAAAGCTAGGAGTTGCCTAGTGATGTCTGCGGAACGTTCAGCAGCATTTCTAATCTCCGTCAAATCACTGAACAATGGATGATCCTTTTCAATCTCATCCATTGCCATCTCGGCGTGTCCTAATATGACACCGAGCATGTTATTGAAATCATGGGCGACCCCTCCGGCAAGTTGGCCAACTGCTTCCATCTTTTGCGCCTGTTGGAGTTGTTCCGCCAGTTTTTGTCTCTCTTCTTCCGACCGAATTTGTTTTGTAATATCGGAGTTTATGCCGACCATCCTGATGGCTTTGCCGCTTTCGTCTCTTTGGACTATGGCATAGGCCTTGATGTGATTGCTGGTACCATCCGGATGAAGAACCCGGAAGGTTGTGTCATACTCTTTTTCTCCTGCAAGTGCTGAATTTCTTTCATCAATTGCCCGTTGCCTGTCATCCGGATGAAGACCACTGATCCAGGCATCCATGGTGCTTGAAAATGCACCGCGAGAGATTCCGTAGAGCTCAAACATCCGGTCATCCCAATACATGGCATTATCCTTTACATTCCAATCCCATATAGCAAGTTTTCCGGAAGCGGTAGCCAGTTGGAGTCGTTGAGAGTATTAGATCAGTTCCGCCTCCGCTAGTTTTCGTTCAGTGATCCCCCGATTACTGACACGGCGCCCAATATGGTTGCCCTCCTGGTCAAAAACATCCCGGCAAACATGGGCAATCCAGCGCTCTTCGCCATTTCGAGTCAGGATGCGAAAATCCTGCGCTTGACAATCCTCCCTTGTTTTACTTTTCGTGGTTTCGTCAAGATGCAGCATGAAACTTTCACGATCATCCGGATGTATGATTTTTGTCAATAGTTCGGGGTTCTGGTAGAACTCTTCAGCTGAATAACTGGTAATGCGTTCACTTGAAGGGGATACATAGGCGAGATTGCCGTTCGCATCTATCCAATATTCCCAATTATGAATAAAATTCGCTACTGTCCGAAACTTATCTTCGCTTTTCCGTAATGCTAATTCCGCCTCTTTACGTTTTGTAATATCTTCGGCAACTCTAATTATCTGTTTGACTTTCCCTTGATCATCACGAAGATATGGCTTGTCCTTACTATGCAAGAGTACCCAGTGGCCCTTGGAATGCTCATCCGGTATTCCACTTCCTGCACATGGTCATCGGAAGCGGAGGCAAGGCGTTCATAGTGTGCGCTCACAACGGCAAAATCTTCTGGATGCAGGATGTTGGCGAACAAACGATCTCCTTGTTCTTTGATCTCCTGCGCGGTATAGCCGATGATGTCGATCAGTCCCGAGCTAGAGTACACATTGAGGTTTTCTTGCAGATCATAGATGTAAATCAGGTTGGGAGTGGTTTCCAGTATATTGCTGATGAAATTCTGGGATTGCCTTAATGCCGCTTCCGCTTGCTTCCGTTCGGTGATATCAGTTGCGATACTCATCAAAGCAGGTTCGTTTTCCCATACCACTTTCTTAACCGTTACCTCCATAGGGATCGTTGATCCATCTTTCCGCTTGTGTCCGACAGTGAAAAAGGCTTTTCCCTTTTCATTAACGATATTCATTCGCTCTTCTATCAAAGCCGCGCTTTCGGGAACATCAAGATTGCGCAGGTTCAGAGCCTTGAATTCTAACTCTTCATAGCCATGAATTTCATACGCTATCCGATTTGCGAACAGGATATACCCACTAAAATCATGAATCGTTATTGCGTTAGGAGCCGTGTCAAGCATTTCAGCGAGTATTTTGTAATACTGCTCATTATGTTTACGTTCCGTTATGTCAATTGAAATGCCATTCCACAATATGTCTCCGTTTTCCAGTAAAGTCGGGGTTGATTTAACCCTGAACCACTTGATTTCACCAGACGGGGTTGTTATTCGATGCTCAACCGAGAATTCCGAAAGATTCTCAGCTGATTTCTGTATTTGTTCCTGAATATGGCCGATATCGTCATGATGGATTGGTTGGAAGAAAAGGGAAGGTTCCGTTATCACTTGTTCTGGTTTAAAGCCAGAATACTCACATACTTTCTCACTAATATAAGGAACAGAATAGGATCCGTCTTTATGCAGACAATTCTTCTCTTGAATATTCCAGCATTTTGCAAAAAGCTTCATTTGCATCTGTAAAAACGAAATTACCGTCTGTAACTGTTATACCGACGAGCGAATTGGTAAAAATTGAGCGACAGTGGGCTTCACTTCTGCGTAGGGCCTCTTCGGTCAGCTTTTGTTCGGTAACATCCTGCCATATTCCTGAGACATATTTGCGGCCCTGCAGGTTAATCACCCTGTTGCTAATAATTGTATCCCGTAACGTTCCGTCCTTTCTCCGTTGCCTATTTTCAAATTTCCCGCCTTCTGATTTCACAACGGCTTTGAACCGTTTGATGAATTTGTCTTTCGTCAAACTCCCCTGAATGTCGATAAGGGTGAGACCGGCAAATTCTTCTCTTGAATAGCCGAGACCGGAACAAGCTGCTTCGTTGAAATCAACGAAGCGGAAAGTTTCAGTATCGACAAGCACAATACCCTCAGCAGCTTGATCCACAAGAGCACGGTACTTTTCCTCGTTTTCCCTCAACGAATCTTCGACCTGCTTACGTTCGGTAATGTCACGAATTGCAGCAATGAAAACGGAACGTTTCTGCAAAAAGAAAGATCGACCAGTCAGTTCTGCAGGGAATACAGTCCCGTCTTTTCTCCGAAGATACCGTAGAGGTACAGTTATTATTCCATCAGGGGACGTTTTTGTCTGTGTTTTCCGTCGAGTTTCTTCCGGCTCGGCCGAGAGTTCCCAATTCCTTTTTGTGAGCAACTCTTCGCGGCTATAGCCAAACATTACTGAGGCCCTACTGTTTGCTTCTAAAATCTGGTCTGTGTCGCTCTCAATGAATAAAATTGCATCAGAACCCGCATCGAAAAGTGATCGATATCTGCCTTCGCTCTCTAGAAGTGTTTCCTCCATTCGTTTTCTTTCAGTGATATCCTGGAAAATACAATGGGTCTGCTGAAAGGTTCCCCGAGAATTAAGACCTATTTTTCCGGTAAAGGAAACTAGCAGTGTCGAGCCATCTTTTTTTGTCATACCGAATTCGACACCATCAATTTCGCCGAGCGCTTTGAACTTATGGAAATTCTCTTTAAAATGATCCTTCCAGACGTTGTCGAGAAAATCGCTAAAATTGCGACCGATGACCTCATCACGGCTATATCCCAGGCTGTTCAACCAGGCTTGATTGACATCAATGAAACGGCTATTCTCATCAAGTGACTGATATCCTAACGGGGCTCTTTCATAGAGTTTTTTCAAGTAGTCGTTTTGGGCTTGCAAATCTACCACTTTTGCTTCAAGCTCAATTATTTTCTTTATAATTGAATCCATATCAATAGCTTCCGGGATCATCTGCTCGGTCATACAAAACAACTCCGGCGAGGACTTTCGCCTCTACCAAAATATTCAGTATCTTCCAGTGGATCAAAACAACTAGCTAATGTGTTGATGTTATCTTATTAAAGACCAATCAGCAATGAGTTGCAAGTAAGTTGCGTGATGGAATAAACAGATAGGAGGGGGAGTCGTCGTGCTGGTTTTAATATAAATTTTGTCAATTTTTAAATTATAATCTCCCTGCTTATTGTTTGCTGAAAATCATATTAATAGCAATCTTAAGGTCTTAAGAAGGATGTAATTTAGAAAATATATCTTTTAAAGTTAATTGTGTCTCCCATTCTTCAGAATATCGTCAGAAGCTAATCGGTGAATTCAAGATGCAAAATAATATGCATACTCAAATTTTACTTTGATGTATTCTAACCAATAACGGTATATTACCTCCTCAAGGCCCAAATAGGGTGTGTATGTGAATTGTATTACAAACTCAATAAGATAAATATTTGAATCATTCCGCCTCATAGAATCATAATACAGTTATTCCTCTTTCTGACATCGTAAGCAAAAAGGAGGATCTGTTGTGCTTCGTTTCAACTTAAAGTTTCTTCTGACTCTATCATTCTTTGTAACCATCTCTAGTTGTGCCATGACAAGTGGTGTTATGGATGCCGGGAACGGAATTTACTTCATCTCTGCATATGCATCGATGGCAAGGGGTGGTGCGACAGGAGCAAATGCTCTTGCTTATCAGGATGCTCAAAAATTTTGCGTGCAGAAGGGGGGCAGGACTCCATGCGATTTGGTCAATAGGAATGAACGAGACATTTATCAAAGTGCTTCAACTGGCTCATGGAGCACGAGGGGAGGTGATTTGTTTCGTTCACTTTGCACATCTATTGCCAATGAATATTGGTGGAGTTGCAAAAGTTGTGAAATTTTATAGACAGTGGGCAACGGTAAATTGTCTGAAGGGATTCCCCCATTGCCCCCTCCCTTTCATTTGCATGAACCACCAAAGAAACGGTCATAAAGCCAGGCTCGTAGTAAAAGGGCCTCTCAAAAGGGCGTTCAGCACCATTATTTCTCTGTAGGAGCAAGGCCAATGGAGCTGCTGTTCTAGGCTGGCAAATGCCCCTGTCAGCCTATCATTGATCGGGATATATTTCCTGCCATCAGGCCAAAAAGGAGGACAAAAGGTGGACAAAACGAAATATTCAAACAAAAAAAGAGTTACGGTATAACCGTAACCCTTTGATATTGCTGGTCGGGATGAGAGGATTTGAACCTCCGGCCCCCTGAACCCCATTCAGGTGCGCTACCAGACTGCGCTACATCCCGATTTGTGCCGTTTTCTTACCACGCAGGCAGACAACTGTCAACTAGAGTATATGCTCATCGGTGTGATTTTATTGTAAACGTTCACCATCTCTCAATCTCTATAGGATTAAGCACTGCGCATAAACCCGGTAGAGTCACCTGCATGATTTTACTCGTTTATTACTAGGAGAATTGATTTATCAAACTGGAAATAATGGGTTTATTATTTTCGGCCTTTCTTCTCCTTCTTCTCGTCCAGGATATCCTGTACCTGCAGGAGTTCCTTTTTGATTTGGCCCAAAAAGGTTGAGACATCCTGCAATTCGGAAACAGAGGAGGGCTCTTCGATTTCTTTGCCGCTGGCTAGAAATTTCCTGGCACCCGAGATGGTATAGCCTCGCTCGTGGAGCAACATCTTAATCTTTAGAATGATCTCGACATCCGCATAACGATAGAGACGCTGCTTGGAGTTAGCCCGTTTGGGACGGATCTCTTTAAACTCACTCTCCCAATATCGCAGGACGTGCGGGGCCACATCCGCTAATTTGCTTACTTCACCGATCTTAAAATAGAGCTTGTCTGGAATTTCAGATTGCATACTCTCCTTTTAAAGACGGTAAATAAGCTATTCGTTGAGCTGCTCCCGCAAGATTTTGCTTGGCTTAAAGCTTACCATTTGGCGCTTTTTTATCAAGATCGATTCGCCGGTCCTGGGATTTCTCCCCTTACGCGGATTTTTGTCTCTGAGCGAGAAGGTTCCAAAATGGACAATTTTAATAGGGTTGCCACCCATCAGGGAGTTCTTCATTGTTTTGAAGAAGCTGTCTACAATTTCAGAACAGCTGCTTCTCGGATATCCAAGCTGATTGGCAACTGCTTCGGCAAGTTCTTTTCTTGTAAGATTGTTCTGTTTCATTCTTATACCTCTCGGAAACTCCCTTGGAATTTGTCGGTCAGAATGGCGACAATCTTTTGATGGGATTTTTCCACGTTTTTTTCTGTTAAAGTTTTAGTGGCCGAACGGTAGGTAATGGACAGGGCAACACTTTTATGACCCTCCTTAATCGGCTTACCGGTATATATATCAAAAATTTCACAATGTTCAATAAGCTTTTCACGGGTTGCAGCAACTGCATCCAATAATTCGCCAGCTGAAACGTTTTGAGGGAGGACCAGGGCGATATCGCGTTTGACCGCCGGATAGATGGGCAGGGCATTGAATGCCTTCGGAGCCGAGTCTAATTCGCAGAGACTGTCAAAGTCGAGATCAAAGAAAAAGACCTCTTGTTTGATGCTGAAACGTTTCAGTACCTCTTTTTTTACCTTGCCCAGTGTTCCGAGTACCTGTTCGTTTAGAAAGAGGGCCAAAGACTGTTTTTCATCGCAGAACGTTTCGACCTGCCCTGGAGATGGTGCCGATAAGCAAAACGAAGTGGGCAAAGAAACACCAGACAGACGCAATTGCTCCAGCAGAAACTCAACAGCCCCTTTTGCATCGAAAATATCCACCGGTTGAGGTTTAAAGTAAAGCTCACAACTATTGCCGGAAGTGTTGCCGGAAAGCACACCGGCAAGTCTTATTTTTTCAATCGGCTGTTCATTGGCGCCGGTCGGGGTGAAGACCTTCCCGATCTCAAAAAGCTTGATGGCTGTCTGCTGGAAGCTCAGATTTCTTTTTACGTTTTCTAAAAGTCCGGGCAACAGTATGGTGCGCATTACCCCCTGCTCCTCACTGAGCGGATTGAGAAGCCTCACTACTTTGCGGCGCTCGTCAGCAGGTGCTAGCCCCAGTTTGTCCAGATTATCTTCGCTCGTGAAACTGTAGTTGATCGCCTCGGTGAATCCTATGGATGTAAGTAATCGGCATGCTTCCTGCCGTCTTAATCGGCTTTTGTCCTGTTCGGGATAGCTGAGGTCCACCTGGGGCAAAGTTGTCGGGATGTTGTTGTAGCCGATGAGTCTGGCAACCTCTTCCACCAGATCCGCCTCCCGCTCAATATCCACACGAAAAGAGGGGACGGTAATAGTAAGTGTATCCGAATCTTTTTCATTGCAGACGATCGTGATGGAGGAAAGCAACTGGCTGATATTTTTAGAATCGAGTTCCATACCTACCAGATTGCTGGTTCGGGAAACCCTGAGGTCAAGTGATAGGGGGGGCTTGTATCCAGGGTAGACATCGGATCCTTCTGGCGTACAGGCGCCGCCTGCTAGATCGCATAGAAGTTGTACTGCTCGTTCCATGGCATTGACGCAGCCATCGGGATCTACACCACGTTCAAAACGGTAGCTTGCCTCGGTGGCCAGGTTAAGGCGCCGGGCCGTTTTGCGTATGGAAATCGGGTTGAAGCAGGCGCTTTCCAATAAAACATCCACTGTGTCATCACTGACCTCGGAATTCAATCCACCCATTATGCCGGCAACGGCAACGGGTTTTTCCCCATCGCAGATCATCAGCATGTCCTGATCGAGTTTTCGTTTGGTGCCGTCCAGAGTGACAAAAGTTTCTTCACCCGCACGCGGGGTTCTGACAACGATTTTGGCGCCTGCAAGGTTATGAAAATCAAAAGCGTGCAGTGGCTGGCCGTATTCAAGCATCACATAGTTGGTAATGTCGACGATATTATTGATCGGCCTTTGCCCCACAGCGAGCAGCCGGCTTTTCAACCACTGGGGCGACGGGCCGATTTTAACTCCTTTTATCAGTCGTCCTGCATACCGGGGGCAAAGATCTGCAGACTTAACCTCGACAGTGAATTCTGGGTTCCGAGTGGTGATAGCTGCATCCGTAATCGGCAGGGTAAGTTTGCGGCCGGTGATGCCTGCTACTTCCCTGGCAATCCCGATCACCGAAGCGCAATCGGGCCTGTTGGGAGTAAGATCAACCTCGATCATGGTGTCGGCAAGACCGGTGGCCTCGATAAATGATCGACCGTGCGGTGTATCAGCAGGAAGTTCCATGATACCGGTATGGTCTGTTGATAGTCCAAGCTCTTTTTCTGAACAGAGCATGCCGGCAGAGGCAATGCCGCGGACCTTGGAAGCCTTGATCTTCATGCCTCCGGGCAAAATCGTTCCCGGCAGGGCCACTGTGGTCACCAGTCCCTCACGGGCATTGGGGGCACCGCAGACGATCTGCAGGGTCTCGTCTCCAACGGCCACTTCGCAGACCTGAAGATGATCGGCATCGGGTATCGGTGAGGCTTTCTTGATCAGGGCGGTCTTCAAGGGCGACAGTTCGGAAAACATCTCCTCAACTGAATCAACCTCAAGACCGAGCATGGTCAGGTGATCGGCTATCTGTGCGGTAGTGAGTCCGTCCGTATTGACATATTCCTGTAACCAACTGAGGGTAAACTTCATGGCAGTGTGTTCCGTTTTGCTATGTATCTATTCCTGCTTCATAGAACGGGATATGGTTTTTCATGAAATGATTTGCTTTAAAAAAAAGAAAACATTTCTCGATCACCAACACCCCACAAGGTACTAAAACTGGGAAAGAAAACGAAGGTCGTTTTCATAGTACAGCCTGATATCGTCAATGCCGTATTTCAACATGGCGATGCGTTCGACACCAAGTCCGAAGGCGAATCCACTGTAAATCTCCGGATCATATCCAACCATCTTGAAGACTTCCGGATCGATCATGCCGGAGCCTAAGATCTCAAGCCAACCAGTGCGCTTACAGACCCGGCAACCCTTGCCTTCACATATGACACAGGCGATATCCACCTCTGCACTCGGTTCGGTAAAGGGGAAGAAACTAGGGCGGAACCGCAGCGCCAAATCCTTTTCGAACATCTTTTGGGTAAAGACGGTGAGAACCCCTTTGAGATCGGCAAAGGAAACTTTTTTGTCCACCAGAAAGCCTTCGACCTGATGAAACATTGGTGTATGGGTGATATCGGAGTCGCAGCGGTAGACCTTGCCTGGAGCAATAACCCTTAATGGCGGCTGCTGATTTTCCATGATTCGGGCCTGCATTGGCGAGGTGTGGGTACGCAGCAGAATGGAATCACTGATATAGAAGGTATCGTGCATATCACGGGCCGGATGGTGGGCCGGTATGTTCAATGCCTCGAAGTTATAGTGATCATGCTCGACATCCGGACCTTCGGCAACGGAGAACCCGAGATTTTCAAAGATGGTGCAGACCTCGTTCATGATCTGGGTTACCGGATGCAGCTTACCGATGGCGGGGCGCCTGCCGGGCAAGGTCAGATCGATTGCTTGTCTTTCTGCCGACAGGGAGGCAAGTCCGGCAGTCAGATCAGACTGCCTTTTAGCAAAAAGCTCTTCAATCTCCGTCTTGATGGTATTGGCCAATTGGCCCAGCCTGGGCCTATCTTCCGGGGGTACCTTTCCCAGGCTGCGCATGACGGTACTGAAAGACCCCTTGCGGCCTAGGAAACGGATGCGGAAATCTTCCAGTTGGCCTGTGTCGGAAAGGGCTGACAGTTGTTGTTTTGCCTCTGTCTGGAGGCGCTGTAGTTCTTGCTCCATGGCTTGTTCTCTATATTGCCTGTGGTAATTTCAAATACTACCTCTACGATGCACGAGTCTCCAACAAACAGCAGGCCGGTTTCGACTTTTGCAAAATCAAAACCGGCCTGCATGAAAAAACTACTGGTATGAAGTGAATATCAGCTGTTTGCTGCAGTAGCCAGTTGTACTACCTTGGTAAATGCTTCGGCATCAAGAATGGCCATATTGGCAAGCACCTTTCTATCGAGTTCCACACCGGCTTTTTTCAGTCCACCCATGAGTAGGCTATAGTTTGTATCATTCATATGGGCGCCGGCATTGATGCGGGCGATCCATAGACGACGGAAATCGCGTTTTTTTGTACGTCTATCCCTGTAGGAATAATTAAGAGCCCGGTCTACGGCCTCGGTGGCGGTCCTGTAAAGACGGCTGCGGCCTCCGATATATCCTTTGGCGAGCTTCAATAATCTGTTTCTTCTTCTTCGTGCTTTAAACCCTCTTGTAACGCGTGGCATTCTCTAACTCCTTTAAAATTCTAGCGACACTCTTCCTAAGGGGTGTCGAACCTGTGGTCGCAGCCGTGCCGTAAAAGGCTTGCGGAGAAACCATGTTCCGGCAGAATGGGCGGACCTGAAAAGTTACATATACGGCAAGATCTTCCTGATGGATTTGCTATTGGCAGAATCTACCAGATCCGATTTACGAAGACCGCGTTTTCTTTTTGTTGATTTTTTGGTCAGGATATGACTGGCATAGGCCTTACTACGTTTAATTTTCCCCGAGCCAGTTGCAGTAAAACGCTTGGCAGCGCCTCTGTTGGTTTTCATCTTTGGCATGGTTATTACTCCTTTTCAATCTCTATTCAGTGCTGTGGGCGATGTCGAAGGACTCATCGCAGAGCGGATAACACCATCCCAAAGCCGTCTCATAATCATTCGTGGTTGCGGCAAAATCCAGGTAAAAACTGCCAGGGCAAACGCTAATTTTTCGGGCCTATGAACATGATCATTTGCCGTCCTTCCATTTTCGGCGGCTGGAGAATGTTGCCATCCTCAGCAAGCGCCTCGGCGATTTTATTCATCGCTTCAATTCCGATAGACTGGGAGTAGACAATTTCCCGGCCCCGAAAACGCATGGTAATCTTTACCTTATTTTTTTGACTGAGAAACTTTTTGATATTTTTTATTTTAAAACTGAGATCGTGTTCTTCGGTTTTGGGGCGGAATTTGATCTCTTTTGTTTCTACAATCGTCTGTTTCTTTTTAGCTTCCTGTTGCTTCTTTTTCTGTTCGTAGCGGAACTTGTCATAATTCATGATCCGGCAGACAGGAGGGTCCGCAGTCGCAGATACTTCAACTAAGTCCAACCCTTCCTCATATGCTCTTGCCTTGGCTTCTGAGGCGGTGAAAATTCCAAGTTGCGATCCGTCACTCCCTATCAGCCTGACTTTCGGGTAACGGATATCTTCATTTGTATTTATCTGACCTTCTCGAACCGGAACACTTTTTCCTCTTTTTATAATAGCTCCACCTCCCCGGATCTACGAACTTAAGATTTAGTACCTTAGAAATTCATTTCTTGTTTTTAGAATGGATTTCGTGAAGGTACTTATAACCCCCTTGTGGGGTATTAGTATTATGCCGCCGACACTCATTATGCCTTTGTATATCAACTAGATTCCCCGGCCTGCGCGGCATTCCTCCTGGACTTTTTCTATAAATTCCGCGACAGTCATGGCCGGCAGGTTTTTACCGTTCCGTAGACGGACCGTGACCGTTCGGTTTTCTTTTTCCTTATCCCCAACTATCAACATATAAGGAATTTTTGCAAGCTGTGCTTCTCTGATTTTATAATTCAACTTCTCATTGCGCAAATCTTTTTCCACCCTAAGGCCAGCTTTGCGCATTTCTGCGTGAATTTGGGAGCAGTAATCTGCCTGGTCATCGGTAATGTTTAAAAGACGTGCCTGGACGGGGGCGAACCAAAGGGGAAAGATGCCGGCGTAATGTTCGATCAAGACGCCGACGAAGCGTTCCAGAGACCCCATAAGGGCTCTGTGGATCATGATCGGCTGATGTTCCTGGTTGTCTGTGCCGGTATAGGTAACCTCGAAACGTTCGGGCAGGTTGAAGTCCACCTGGATCGTCGAACATTGCCAGGATCTACCTAACTGGTCTTTGATTTTGATATCGATTTTGGGACCGTAAAAGACACCCTCCCCGGGATCGATCCGGTAGGTGAGATCCTTTTTTTCCAGGGCCTGTTTCAATGCCTCTGTCGCTTTTTGCCAGTTATCGTCACTGCCCACATATTTTTCAGGTCTGGTTGAAAGGTAGACATCGTACTCACTGAAACCGAAAGTTTTTAAGATATGCAGATTCAGTGCCAGGATGTTGAAAATTTCATCTTCCAGTTGATCCGGCCGACAGAAAATATGGGCATCATCCTGGGTGAATCCTCTTACGCGGAGCAGACCGTGCAAAGCACCGGCCCGCTCATAGCGGTAAACCGTTCCCAATTCGCACCAGCGTATCGGAAATTCCCGGTAACTTCGTTTCCGGCTTTTGTAGATGCCGATATGGAACGGGCAGTTCATCGGCTTGAGTTGATATTTGACCTCGTCGATATCCATGGACGAGTACATGTTTTCAGCGTAAAAATCCAGATGGCCTGAGGTTTTCCACAGATCCTGACGAGCGATATGCGGAGTATAGAGCAACTCGTAATCGTGACGATAATGCTCGTCCTTCCAATAATCTTCTATGAGTCGCCTGAGAAGAGCGCCCTTTGGCTGCCAGAGAATCAACCCCGGACCGATGTTGTCCTGGGTGGTGAAAAGTTCGAGTTCTTTGCCCAGGCGTCTGTGATCGCGTTTCTTTGCCTCTTCCAGGGAATCGAGATATTTTTTCAGCTCTTTTTTGTCAAAGAAAGCTGTACCGTAAATCCGTTGCAGGACATCATTTTTTTCATCTCCCCGCCAATACGCTCCAGCTACCCTGAGGAGTTTGAAGGCCTTAATAAAAGAAGTGTTGGGAAGGTGGGGGCCCCTGCAGAGATCGGTGAAGTTGCCTTGACGGTATAAAGAGACGGTCTTCACTTTCAATTCTTTTATCAGCTCGACCTTGTATTTTTCTTTTTCGGTCTCAAAGGAAGCTAAAGCCGTATCGCTGGCTACTTCAGTTCGGACGAAAGGTGATGCGCTATGGACAATCTCTTCCATCCGTTTTTCAATCTTCTCGAAATCTTCAGGACTGAACGGCTCTTCCCTTTTGAAGTCATAATAGAAGCCGTTTTCAATGGCTGGGCCAATGGCCACTTTGACGTCTGGACCGTAGATATCTTTGACTGCCTCGGCCATGACATGAGCCGTGCTGTGCCTCAGGATATCAAGACCTTCGGCGCTATCGATGCGTATGGGACTGATGACGGTATCCTGCGTAAGAGGAGTGCTCAAATCAACAGCTACGTTGTTTGCCAGGACGGCAAGGGTACGTTTCTGTTGTTTGTTGGATTGGAGTTTTGCCAAGGCCTCCCCTGCCAAAGTGGAGGAGGGGACCTGGATGGACTCTCCATCCTGCAATGTTACGGAAATAGTCGTCATAACGGAATAATCTACATAAAAACAAAGGCTAAAGAGTGAACACCTCGGCAGAAGCGTCCTTCCTTTAGCCTTTAGGTAACAGTGTAAACCAGCTTCGAATCACAGAAACTGGTAGGCGCGGGCGGGGTCGAACCGCCGACATCTACCACGTCAAGGTAGCGCTCTCCCACTGAGCTACGCGCCTGCTTCAGTAACCTTCATCCTGCCGGAATGCAGCATGAAACGTATGACTAAACCTGTTTCAATTACCAATAACAGATACTTCTGTCAAGAGAAAATATAATTTCACTCCGCAAATGATCCACGTGTTTTATGCGGCTTGATTGCGTTTCTCGATGGCCTTGGCCAAGGTGTATTTATCGGCATATTTTATATCCATTCCCATGGGAATACCGCAGGCAAGACGCGTCAGTTTTGCGGCTTTACCTTGGAGCCGGTCTATCAGATACGAAGCAGTCGCCTCGCCTGGCACGGTGGAACTGGTGGCGATCAGGACCTCTCGTACCGTCCCGCTGTCCACTCGGGCTAGTAATTCGCGGACCTTGATTTCATTAGGGCCGATACCGTCTATAGGGGATAATACCCCATGCAGGATGTGGTAATGGCCTTGGTATATTCCGGTTTTTTCAATGGCCAGAAGGTCGCCCGGTTGCTCTACGACACAGATGAGACCGGCATCCCGCCTGGCATCGGCACAAATGGCGCAGGGGTCATGTTCTGAGAAGGTGAAACAGCCAGAGCAGAGTTGGATCGATTCATGTAAAACCGTAAGAGCGGCTGCAAGCTCGAGGGCGGCAGCAGGAGGGCGGCGAAGAATGATAAGTGCCAGCCGCATTGCCGTCTTATGGCCTATTCCTGGAAGTTCGGCCAGTGCACGGATGAGTCTATCAAGAGCCGGGGGAATAACCTGCATGACAAGAAGCGAAACCTAAAACATATCGGAGATTCCCGGCAGGTTCAGGCCTCCGGTCAGTTTGCCCATCTCTTGGCGGCCGAGTTCTTTGGCTCTGCGTAGACCGTCATTGGTGGCTGCGACGATGAGATCCTGAAGCATCTCCGCTTCATTGGGCGAGATCATTTCCTTTTCAATGGCTATGGATAAAACCTCACCGCGCCCGTTGACTGTGACGGTGACCATGCCGCCACCGGCACTTCCCTGCACCGTTTTTTTTGCGAGCTCCTGTTGGATTTCTATGAGCTTGGCCTGCATCTGCTGGGCCTGCTGCATGATACTGGTTACATCCATTTGTTATTAACCTTTGATTTTCCTGATTGTGAAAACTCGTCGTGAAGAAATATTTATACAATAAGATATGATAACTTTGACGCCTGTCCTCTCATCTGCTCCTCGGCCCGATCCTGATGTCACCGATCTGGCCGTTAAAGACATCCACAGCAATCTGGACTTGGGGGTCGTTGGCCAGCCTTTGCCGCTGTTTTTGCGGTCTATCGTTCTCCACGCCGTCCGATTTTTCCTCATCCGAAGGGAGGATGAAACGTACTTTGAGTTCTTTTTGAAAAAAATCAAGGACAAATTCGGTGAGAATGAGCCTGTTTTCCTTGGTACGCAGAAGGGCGCAGTTGGCCGGGTCGGAGAAATGCAGGTGCAATTCTTCTCCCTGCTGTCTTGCCGAGTCCGCCCTTTGGAGATCCTTGGACATCCAGAACACCCTATCTTTTACATATTCGGTAAAAGCGAGCCAGTCTCGTCGCACATCACGTTCATGGGGGTGGCGCTTGGAGTCAGGAGGTGCCGTTTCTGTCTCGGGATTTGGACTAGTTTCTTCCTCCTTGGGATCTGCCGTAAAAGATACGGATTCCTTTGTCTCTTCGGGGCGCGGTGAAGCCGGGGCAGCAGGAGGTTTTCCTGTTCCATCTTTTTCTAGTTCCGGTAAGGTTGCATCCTGTTGTTTTCCCTTGCTGGAAAGGGTTTCTACAGGAGGCGATGACGTTTTTTGTCCTGGATCCTGCGGTAGACCGGAGAGCAGTTCCTGGAAATGGCCAAGCAGGGCTGTAACCGGAACGACGTTTCCCGCTTCGATGATTTTGAGAAAAGCGGTTTCTAAAGCAAGCCGCGGCTGGAAAGATTGCCCCATCTCTTCAACGGCTTTCATAAGCAGGCTGAGCTTTAAGTGGATGGTCTCGAGGGTGAATTCACCGGCAAGCTTTGTAAACATCTTCTTGTCTTGGTCCGACATGTCAACCAGCTCCTGACAACCCGGAATCTTACAGAGAGCAAGGATCCTGAAGCATTCAAGAAGATCGGCACAAAATCTCTTCAGATCTATGCTGTAACCGAAAGTCTCATGCAGAGAGGTAAGTGCCTGAGTCCGGTCGCCTGCCAGAAGTGCCTTTGTGATGTCAAGGAGGACATCCCTGTCGATGAGACCCAGAACCTGAACGACATCTTCAGTGGTGATCCGTGTTTCAGAAAAGGAAAAGACCTGGTCCAGGAGGCTGAGACCATCCCGCACGGAGCCTTCCGCCTCGCGGACGATGAGGGCCAGTGCCTGGGGATCTATTTCTTTTCCCTCCTGAGTTGTCAGTTTATAGAAATGATCAGTTAATTCCTGGGCTGTGATACGTTTGAGTTCATAGCGCTGACATCTCGAAAGGATGGTGATCGGCACTTTGTGCAACTCGGTGGTTGCAAACATGAAATAGACATGTTCCGGCGGTTCTTCCAAGGTCTTCAACAGAGCGTTGAATGCCTCTGTGGTCAGCATATGGACTTCATCTATGATAATAATCTTGTGGCGTGCCGAGGTTGGAAGGAAACGGATCTTCTCTTTCAGTTCCCGAATTTCTTGAATGCCGCGGTTTGAGGCCCCGTCTATTTCATGAAGATCAAGAGCCGATCCCCGCATGATTTCCAGGCAGGAATTGCAGGTATTACAAGGGATTTTTCCATTTCTGTTCTCGCAGTTGATCGACTTGGCCATGATTCTGGCAAGGGTGGTTTTTCCGACTCCACGTACTCCGGAAAAGAGGATCGCATGGGCGACTCGGTTGCGGGCCAGGCTGTTTTGCAAGGTTTTGACCACCGGTCGCTGGCCTACAACCTCTTCGAAGGTCTGAGGTCTTGATTTTCTTGCAAGAACGAGATAGGACATAGTTGCCGGGAGATAAAAACCTCGTGTGAAACGGTCCGAAAAAGATGATAGCCGGGCACCCCTGGCACACAAAGAGGGTCACTACCGTTGCTTCCTTCCGGACCTGGCGGGGTTCGTGATTCTTTGTTGCACAGGACCCGGCTATCAAACCGAAATCTTGGATGGCGTGAGGGCGTGAGTTCCTGTCCGTAAAAGGACATATCGAAAAGTATATGAGGAACTCATGGCGAGCAAAACCGAAGAATTTTGCCGTTTGTTTCCCCCCTCATTTTGCTCTGCCCTTATATCCGGTTTCTCAGGAGCAGTCAAGGATATTTATATACCCTCTAGCTTAAGGCAGCGGCAACCGGATGGTAAACAGGGCACCTCCAAGTTTTGATCTCCCTACCTCGATAATGCCTTGGTGCTCCTGAATGGTCTGCTTAACGATAGCAAGCCCCAGGCCGGTTCCGTCGGCGCGCTGGGTAAAAAAAGGCTCGAATATTTTTTCCCGCAGATGATCTGCAATACCCGGGCCGTTATCCCCTATGTTTATCACCATCTCTCCTCTTCCATGCTCCTGCTCTTGTTCGCAAGCCTCGATATCTATCATCTCCCGTTCCGGCGGGCAGAATACAATGGCATTGCTGAGAAGGTGATTGAAGACGGTAAATAATTGGCGTTCGTCGGCCCAAATATCCAATTTTTCATCAAAGTTTAGAGCAACCCGTGAGGTGGCAGGCCATGCCTGATCGGCTTTGCACACCTGAAGAACTTCACTGAGACATCTGTGCAGAGAAAACCAGCTTCTGTCGACCGTATCCGGGCGAGCGAATTTCAGGAAATCAGCTATGGTCTCAATGAGCCGGTTGGATTCACGTACGATGATGGCAGCCAGTTCGTAGTTGGTTTGGTCCGTACCTGAGCTATCTTTCGAGAATTCGGCGGCAAGGACTTGGGCGGAACCGGTTATGGCCGTCAACGGATTTCTGAAATCATGGGCGATACCGGCGCTCATCATGCCGATTGCCGCCATCTTTTCGCGTTGGCGAAGCTGACGCTCGAGTTCTTCAATCTCGCCAATATCGCGAAGAGTGATCAATTTTCGATCTTCGGCGATTTCTTCGCTATTGATTTTTCCCTTTGACACCGGAAGCCTGGACATTGAATAGCCTATTCTAATCTTGGTGCCGTCGTTTTTTTCAAGATCGCAGGTGAACCTGTGGGCTTCGTCGTGGAGGAGAAGGTTGGGGAAAATTTCTAGAATTCGCTTGCCAATGAGAAAATCGGGTGTATAACCCGTAATATACGCTGCAGCCTGGTTTGCTGAGGTGATGATGTCGTTTTCGGAGAGTGTGATGATTCCGGTATTGATATTGTCGAAGATCCGTTTGTAGAGAACGGCCAGTTTGTCAAAACTGCGTATGGTTTGGGTGAGGGCCGCTTCTGTCTTGCGTTGTCGGATTCCGAAAAGGGTGCTTACTAGGGCTGCCAGAAAAAAAATCAGCCCTTGGGTTGCAAAATGTTCAAGGTGAAAGTCCAGGTTATGGACCGGAACGAAATTGTAGAGATTAAAGTATTCCGGATAGATGTTGTTATATTCCAGCCCCAGGATCACACCATACTCCAGAGTGGCTGCGGCAGCTGCGATGAGTCCTCCCTTCCTGGGTGTGATTAATCCCCCCGATATGATAGAGAAAAAGTAGACTGTTGTGAAAATGGAATGCGATGCGCCGGTGAAGTAGACGAGGATTGAGGCGAAAAGCGTGTCTAGAAGGTTCTGGATAAAGGCAAATTTGCGAAGATTTGCATACGAAATATATCCCGTGATAAAGGCGGATGCGATAGAACTCACATAGACAGCCAGAAACAGAAGAATGAGTAACGGCCGGGGAAGTACAATGATCCTGAATTCCGGACTTCCAATAAAAAAGATGACGGCCAGCAGAAGTGTATAGAGGATGACGCGGAGCAGCAGCATCCATTGCAGCTGATGTCTGAGAATCCGATCGATATCGGGAACTTCGGCAGACTTGGATGATACGGGATTATTCTGCATCCTGATTTATTCGATACCGTATTTTTTGATTTTGTATCTCAGTGATCGAAAGCTTACCTGCAGGAGATCGGCAGCCTTCATCTTCGAATTGTCGGTTTTTTCCAGGGCAAAGGAAATAAGCCTTTTTTCCAGGTTGTCCACGACTTTTTCCAGGCCCAGATCAAAGAGTTCCTCTTCGTCTGCAACAGCTTGGAAAACGGGAAGGTTGGTGCTCTTTTCCTTTTTATTTTGCCGGGCGGTGACAGAAAGCGAAAGATTTTCCGGCAGGATGATATTGGAGCTTTCCAGGGCAACCCCCCGCTCTATGATGTTTTCCAGTTCTCTCACATTTCCCGGAAAGTCATAATCCATCAGGACCTGCATGGCATAGGACGAGATTTCCTGCACCTTTTTCCCTAGCCGTTTTGAGTACTTATTAAGGAAATGTCGGATAAGCAAAGGGACATCTCCCTTCCTTTCGCGCAGAGGAGGTAACCTGATCGGAACAACCGCCAATCGATAGAAAAGGTCTTCTCTGAACCTGCCCGCAAGGATCTCTTCCTCTAAAATCTTGTTGGTGGCGGCGATAATCCGGACGTTGATCTGCTGGATTTTGGTGCCGCCAACCGGTTTTATTTCTCTTTCCTGCAGGACCCGCAAGAGCTTGGTCTGGAGCAGCGGGGTGAGCTCGCCTATTTCATCGAGAAAAGCAGTTCCGTTGTTGGCCTGGGCAAACAGTCCTTGCTTGTCACTGATGGCGCCGGTGAATGACCCTTTCACATGGCCGAATAGCTCACTTTCCATCAGCTCATCGGGTATGGCGCTACAGGTGATCGGTATGAAGGGATTGCCGGCAGCCTGGCTTTTTGCATGAATGGCCTGGGCAATGAGTTCCTTGCCGGTTCCTGATTCGCCATAGATCAGCACATTAGCGGGTGTCGGAGCGATACGTCGTACTATGTCGAAGACCTTCAACATCTCTCGACTTTGTCCGATGATACCGGCAAAGGATTCCATGGCCGGTCCTGCTGAAGCGTTTTTACTCTTTCGTGAAGTTGCCGATTCCACGACCGATTTGATTTCGTCAAGATTAAAAGGTTTGCTGATATAGTCAAACGCGCCGTTTTTCATGGCGATAACGGCATCATCCGGTGAAGCGAAGGCCGTAATCATAATCACCGGAAGATCCGGATACATCTCTTTTATACCGGCAAGGAGATCCAGCCCGCTTGTACCCGGCATCCGGATGTCGCTGATAACCAGGTCGAAGGCTTCTTCCTGCAAAGAGGCCTGGGCCCCTTCGGCATTGGCGGCCGTCTGGACCTGATACCCTTCTTTTTTCAGCATGATTTTTAAAAAATCACGCATACCCTGTTCATCGTCAACTACAAGAATCGATATCATCTGCAATAACCGCTATAAAGTTTCCAGGGCGGAGCCTACGGTCCTTGATATGAAGAATTTGACTGAAAAAACATCGTGTTTTTAAATATTATAGAAGTCTACATCATTGCAACAGGATTTCCAACTCCTGACTGGTTTCTTCAATGCAAATCATTGCAAATTCCCTTTCCCGATGGTAAAAAGATCGCGAATCGATTGTTATAGGAAAAATAGAAAAATTATCAATTGGTGTGTATTCCTCTATGGATAACTCAACGGAGCAGTTTCACAAACAATCATTAACCGAGCATCTACGGGATCTCCGCTCCTGCCTGGTTGTGTCGCTGATTGCCGTCATAATCGGTTTTACAGTGTCCTATATCTATATAGATCCTGTCGGGGACTGGCTTTTTAAACCGCTGGTTAAGGTGCTGCCCAAAGGAACCACGCTCATCTTTACATCCTACCAAGAGGGGTTTTTTTTTATCTAAAGCTCGCACTTGTCTGCGGTATTCTCCTGTCCTCACCGGTAATATTCTCTCAGATCTGGCGATTTGTCGCCCCAGGTCTGTATAAACATGAAAAACGGGTTTTAATTCCGTTTACTATTCTCTCGACTGTCTGCTTCCTGGGAGGCGCCGGTTTCGGGTATCTGGTTGTCTTTCCACCTGCTTTCCGTTTTCTGGTCGGATATAACAATGCCTATCTAACCTCTTTACCTTCCGTCAGTGAGTATTTTTCCCTTGCCTTACGTTTGCTGATTGCCTTTGGGGTAATCTTTGAGTTGCCGATCTTCATGGTGCTTTTGGCCAAGCTCGGTCTTGTCAATATCTCCTTTTTAAATCGAAACCGTAAGTACGCTATTCTTATAAACTTTATTGTCGCAGCAATACTTACTCCCACTCCGGATGTTGTCAACCAATGCCTGATGGCCATTCCCCTGGTGCTTCTATATGAGGTAAGCATTGTCGCGGTCTGGATCTTCGGACGGAAACGTGTTAAAGGTTTTCAACAGGAGGACGAAGAGGAGATGGAAAACAATCCAGGAGATAAGAAGGAATAGATTTATCCGGATCTCCTTCTTATGTTATAACAATACTGCGGGCAACTAAAAGCGATTCAATCTTTCTGACTCTACCAACAGAGGTCTTGTAGGAGTTGTTTCGAACAATCGAATACTGAAAATGGAGGTCTCAATGACTTTACAGGAAGGATTCCAAAAATTACTGGAAATCGGACGGCCACCCACTGTGAAAAAACTCTTTCCCAATTCCCGGGCATTGCTGGTCAGCGGCAAGGTGATTGATCGAGCCTTGACAGCCAAAGCCGGTGCAATGACCATTGCGGCAAACGGGAGATCCAACTTCGTTATCCGCGGCGCCTTGAAGGCAGCCCAACGTGCGGACGCTGCAATTATTATTGAAATCGCCAAGTCCGAATCCGGCTACTGTGCGGTAAATTTCTATAATATTGCCCGTCAGGTTGATGCAGCCTGTAACGAGATGGGTATTACCATACCGGTTGCGATTCATGCCGATCACTATGGGATAAAATCTGAGGATGACATTTCCTTTGCCAAGATGGAAATTCCGTCGATGTTTGATGCCGGTATCACCTCGATTGCCATCGATGCCTCCCATATGCCCGACGATCAGAACCTGCTGGCCAACATCGAATTGAACAGCTTTATCCCTTCCTGGGCAGGGCTTGAGACAGAGGTCGGTGAGATTAAGGGAACCGAGGGCCTGTCAACCGTCGACGATGCCTCGTTTCTCATTAAAGGCTTGAACGCCCACGGTATCAGTCCAGACTGGATCGCTTTGAATAACGGAACGGTACACGGGATAGAGGCCAGCGGGCAAGGCATCCAGGTCGGCTTGACTGCCGAGATTCACAAGGCGCTGGAACCGTATCGGGTATCCGGAGCCCAACACGGCACTTCGGGCAACAGTTCCGACAGACTGCGTGAAATAGCAGCCAAAACACATACCACAAAGGCCAACGTGGCAACCGCCCTGCAGATGGCCTCCTGGGGGGTGGAGGTCAACGATTACGGCAATGCCATTCTTGATGCCGCCGGAAATCTGAAGAAGGTGAAAGGAGAGGGCGTCATGGAAGAGACATGGGAGAAGATGCTTGCCTATGCCGAGTCTAAAGGATGGCGAGGCGGCAATTTCAAGAAATTGAATCTTCCCATGGATAATCTGCTCATGGCCCAACCAAGAGACGTCAGGGAAAGAATGTGCCGGCGGGTGGAGGACTTCGTCTATAATATCCTGGTAAATGTCTTTAATGCAGGTGGAACGGCAACCTTTGCCAAAGACATCATTTTGTCTGCCGGATCAGCTGATCTCGGTCTAAAAGCTCAAAGACAGGAGGACCCGGCCGATTGGACCAGGGAAAAAATAATTGAACGGGCCAAAACCTTGAATGTCAACCAAGGCCCGCAAGGAAATTTCGAAGACTGATATGAAAAAAATACTCATAACCGGCGCCGCCGGTTTTATCGGAGCGCATCTGGCAAAGAAGGTCATTGCCGGTGGTGCCGAGGTGGTCGGATTGGATAACCTCAACGATTATTATGATCCGAATCTTAAACGGAGCCGGATGGCGGCCTTGGCTGAAGGCGATCGTTTTCTCCATGTTGACTGCAACCTGGCCGACCGTCCTGGTATGGAGCGGCTTTTCCAGGAGCATAGCTTTGACGCAGTAGTAAACTTGGCAGCCCAAGCAGGGGTTCGTTATTCACTTATAAATCCGCACTCTTATGTTGACACCAACCTCGTCGGTTTTGTCAATATTCTGGAAGGGTGCAGACATTCCAAGGTAAAACATCTTGTCTACGCCTCCTCCAGTTCCGTCTACGGGGCCAATACCCGGATGCCTTTTTCAGTCCATGATAACGTGGATCATCCGGTTTCCCTTTATGCTGCTTCAAAAAAGGCCAACGAGTTGATGGCCCATACCTACAGCCATCTTTTTGGCCTGCCCACCACCGGGCTCAGATTTTTTACCGTTTATGGACCGTGGGGGCGCCCCGATATGGCGCTTTTTCTGTTTACCAAGGCCATTCTGGAAGGAAAACCGATCAACGTTTTCAACAACGGCAACATGGAGCGGGATTTCACTTTTATCGATGACATCGTTGAGGGGGTAGCACGAGTGATAGAAAGAATCCCCGAGAGTAACTCCCAGTGGGATAGTGACACCCCTGATCCGGCAATCTCCTATTGCCCGTACAGGATTTACAATATCGGCAATCATAAAAAGGAGAAGTTGATGCGCTATATCCAGGTACTTGAAGATTGCCTGGGAAAAAAGGCCGAAAAAAACTTCATGCCCATGCAGCCGGGAGATGTACCCGCCACCTATGCTGATGTGGACGACCTGGTTTATGATTTCGATTATAAGCCCGATACGGCCATCGAACAGGGGGTGGCTGCCTTTGTCCGCTGGTATAAAGAATATTATCGGATTCAATCATTTGTTTAGCCGGTTATTCCTTTTGATTTTAGTAAAAGGCGCGGCATTCAGCAGCGCCTTTTACTATTTTCGAACTATGAAATCTGTGCATGTTTGTTTTTCTGACGGTCTTGATGGTCCCGAAACTTGAGCAGGCAATAACCGGGTGGGATGCTGATTGCCATTACTATTCAGCTACTGATTCCGGGCGAGAACTTTTCAGTGGTAATCAGATTTTTTAATGGGGACACAATCCATGCCGAATTCCAAAAAGATACACCTGTTAAAGACCATCTGCCCGCTTGATTGCCCTGATACGTGTGGTATGATTGCAAAGAAAGTTGATGGTAGGCTCCTGTCGCTGCACGGGGATCCCGAACATCCCTATACCCACGGCTTCATCTGCAAAAAGATGCATTCCTATCTTAAGCGGTTTTACTCAAAGGAGCGTGTTTTATATCCGCAACGACGTGATGGTAAAAAAGGGGAGGGAAGATTCAAAAGAATCGGCTGGGATGAGGCCTTAAGTCTTTTTGCCGAAAGGGTTACCGAGGTGATGGAAAAGCATGGGGGCGAGGCAATCCTTCCCTACCAGTATGCCGGCAATATGGGTGTAATAAATCGCAATGCCGGCTATGCCTTTTTCCATAAAATCGGTGCCAGCCGTATCAAAGAGACCATCTGTTCGGCTGCAGCAAAGGCGGCCTGGCAGATGCACCTCGGTTCCAGACCGGGTACACCACCTGAGGTTGCTGAACGTGCCGATATGATTATAGTCTGGGGGGTAAATGTCAAGGTTACCAATGTGCATTTCTGGAGGTATATAAGCAGGGCAAGGAGCAGAGGTGCAAAGCTCGTGGTTATCGACCCGTATAGAAACGCAACGGCCAAGGCGGCTGATCTTCATATTAGGATACAGCCGGGTGGTGATGCCGGACTGGCCCTGGGGGCGATAAAGGCTCTTCTGGAAGCAAAACGAATTGACAGAAAACGTCTGGATGCCGGAACCACTGGATTTGCCGTCTTGGAAGGCTATCTTCTTAGTACGCCCTGGGAAGGTTTTTGCAAGCAATCCGGCTTGACGAAAAAGAAGATCGAGGATTTTGCCTCTCTGTTGGAGCAACACCCGAATACCTTTCTGCGTGTAGGAGTGGGGCTTTCCCGCAACAGCAGAGGCGGGACGAGTATCCGGGCGATACTTTCTCTGGCGGCAGTACTTGGCTTGTATGACGGAGGCATGGGAAGCGGTGTCCTGCTCTTTTCCAAGGCATTTGCCGGTGATGACCGGAGGCTCAGGTTTCCTGAACTTGCCATAAAACAAACCCGGGAGATCAATATGGCCCATCTGGGTCATGCCCTAAATGTCCTTGACCCTGCTGTTCGCCTGTTTGTTGTCCACAATGCCAATCCGGCAAGTGTTTCTCCGGACGCCGGGATGGTGCGACGCGGTCTGGAGCGGGAGGACCTGTTTACTGTGGTTCATGAACAGGTGATGACGCCTACGGCCCGTTATGCCGATCTGCTCCTCCCGGCCACGACCTTTCTGGAAAACAAGGATCTCTATCTGGCCTATGGGCATTTTTTTCTGGGCATCGCCGATGCCGCAATCGAACCCATTGGCGAGTCCGTAAGCAATTTCCATCTCTTTCAGTCCCTGGCTCAAAAAATGGGATTTAGCGAGCAACCTTTTACTCAGACCCTGGATGAACGTCTGTCCGGGTACCTGGAAACGTTGGACGGCCTGCCCTCGGATATCTTGTCAATTCCACCATCCGGGTCCTGGATTCAGTCCACGCATGTAAAAAGCTTCGGCAACGCGTTTGCTGCCGTGTCCTTTGCCTTTCAGAGTACAGTTATAGATCGGATCTCCGATATTCCGATACTGGGTCCGGCTGCTGAGTTCGACGATCATGATCTGCTCAGTCGGTTTCCGTTTAAGTTGATAACACCACCCCATGCTGATCTGCTCAATAGTACTTTCGGGGAGCTGCAGCAGGAGAAAACGGGAGAGGTTCTCATGCATCCGGAAGATGCGGCAGAGCACAATATTACCGATGGAGCAATGGTTGTAATCCGCAATCATCGCGGCGAAACGAGGCGAATGGCGAGGACCACCCCCGATACACAGCAGGGACTGTTGGTTGCTGAAGGACTCTTCTGGCAGACAAGTGCGGATCAGGCAGGGATCAATGATCTGACGTCACAGAAAACAACCGATATCGGCGCCGGGCCCATCTTTCATGAGTCCCTGGTTGAGATACTTCCTTTGCCTCACCGATGATCAATCGCTCATGAGTTTCAGGGCGGCACGGATGATGGCCGGTGAGTCGAGGCTGTTGTCTTTCCACAGGTTTCTTTGCGGGCCGTGTTCGATGAAAATGTCCGGGTGGCCCAGGCAGCAGGTATGCACATTGAAGAGTCTGCGGCGGCTGAACAGTTCAAGGACGGTACTGCCGAAACCGCCTTGGCGGACGTTGTCTTCGATAGTCAGCACCCGCCCTGTTCGTTTTGCCCAGGAGCAGATCAGATCGGCATCCAGGGGTTTAATAAAACGGGGGTTGATGACCGCAGCATTGACGCCGACTTTTTTCAGACCCTCCATTGCCCTCAGTGCCGGATGGACCCGGTTGCCAATGGGAAGAAGAAGTATATCGTCACCCTCAACCAGGATCTCTCCTTTACCGATTTCAAGCTGATGTAAATCGTCTGAGAGCTGCACATCTTCTCCCGAACCTCTTGGATAACGGATTGCTGCCGGACCTTTGTGAAGGACGGCTGTAAATAGCATGTGCCTGAGTTCCTCCTCGTCCTTTGGCGCCATAAGGATCATGTTCGGGATATAGCGCAAAAAGGAGAGATCGAAGACCCCATGATGGGTTGGACCGTCGTCCCCAACCACGCCTCCACGATCTATGGCGAGGGTTACCGGCAGGTTGGGGATGCAAATGTCATGGATGATCTGATCAAGCGAGCGTTGAAAAAATGACGAATAAATCGCCACCACAGGATGAATACCTTCCATGGCAAGACCGGCGGCAAAAGTCACTGCGTGTTGCTCGGCAATTCCGACATCAAAGAATCTTTCAGGAAATTCCTCGGCAAAACGTGTCAGTCCGGTTCCTGTTACCATTGCTGCTGAAATTGCGGCAAGATTCTTGTTTTCCCTTGCCAGTTGAACCATGGTGTTGCCGAAAACCTGTGTATAGGAGATCGGCTTTGCCGATGCTTTTGGTTTGCCGGTGGCGATGTCAAAGGGACCGATTCCGTGGAAGGATCCGGGATTTTCCTCAGCAGGTTTGTAGCCTTTCCCTTTGGTGGTAAGCACATGGACCAGCACCGGTCCACGGGAATGGTCGCGTGCTGTTTCCAGGGCTTCGATCAGGTCTTCGAGCTCATGGCCTTGTATCGGTCCGATATAGTTAAATTTAAAGGCTTCGAAAAGCATTCCCGGCGTAAAAAAGCTCTTGAAGCTTTCCTCGCTTTTTTTCAGGACATTGAGGATGTTTTCTCCCACATTGGAAAGCGAGTTCAATCGTTCTTCCAAATGGGCCTTGACCCGCCGCATGGTCCTGCCGCTTAGCTTGCGGCTCAAAAAGCTGGAGACGGCTCCGACATTGGGCGAAATGGACATCTCATTATCGTTGAGGATGACGATCAGGTTCCGGTCGAGATGACCGGCATGGTTCAAGGCCTCAAACGCCATTCCGGCGGTCATCGATCCGTCCCCGATAACAGCAATGGCCCGGTTGTTTCTTCCCTGGATATCCTTGGCAAGCGTCATTCCCAGGGCTGCCGAGATGGAGGTCCCGGCATGGCCGGTACCGAAAGCGTCATATTCGCTTTCGTCAACTCTGGGAAATCCGCTCAGCCCCTTGTATTGCCTGAGTGTGGAAAAACGGTCATACCTACCGGTGATCAGTTTGTGGGCGTAGGCTTGATGTCCCACATCCCAGATTAACTTATCATTCGGGGTATCAAAAACATAGTGGAGGGCAAGCGTCAGCTCAACAACACCCAAACTGGGCGCTAGATGACCTCCTGTTCGGGCGACAGTGGTGATGATGGTCTGTCGGATCTCCGCAGCAAGAGCTGTCAGTTCAGGTTGCGAAAGGGTTCTGATATCCCTGGGTGATTTGATTTGTGCAAGTCGAGGCGGGTATGTCTCCTGCATCGGATATGTCAACATAATTGGGTGTAACCTTGATGGCATCCTAAAAACTCTCCATCCGAAGTCTCACAATGTTTGCTTCTCTGCAGCCTGGACGGCGTAAGCGTTGCCCCCCAGGGATGGGGTTATGGCGTCCCGAGAAACGAACGGTTCTCTCCCTGGATCACTAACTGAACATTGATGGTAATCAGAAAAATTTTTATTCAGTCATCCTCGAGTTAAAGGTTTTTATGAGATTATCAACCTTATAAAAAAATACCAGCCGGTTTTTATAAACGGGTTGGGTCGGTTTTCTCATCTGGATCTGAAATAAATATAATCAGCTATGGCGCGAAGAGGAGCAGCTTTTTCATCAAAATCGGCCAAAGCGCTTTTCGCATCGTTTATTGCTTCCTCTGCCCTTTCTCTACTTGCTTCAATCCCGAAAAAGGCGGGGTAGGTCGCCTTGCCTTTTTTCCTGTCGCTGCCGGCGGTCTTGCCTAACTGTTCCGTTGTTGAGGTTTCGTCAAGCAGATCATCGACGATTTGAAAGGCAAGACCTATTTTGTTTCCATATTGTATTATTTTTTCCTGTTCGTGAGGGTCGGCTCCGGCAGCAACGGCTCCGGCTTGAACGGCTGCAGTGAGCAGAGCTCCTGTCTTGCTTTTATGGATCGTCTGCAGGATCTCAAACGGGAATTCCTGGTTTTCATAGAAAATATCCAAGGATTGACCACCAACCATTCCTAACGAGCCGGCCGCCCGGGCAATAATATTGGCGATCATCAGCCGTCGTTCCGGAGGCAATATCGAGTCCTGGCTGGTGAGGAGGTCAAAGGCCCAGGTTAAGAGACCGTCTCCAGCCAGGATGGCACCTGCCTCACCATAGAGCATATGGTTGGTGGGTTTCCCCCGACGCAGTTCGTCGTTGTCCATGGCAGGTAGATCGTCATGAATCAGGGAATAGGTATGGATACATTCGAGGGAACAGGCAATGGGTAGGAGGTTTTCCTGCATGGAGTCACTTGCATCAATGGCGCCTGCGGCTGCCAGACAAAGAATCGGACGCAGCCGTTTGCCGCCAACAAACAGGCTGTAGCGCATTGCTTCTATATGACGCGTAAAAGGGCCGTCGGCTTGCAGCATAAACCGGTTGAGAGCACTGTCGATACGTTGCCTTTGGTTACTCAGGTATTCCTTGATCTCCACCGTCTGCACCTTCAAAAGGGGTCGATTCAAGTTTGCCGTCTTTTTCCAGAAGTATCTCGACCTTTGATTTGGCCTCAGCCAATTGGGCGCTACAGAACTCGGCAAGTTTTATTCCCTCATCGAATTTCTTCAGGCTCTTTTCCAAGCTCAGATCACCCGCTTCCAGTTCATGGGTGATTTCCTCAAGGCGAGCTAAAGCCTCTTCAAATGTTTTTTTTGCCATATCAGCCGGTAATGGTCATCAAAAAGAAGGTTGAATCCTTTTTTTTTTCCGGATAGAACTACATAAACTTCAGGGTAAAAGCAAAACCCTTGTAAAACCTCTCTGATTTTGCAAGGGTGGTGACAAGTCAAGCACTATATTACACTATACATCAACCTGGCAAGAGTTCATTACTTATATTTTAAGATGGAAGAACGCGCGGACAAAGGAAACAACATCGAACAAGCTATTCAAGGCTTCATCCGCTGGTTGGAGACGGAAAAAGGGTATTCCCTGCATACTGTTCGTGCATATCAAAGCGATATTGTCGAATTTATTAAAACACTTAAGCAGGAATCGGCACTTGAGGATATTGAAGCAAAAGATATCCGGGGATTCGTTGTAGGCCTTTACGGCCGCAATAACGCTGCTTCGGTGGGACGCAAGTTGTCGTCTCTGAGGACATTTGCCAAATTTCTCCAACGGGAAAAGATTATAACCAAAGATCCTCTGGCTGGCATCTCCGGCCCGAAAGTCGGGCGGACGATTCCTGTTTTTTTGACTGTCGATGAGGTGTTTTCACTTCTGGACGCCCCTGATTCGAAGGAGAGTTTTCATCTTCGCGACCGAGCGATGCTGGAGCTTCTGTATTCTACCGGAATGAGGGTTGCGGAACTTGTCTCACGCAATCTTGATGACCTTGATTTTGAAGCCGAAATGCTTAGGGTGAGGGGCAAAGGAAATAAGGAACGGCTTGTCCCCGTCGGGCTACCGGCCAAAGAGGCGGTTATTGCTTGGTTGCCGCAGCGGCAGCAATTGATAGCCGCCAGGCAAAGACGCGGCAGGAATGTGGAGAAAGACGCCCTGTTTCTGAACGGCAGGGGGAGTCGACTGACAACACGCAGCGTCGAAAGAATGGTGAAGATATACGGGGCTAAAGCCGGTATCTCGCAAATTGTCACGCCCCATGCCCTCAGGCATTCATTTGCCACCCATCTGCTAGAGATGGGGGCGGACCTGCGTTCGGTTCAGGAGCTTCTTGGTCACGCCAGTCTTTCCACTACTCAGAGGTACACCCACTTGACTTTGGATCATCTGGCGGATGTTTATGACAAGGCGCATCCACTGGCCGGGAAAACAAATAGTTAGGTAGCTGAAACCTTGCAAAGGTTCAGCTGAACAGTGGTTTTTAATAAACAGACTGTATACCATAGTCTGGCAAGAGAGGACGAATGAAGATACGATCTACGACAATTATTACCGTTCGTCACAAAGGTGAGGTGGTCGTCGCTGGTGACGGCCAGGTCTCGTTGGGGAATACGGTCATGAAACATGAGGCGAAAAAGGTTCGGCGACTCTATCACGGCAAGGTTATTACCGGTTTTGCCGGAGCCACCGCCGATGCCTTTACCCTTTTTGATAAACTTGAGCAGAAACTGGAACAGTACAATGGCAATTTACTGCGTTCAGCAGTTGAACTGGCCAAGGACTGGCGTACGGACAAAATGCTGCGCCGGTTGGAAGCAATGCTGATCGCCGTGGACAATGACTCCTCTCTGTTATTAACAGGCAACGGCGATGTTATCGAACCCGATGCAGGAGTTCTGGCCATTGGGTCCGGAGGACCGTACGCCCAGGCTGCGGCGCTGGCCCTTATAGAGAACAGTGACCTCGATGCAGAAAAAATCTGTCGGGTGGCAATGGAAATTGCCGCCAACATCTGCGTTTTTACCAACCATTCCATTGTCGTAGAGAAGATATGAAAAAAGTGCATTCCCAGACCCCAAAAGAAACGGTGGCTGAACTCGATAAATACATCGTGGGGCAAGCAAATGCCAAACGTTCTGTGGCGATTGCCCTGCGCAACCGGTGGCGCAGGCGTCAGGTACCCGAGCCGCTGAGGGAAGAGATCGCCCCGAAAAATATCATTATGATAGGTCCCACCGGGGTCGGTAAAACCGAGATCGCCAGAAGACTGGCAACACTTGCCCAGTCGCCTTTCATCAAGGTGGAAGCCTCGAAGTTTACTGAAGTCGGTTATGTGGGCAGAGACGTCGAGTCGATGATTCGGGATCTGGTGGAACTCGCCATCAATATGGTTAAGGATGAGGAGAAAAAACGGATAGAAGGGCTCGCCGCGGCCAATGCTGAGGATAAGATCCTGGATCTGCTGCTGCCGCCCACACCTGCCACCCATGACGTTTCAGAAGGACCTGTGGGAAACGGTTCATTTCTGTTAAAAGAATTCAACGGCCAGGATGTAACCCCTGCGAAACCGGCTGATACCTCTACCCGGGAAAAGTTCAGGCAGATGTTGAGAGACGGCAAGCTCGACAATCGTGAGGTGGAGCTGAGTCTGAACGAGTCGCATCAGTTACCCATGGTGGAGATCATGACCACATCCGGTTTGGAGGATATGCAATCAAGCCTTCAGGATGCCTTCAGCAAACTTTTTCCCCGGAAAAAGAAAAACAGGAAATTGAAAGTCCCAGAGGCGCTGGCTGCCTTGACCAAGGAGGAAATGGAACGCCTGGTCGACATGGACCAGGTAATGAAGGAGGCGTTGCGACGGACAGAGGAGTCAGGAATTGTTTTTCTAGACGAGATCGACAAGATCACCTCTCGAAACGGAGCCGGATCTCAAGGCCCCGACGTTTCGAGAGAAGGTGTACAAAGAGATCTGCTGCCCATTGTCGAGGGGACGACGGTGACCACTAAACACGGCATGGTCAGAACCGACCACATTCTCTTTATTGCCAGCGGCGCTTTCCATGTCAGCAAGCCCTCGGATCTGATTCCTGAGCTGCAGGGGCGTTTTCCGATCCGGGTGGAACTGCACTCCCTCGGCAAAGACGAATTTGTCAGGATCTTAACGGAGCCGGAGAATGCCCTGACCAAACAGTATATCGCGCTTATGGAGACTGAGGGAATTGAACTTGTTTTCGAGCCTGAAGCCGTAAACACCCTGGCTCAGATCGCTGTTGATGTCAACCAGCAGACCGAGGAAATAGGAGCCAGGCGGCTGCATACGGTGATGGAAAGGGTTCTGGACAAGCTCTCCTTTGACGCACCTGAGCAAGAGGAAGGAAAATTTGTCATCACTGCCGAGTATGTGCGCGAGCAGCTGAGTGATATTGTTCAAGACCAAGATCTTAGCCGCTTTATTTTGTAGGGGGAGGGTTTTTGGGGAACAAACACTCATCAGCACCCCACCTGCACATGAACAGACCTGCTCCCATAG
The DNA here is from genome assembly GCA_046704745.1 of Desulfocapsaceae bacterium. GTDB lineage: Bacteria > Desulfobacterota > Desulfobulbia > Desulfobulbales > Desulfocapsaceae > CAWGGS01. Next base: position 8,585 of record JBJKRL010000015.1, on the reverse strand, counting down.
CTGTACTATAGCATGCAGGTCTGTTCGCGCACATCCGGAGTCTTCGCTTACCTGGGGCACTGCCGAGCGTTTGTTTTTTAACTGCCGTTTCCATTGCCGTTTCGCTTACTCCATTTCTTGCGGTGCGACGCTTCCAATGGCTTCTTTTTGAAAGTAAGCGGCTGGTAACCGAGGATTTTTTCAATATTTTCAGAAAGCCCCCTGCAGGGTCTGACTGTCAGCTCCTTCATGACTTCGATGTCCACCTCGCCCAGCCCGGAGAAGTGCATGGTCAAGAGGATTGGGCAGTCTCCATGGAACTGGTAAAGGGTCTTTTTTATTGCTTCCAGCTGCTGTCTGTTGGTCTTTTCGGCTTCCAGGCGAATTTTTACCAGCTCGGTGAACTTTTCCCGAGCCTCCTGCAGGGAAAAGATGGAATCGGCAATGATCTTTGCCCCGCGTTCGTCTTGCTGCACCGTTCCCTGTATGATTATCGGGTCTGTTGAGGACAGATGGTGTTCGCAGCGGGCATATGTTTCAGGAAATACGACAACTTCAACTGTCTCCAGGATATCTTCGACAGTGAGAAAAGCCATCGGTTCTCCCCGCTTGCTCTTCAGACGCTTGCAATTGCGGACCAGCCCACCGATCCTTACCGGCTGTTCATCTCCCCATTCCGTTAGGTTATGGATATCGGAATCGGTTACGGTCTTGATCTCGTTTAAAGTATTATCCAAAGGATGGCCGGTAATGTAAAAACCGACCGTCTCTTTTTCCAGCATCAGACGTTGTTTTTCATCCCATTCCGGGATATCCGGAAGGGTAATCTCGGTGACTTCGGTCTGTTTGATCTGCGGGGCGACGGAAAAGAGCGACATCTGGCCGCTCTGCCTGTCACGCTGGACTGCTTTGGCTTGATCCATGGCCTTGTCAAGGATGGCCATCAACTGGGAACGCTTATAGCCAAGCGAGTCAAAGGAACCGGATTTAATGAGGCTCTCAATGACCCTGGAGTTGACCCGCCTTGAGTCGACCCGGTTACAGAAATTGGCAAGAGATGTATATTTGCCACTTTGGATTCTTTCTTCAATGATTGAATCGAGCGCCGAACCGCCGACATTTTTGACGGCAGCCAGGCCGAAACGGATTCGGTCGTCGATGACACTGAAATCTTTTACACTCTCATTGATATCGGGAGGAAGCACCTCGATATGATGGTCTTTGCATTCGCTGATATAAAGGACAACCTTGTCGGTATTGTTCATATCGCAGGAAAGAAGGGCAGCCATGAATTGGGCCGGATAGTGCGCTTTGAGATATGCCGTCTGATAGGCGATGAGAGCATAGGCTGCGGAATGTGATTTGTTGAATCCGTATCCGGCAAATTTCGCCATGAGATCGAATATATATTCCGCCTTATCTTCAGGGATGTTGTTTTTCAAGGCGCCGGCCATGAATTTGCTGCGTTGCCTGTCCATCTCCTCAGGAATTTTTTTGCCCATGGCCCGCCGGAGGTTGTCGGCATCTCCCAGCGAGTAGCTGGCCAGGATATTGGCGATCTTCATGACCTGCTCCTGATAGACGATGACGCCATAGGTCTCTTCCAGGACGGATTTTATCTGCGGCAACGGGTAATGGGGGGCTGCCCGGCCGTGTTTGGTCTCGACGAAGTCGTTGACCATTCCCGACTCCAGAGGACCCGGCCGGTAGAGGGCGACAAGAGCGATCAGGTCACTGAACTGGGTCGGAGCCATCCGTACCAGAAGCTCACGCATGCCGGAACTTTCCAGTTGAAAGACCCCCAGGGCATCGCCGGCGCAGAGGAGGTCATAGGTCTTGGCATCATCCTTGGGGATGGTATCGATATCGAGATCGATGCCCACGTCGGCTTTGATATGTTTCAATGCCTTATCGATCACGGTAAGGGTTTTCAGGCCGAGAAAGTCGAACTTGATCAGTCCGGTCATCTCGGTATGCTTCATGTCGTACTGGGTCAGGGTCTCGTCATTGCTGCCCTTACAGGTCGGCAGGTAATCCACCATAGGTCCCGGCGACACCACGACACCCGCCGCGTGGGTCGAGGTATGCCTGGCCAGACCCTCAAGGGTTTGCGACACTTTCAGCAGTTCTTCTATCTTCGGATCCTTTTCGGCAGCCTCCTTGAGGCGGGGTTCCTCCTCCATCGCCTTTTTGATGGTCATCTTCAACTGGTCCGGAACAAGTTTGGCTATCTTGTCAACCTCGCTGAAAGGTATGTCCATGGCCCTTCCTACATCGCGAATAACACCCCGGGCTTTCATCGAACCATAGGTGACGATCTGGGCAACATGTGAGGCTCCGCCATATTTTTCCCGGACATAGTCAATAACCTCAGCGCGTCGGTCCTGGCAAAAGTCGACGTCGAAATCCGGCATGGACTTGCGTTCGATATTCAAAAACCGTTCGAAAATCAGCCCATAGGGGATGGGATCGATGTTTGTGATCCGCATGCAGTAGGCGGCCAGGCTGCCTGCGCCGGACCCGCGACCCGGGCCCACAGGGATGCCACGGTCCTTAGCCCAGTTGATGAAGTCGGCGACGATGAGAAAATAACCGGGAAACCCCATTTTGTTGATGACGTCTATCTCGTGGTTGAGCCGATCGGTATAGATTTTTTCTTTGTCCGGAGTCAGGCTCCCGGCAGTGCGCATGGCAGCAAAACGATCCTTCAGTCCTTCCTGGCAGGCGGTGGTGAACATCGATTCCAGGGTCTGTCCTTCCAGTACCGGAAAACGGGGGAAGTAGTAATTGCCGAAATCGATCTCCAAATCGCACCGGCTGGCAATCTCCAGGGTGGTTTCCAGGGCCTCCGGGCAATAGGCAAAACGTTGCTGCATGAGTTCGGGAGGCTTGAAGTAGAATTCGTCGCTGGCAAAGCTGAAACGTTTTGGATCGTTTATGGTTTTTCCTGTCTGGATGCAGAGGAGGATTTCATGGGCGTGCGCCTCTTCCTTGTTCAGATAATGGCAGTCGTTGGTTGCCACCACCTTGATCCCCATATCTTTGCCCAGTTTCATCAGTCCGTCATTGACCTCGGTCTGCTCAGGGATATTGTTTTCCTGGAGCTCGAAATAGAGCCTGTCACCGAAGATATCGAGCATCTCTTCGGTTTTCCGCCTGGCACCCTCAAGATCTTTTTGCAAAATGAGCCAGGGGATCTGGCCGTGCAGACAGGCCGTCATGGCGATCAATCCTTCATTATGCTCGGCCAGGACCTCCATATCAATCCGGGGTTTATAGTAGAAACCTTCAAATTGGGCGATTGACGCCAATTTCATCAGATTTTTGTAACCGGTGTTGTTCATGGCCAACAAGACGATATGGAAGGCATTGATTCCGGTATCCTGCTTCTTCTCAGTGCGGCTGTCGGGGGCGATATAAAACTCGCAGCCTACGATCGGCTTAATCTTTGCTTTTTTGGCTTTGACGTAGAATTCCAGAGCTCCGAACATTGCTCCATGATCGGTGACAGCGACGCTGTCCATACCGTACTCTTTACATTTTTCCAAAAGGTCCGAAATTCGGATGGCACCGTCAAGGAGACTGTATTGGGAGTGGACATGAAGATGGACAAATCCGGCGCTCATGGGAAATCCTTTTGTGTTTCTATAGATATAATCAGTGTCGTATGAAGGTCAGCTTATCGGCTTTTAGAGAAGACCGGCAAACCTGGTTTGGAAGACGTCTGTCGCTTAGGAGTATTACCACGGAAGAGTCATTTTTGCACTTGCAAATGGCTCTTAATAAAATTAATGAACTTGTAAGTATTAGAAATATTATAGGAAAAAAGAATTCTTTCCATTCTGACAAGATGAGTTTCAGTGGTGGTCAGAATTTTTTATTTTAAAAAAAGTGTACCCGTTTTTGTTGAACAGTGGAGTGTTTGCTTGTTCCAGGAGAGGGGCAAAACATTTTTTTTGGTTGGCATTCAATTTGCTGAACCACCAGGCAGTAAGGTCGTTGCGAAGAAGTGCATAGTGGATTCCCTTTTTATTGATGTCCTGGATAAGCGTTTCCCCGCATATATCTTTATTGAGATAGTTCTTCAACACCTCAATTCCGGATCGGGGTTCGAAAACAGGATGGAAATCCATATAATAGCCCCTGTTTCCTAAGAAAATACACAGTACCTTCGAGTCAGCTTTCAAGTGTTTATTGGCAAATTGAATGGCTGGATATTCCGGTCGAAATCGTGTGATATAGGCATCCCTGCTGATTGTTCCTTTGAGGTATGCCATGGGAGTGACTTCTTGGAACTGAGAGAAAATATACTTGGCATTATAACCAAGTAAAAGGAAAATGATGACCACCATTCCCAAGGGATTTATCCATTTGAGAAAGGCCGCTTTTCTGCCTGCACGAGAAAAAAGACAAGATATTTCTTTCAACCCAAATATTGAAAGAATGGCTAGAGGCGGGACTATTGGGACAACATAGCGGATACGCATTGAGGCCTGAAAAAAGGCAAGTAAAAAATAGAGAGTTGAAAAGAGGAGCAGATATCGTTTTTCCCGACGCTCTCGTGAGTCTCTTGGTTTGAAGAAGAAAGAAAGGATTGGAAGAAGTAAAAGAAAAGGTGTCAGCTTGCCGTCAAAATACTGCGGATTATCGTCCTGTCCTTGATAGAAAAAACGAATCGGCAGGAGAAGAGTTTGCCGCCAGGTTTCATGATAAAGTATTTTTCTATTTACAAAGATATTTTTTCTATGAGAAGCGCTGTGATACGCTAGATCGTCATCATTTTCGAATATGTGGGTGTTATGTTCAACAGGCCTGTTATGTTGAAAGAGTGAATTATGCAAAGGGTAGATAGGATTTCCCGTCCAGATATAATTTCTTACAAGCCATGGTGAGAACGCAAACAACGTTATTGCCGCAAACAACATTCCATAGAATAAGGCTTTGCTGTTGCTTTGTTTATCTTTGGTGACTGTCTGCTGATAGAGAAGAGGCACAAAGAGTGTGAGGATAAAGACAGTGAGAAGCCCATTGTATTTTGTGCCCGCAGCAAGGCCACAGCATAGCCCGGAGAAAATGAGATATTTTTTTTGAAAACCTGTTTCCGCCCATCGAAAGAGGAGCAACAGCGAAGCAGTGGAGAAAAATACAAGACCTAAATCTACATAAGCTGTGATAGACAACTTGACGATGATGGGAATGGAGAGAAAAAATACAGCTCCAAGTAACCCGAAATCCGTGCTAAGTCTTGTTTTGAGATAGCAGTAAATAAACCATGCCGTCAGCAGGGCAAAAAAGTAATGGATGTATTTTGGTGCAATGTCGTTTCCAAACCAGAGCGGGATCATATATAAAAGATCCAAGTTCATAGGATAGTAGGAAAAAACTATTTCCGGAATTTTATATATGCCACCGTGATGAAGATAGAGTTCGGGAACAAAAAGGTGGTGGGTTAAGGCATCTCTGCTGACTGGAGGTACGGAGCCTAGAAGAACTGTTGCACCTAGTAATATAAGAAGAAGGGTGATTAGCCCATAGGTGAGATATCTCGTATTTGGTTGTCGATGGGTCCATTCCGGAAGATTGTGATTCATCGCATGATTCTTTCTAGTATCTTTGCCGGGATGGAACCCTGGTAGATCTTGCCGTTAATCACAAAAGACGGTGTTCCGGTTATTCCCAATTTCATTCCTTGAAGAATATCATTATTGAGAATATTTCTGATCTGTTTGTTTCTGGTAGCTGCTGCGAGTTCCCCGGAGGGAAGTCCGGTCATTTCGGCTAGAATTCTCGTGTTGAAAGGGCGTTTGTCTCTGCCGATTGCATAGAGCGCATCGTTTACTTCCCAGAATTTGTTCTTTAAAGCCGCATAGATACTTATCATCGCCATCTTTCCTGATCCCTGATGGAAGGGTTCGGGGACAACGGTTGGGTTAAATGCATGGTCCATTGGATAATTATGGTATATCAGTTTTATCTTCTGCGGATATTCGTCGACCAGTCTTCTGAGAAAGATATTCATCTTACTGCATTGGAAACACATATAATCTGCATATTCTTCTATGGTAATTTCAGGCTTATCGGCACCCAGCCACGGGTTCCCTTCTTTGGTCAAGCCGTTTGCTATGGGATGTGAAAGAGAAGGAAACGAATATTGCCAATAAGGCGGGAGGTAAATCTTGAAACATATAAACAGAACAGCCAGGCAAAAGATAGCGGCAATAAGCGTTTTTTTTGTAAAGACGTACAAGAGACCTTTCTTAAATCCCAATAAGAACCGATCGGTCGTGAAACGGCGTAGGATAATCCAGCTGTAATAGAAAAGCAAAAAGCTGATAATATAGCTGGCAATGCAGAGAATACAGTAAGCTTTTATTTTAACAGCTGAAATATAGCCGAAGTATACGGCATCCAGTGAATATACACCTCCAAGAAGATGGAGAAGAAACCAAAGATCCTTGGCGTTTTTTGTTTTATGCAGGGTTGCTAGAAAAAGAACGAGATAAAGGAGGTAAGCAAAAACACCCCAAAAGGCGAGAGGGATGCCCAGCAATATGGACCAGGGGCTCTGGGCAACCGTGTCGCAGTTGATGGCTTTTGAGAGAGCACAGAAACTGTTGAAGGTAATATTCGTATAATTTTCATAATGAAGGTAGGCCAGGTAGATAGTATCTGCCAGACCGACAAGTAAAAGCAACAGGACTGGAATACTGTAGTAACGGTATGGGAGGGCTTTTGCTTGGAGATTGGTGCCTGGTCTCATTTGGTTCTTTTCATTCCTGCCTGTTCAAGTCCGGAAAGTGAGTTTTGAGCTGTTTTTATAAGCAGTGGTTTGATTAAGTTAACATTTACCGGTTCGGAGGCGTAGTCGGTATGGAGCCTTTGAAGATCGTTTTGCAGAACAGCTAAGCTATTGTTTTCCAAGAGGAGCAAGGCATAATTCCTGGCTTTTTTAGCATCATCAGCTAGTAGACGGTTCTCAACCAGACTATAAAGGATCCGCCGGTTGTGACGATCATGCTGTAGTGCTTGAACAAGGAACCATATCCCCTGTTTGACGAATCCTGCTCTGGTTAATGTAACTCCCGTATTATAAAAATATGATTTTTTATTGACAAGACTCAACTGGAGAGCTTTGCAATTACAATATGCTGCTTTTAAAGGCTCGTCCAGCCAAAGAAGGATCATTCCTTTTAAAGCATAAAATCGGCTTTGCCGAGAATTTTTTGTGAGCACGATACTGATTTCTTTCAGGCCCTGCTTGAAATCTCCCTGCAACGACAAAGTCTGGGCAAGATCGAATCTCGAATTGATGAAATTCGGGTTTATCTTGAGTGCTTTTTTATAGTAGGTAATCGCCTGGTCGAGCATTCCGTAGTTAGCATATATCTTGCCTATATTGTCCACTATGGCAGCCTTGTAAGAAGCCCTGGGGCTTTTTTTTGTTGCAGCTTTTTGCAAAAGGGCCACAGCTATCTGCAGATTTGTGGAGTTTTTTTCTTTTTGCCAACCGTATATTTCGCCAAGCTTTGCCAGTGGTCTTGCATCGTTTGGAGCTTTAGTCAAGGCATCAACCCATAAAGATTCTTCCGTCGACCAGACAGCATTTCTGGAATAGGTGCTAAGCCCGACTATTGTCAAAAGTAATGGTATCAGTGCCAATAATGTCAGGTAAAGGATGCGTTTGGAATCACGAAACGAAAGAATTGCAAACTGTAATCCGGAAGCCAGGGGAAGAAAAAGAAAGAATGACGGCAGGTAATTCCTGTGTTCAAAAACCAGTTCCAACGGAATAATGGTAGATTCAATCAAGTGGTTGATATAGAAAAACAAAATAGCGAAACTGAGAAGTGGCCTTTTGCGCCCTTGCAGAACAGCTAGGATGAGCAGGGCAATGGTCAACAGTATTGCCGGTAACGTCGTCCAGGGATGGAGAAGAGAGGTGGATAGGGGAAAATCATGATCAATGGAGAATCTGGAGGATAATGGATAAAAAATCAGAGAGAGGTAGAAAAGGACTACGCCAGGCTCGGTTAAGAGCCGCTCCCCAAGGGTGTAAGGTCTGGTTCCGATATGATGCGTAAGATGATAAAAATAATGGTGTTTGAAAGCGTAAGCCAGTCCGGCCAGCACAAAGAGCGTATTAGCTGTAACAAGAAACGTGAGGGTATATTTTGAGAATCTGTCGTTTTTTTTAGAAAAAAAGAAGAGTTCAATCAACAGCAGGCTCGGAATGAGGGTAACCGCGTTTTCCTTGCATCCCAGAGCGAGGAAGAAGAAAAGAACCGTCAGTATGCTGTTTGCCGCAATCTGTTTTGTTGATTGGGCAAGGCGCAAGTGGGTATAGGTATAAATTGCAATGATGAAAAATAGTGCAGCCATAGAGGCCATGCGCTGGACAATGTACGTGACAGCCTGAACCTGGATGGGATGTACAGCCCAGAGAACGGCTGCAAGAAGAGCTATAAAGTTCCTTGTTTCCTGTTTGTATATATGGGTGAGTTTCGGGCTTTCAAAAAGTTGCAGAGTAGTCAGAAAGAGAAAGATTGATGAGCAATAATGGATTAAGACATTTACGATATGATATCCAACTGTGTTGTCCTGGCCGA
>JBJKRL010000014.1:0-24257 GCA_046704745.1 Desulfocapsaceae bacterium | reverse complement strand
TTCGGCACCGGCATCCTCGGACTTGCCGGTTTTATGAAAAGAAAAAAAATATAACACGACCTATTCAGAGAAACAGGCGCAATCAAACTTGATTGCGCCTGTTTCTTTTTCTGCAACCATTCTCTTCTCTATCTTAATTTAAGAAACAAAATAGGGAAGTTAGAAAGAAGTTTTCCCGCAAGACTTGTCCTCCACTCCCACCGAAAAAAATATTTTTATTTTTTTATTTGTCCCTCTCTTGCTTTAATTTTGCGCGAGCTTATCATTGGGTCAACAGAGCAGAGCAGAAGAATTAATCGGCGTTCGCGAAGTATGGGCCTGCCATACCGGTTAATAAGGGTCCCCCCCTTAGACAACAGCTTCTAGAATTTTTTGTTCCCAAACGACTATATTATTTTCTTTTACCCATAAAGGATATCTTTATGCTGTACACGAGAACCAAGACCTTCCCCAAACGGCAAACATCGGTCAAACCGCCTATATCTGCATGGGATTTTTCCATCGGCGTAACTGCCATTGCCGGTTTCATCATCCTCATTTATCTGGCAGCCACGGGGATTCTCTATCGCCCCTTTATGGGCACCCATCCGCACTTACAAAAAATTGTCATCCGGCCAAGCATCATGTGGGCGATAATGGGATATCTCCTCGTTATTTTTCGCACATTTCTGTGGATGAGATATAAACCCCATCCCCGCTGCAGTTTTAAGGATGCTCCCCCGCTGACAGTCGTGATTCCCGCCTATAACGAAGGGGAAATGGTAGAACAGACCATCTATTCCGTAGCGGCGGCAAACTATCCGAAAAATCGTTTGGAGATCATAACCATCGACGACGGGAGTCGTGACGATACATGGAAATACATGCAGAAGGCTGCTCAAAGATACCCCGATCTGGTGAAAACTATCCGTTTTGAGCAAAACAGGGGAAAACGCGCCGCTCTCGCCGAGGCCTTTCGTATCGCCAAAGGAGAGATCGTCGTGACCATAGACTCGGACAGCGTCATCGAGCGTGACGCGCTCCTGGAGCTTGCCGGTCCCTTCAGCGATCCGCAGATAGGCGCCGTGGCCGGAAAAGTGGTGGTCTACAACCGAAAGAAGAATATCATTGCCAAAATGCTCCACGTGAAATTCATCCTCGCCTTTGATTTTTTGCGTGCCGTTCAATCCACTTACGGATCGGTTTACTGTTGCCCCGGGGCATTGTCCGCCTATCGAACCTCAGTGGTGCGAAAGGTCCTGGATGACTGGCTGAACCAGAAATTTCTGGGGGAGAAATGCACCTACGGCGAAGACCGCTCGATGACCAACTTCATCTTCTCGTGCGGATACAACAGCGCCTACCAGAGAAATGCCACCGTTCACACCATAGTGCCGGAAACCTATTCCAAACTCTGCAAGATGTTTCTCCGTTGGGACAGGAGCTATATCAAAGAAGAAATCCGGCTCTTTAAATTGATCTGGAAACGCCCGTATCCGGCAAGGATCATTTCCATAATAGACTGTTTCATTACCAATCTGCGTTTTCCCATAGGCTACCTGGCCCTTGGATTCCTGATCTATTTTTCCATTCAGGATCCGACAACCCTGCTGCGTGTTCTCTTCATGATAGGTTTTATTTCAACGATAAATATTATCTATTATTTGCGCAGCGAAAGATCATGGGACTTTGTTTACGGCATCATCTATTCCTACTTCGCCTTTTTCGCACTTTTCTGGATCTTCCCCTATGCTCTTGCCACCGTTCGCTCTAAATCATGGATGACCAGGTAACAGCCGGTTGACTCGATACCCATTTATCCTTACCTTTTCTCCAGCGATATGACGCCGTGAAGATCTGAGAGGTTGGAAATAAATCGTATCGCGATGCCTTTTCCTGCCGATTTGTCCGCGACCGGCCGTTGACCTATGAAGCAGAGTTCAACGGCCGCAAGAGTGCCTCGGTCAACACATCCACCGGCAGGACCGCACACATCCGACGCCTCTTTCCGACCCCGAATATCCTCCTCGGCCTTTATCGATCCAACAAACCGCGCAACGACCGAAACAACACTGTTTCGCCTTGCCGGAAGAGCAACTATCAGGAGGTATCCTATGAGTCATATATTACCCGAACTCCCCTATGCGTACGATGCACTGGAACCCTATATCGATGCCCGTACCATGGAAATACACCATACCAAACATCACCAGGGGTACGTCAATAATCTCAACGCCGCCCTGAAAGATCATCCTCAACTGGAACAACTCAATGTCGAGCAGCTTATCCGCAACCTGCAGGAAATTCCGGATAGCATCAGGGCAGCAGTCCGCAACCACGGCGGAGGGCATGCCAATCACCGCTTCTTCTGGCCGACGCTGAAAAAAGGCGTCACCCCATCAGGTCCGGTCATTGATGCCGTGAAACGGGAATTCGGCAGTTTCGATGGCTTCCGGGAAAGCTTTTCAGCTGCAGCCACAAAGCTTTTCGGCAGCGGTTGGGCCTGGCTGGTCGTCAACAGCGGCAGGCTCGAGATCACGACCACTCCCAATCAGGACAACCCGCGCAGCCAGGGAATGCTGCCCGTACTGGGGCTTGATGTCTGGGAACATGCCTATTACCTGCTCTATCAGAACCGCAGGCCCGACTATGTTGCCGCGTTTTTCAATGTCATCAATTGGGAAAAAATCAACGAGAACTACATTGAGGCAATGAAATAGGTATTACGTATTTCCCTTAGCAAGGAAAAGCCCTTTCCCTTAAACCAGGAAAGGGCTTTTTAAATCTCATCGGCATCTCCGTTGTCACAAACATGAATCGCCGCGCAGGATCGGCTGTTTTTTTCCTGCCGGATCCACGGCAACATAGGTAAATGCCGCCTGGGTGACTTTAAACATCTCCCTATCGGTTGCACTGCCGGATGGCGCAGGCTTTACCCAAACCTCCAGATTAATGGTAACCGAGGTGGTTCCGATGCGGATCACCTTTCCGAAACAGCCAACCACATCGCCGACATGTACGGGCTTGATGAACACGATGGACTCGACAGCCACCGTCACAATACGGGATGCGGCCACCTCCCCCGCCAGGATGCCACCGGCAATATCCATCTGCGACATGATCCAACCTCCGAAAATATCTCCCCTGGGATTGGTGTCCGCCGGCATTGCCAGAGTCCTGAGTATAAGTTCACCTTGAGGTTCGGGCTTCTTCTTTTCCATAATATACCTCATTCGGCTAATTAGTCTCCATCCCAAAACGAGGGATTTATCTGACAGGTTTTACAAGTCATCACTTCTTCCTCATCGAGCGCTCCTTGCACCGGACCAGTCCGGCCAGAAGGTCGCAGGTAGGAGCCGGCACTCCGGTCGACCTCCCTTGAGCCGAGACATATCCCACCAAGGCCTCGACTTCTGTGGGCTTGCCGTTTTCCAGGTCCTGGAGCATGGAGGGACGATGATCGTAGGTGATAGGCACCAGGCGCTCGTAAAACACCTTTTTATAATCGTCTGCGTCGGCCCACGGCGTCTTCCCGCCAAGGGCCCGGATAACGGCGAATGTCTCTCCAATCACCTTATCCATGACGGTTCTCGTCTCTTCACACTCGACCAGAGCCCCGTAATGGACTCCTAGGATCGCTCCCAGTGGATTGAGGGCGCAGTTATACAAGAGTTTGGCGTAGAGGTCCTGATAAATATCAGCCACGGCCAGACAAGGAAGACCGGCCCGATCTATTGCCGCCGCCAACTTTTCCACAGCCGGCGGAATTGTGCCGGCAACGGCAGCTCCCAGATGAACCGCATCGGCGGAAACGGTAATCTTGATTTGCCCCGGACCTACAATCTCAAACCCGGTAATCACCCGCCCCCCCAGACTCCTCTCAGGTCCGAAAGCCTGACTGATCTGTTCGATATTGCCACAGCCGTTCTGCATGGATACGACCGGGCAACGGCAATGAGAAATCGATGCGATTGCGTCAACTGCCCTGCCCGTATCGTAGGCCTTGGTCGTTATCAGCACAAAGTCATAATCGCCCGACACCAAAGAGATATCCTCGACACAGCCAAGCATTCCCGAAGTTGCAACATAATCCCCGAAGATACCGGATACCCGCAAACCTTCTTGTGAAACAGCACGAACAAACCTGTGCCGAAGCACCAGATCGACTTTATGTCCGTCAACCGCCAGCATACAGCCCAGTGCCTGCCCCATGGCACCGGCGCCGAAAATTAAAAACCGCATCGTTTTCTCCGCCTTCCTAAAATTCTGTCTCCTTCCTCCCTGCTGGAATATATATCCTGTATAACGGGGCTACCTTACCATATTCAAAGCTGATTACCACTGAAACTCAGCCTATCGGAATTGAAAGAAGAGAGCTGTTTGTTGCTCAGGTGACCGTGCAGGCAGTTTCAGACAACAGGGGCCGATCAGTTCTTCAGCTCGACAACCGACAAGGCGCGATGCTGCTCTTCGGAAAGGTCAACCTTAACGGATTTGTCTGCAACTATCTCTCTTCCTGAATGATCCCGAGTCAGCTCAATGATCGGACGATCAATTGAGGAACCTGCAGCAGATACGATTCCGGAACTGCCATCGGAGAGGACCACGGTATTTCCGGGTGGATAGATGCCGACAGCGTGTATGAAGGAGGCGAGAAGCGACGGCTGGAAGGCCGCCTTATCCTCCAGCATGATATTGAAAGCGACAAGAGGAGAGAGCTGGGATTTATAGGGGCGGACCGCAGTCAAGGCCTCGAAGACATCACAGATCTGGACCAAAGCGACAATAGGATGCCTGACCGCCCATGAAGCCTGATCGGGATATCCTCCCCGGTCCTGGCGGATGTGATGTCCCCATGCCACGGCAATATCCAAGGCGTTTGTATTCCTCTGGGCCAGCAGGATCTCGCTGCCCAGTCGTGGGTGCTGCTTGATGATGTTCATTTCCTTCTGGGTGAGACGTCCCCTTTTGTAGAGAATCTCCGGAGGCATTCTCCCTTTGCCGACATCATGGAGAAGCGCTGCACTCCCCAGGGCGAGCAGCAGATCCTTTTTCCATCCGAATGCCCAGGCGGCATAAACGGCAAGGGTCGCCACCCGGACCGAATGGCCGACAGTATAACTGTCATAATCCGGATAATGGATATGCCGCATGACATCCGAGAACCGGTTCCTGGCAAAATGCAGGAGGTATTCACTGACGCTGCGGGTCTTGTCGATGTCGATATCGTCGCCGGTTGTGACATCGGTATGTGCCTTTGATACTGCATCGAACAAGGCTTGGTAGACCAAAGTCGGCGACTGAACGACGGCTCCCGTATCCTGCCCCTGCCAGGCTTCCCCCTTTTTGCCACTGTCGAATTGCTCCATGTAATATCTGGCAATCTCAATATTTTTAATACCTCGTGATTGCATAAGCTCCCTCGCCTGCTCCAGATTTTCAACAGGTTGATGGAGATCTGCCGTCAGATTCAACAATTCGGTAAACTCAACCGCTGTCGTACTTCGGGAAAAAGAAAAGCCGCCGCAGCAGAGCCGTTCGGCAAAATCAAAAAGTTGCCGTCCGACAATGGACGGTCCTACCAGGACCTTTCCTTCAAAGACCAGTTCGCCGTTGACGATTCCGACAAACAGTTTCTGCTCTCCTGTTTCATTACAAAAACCTGCAAGAGACGCGATAAAATCACCCACAAATTCCTGAACTTTCGGGTGTTGTGGAAAGTAAAGCTTCCGAGTCGCAATAGCCCGACAGAAAAGAAGCAGGATGGTATTGAGTTTTTCCAGCATCAAACCGGTTTCCTCTCTCTTTTTGGCCTGCGGCGCATTCTCGCCAAGGCTTCTTCAGCCGCATTCCGGCAAGCCTCCGGCCATTCCGATAGCAAAAGCAACCGCTTAGCTGTAACGATTTGTTTTAGGAGTTCTCGTCCTGCGCCGCTCTGAAGATCGCCCACAGCCTTGATGGAAAAAGGAACCCACGGCTGCTCCCGCATTTCTGGAGGCAGAGCGCGTAATCCTTTGACGATAATATCCCCCGCCAATACTTTAATCCCTTCACTGCCTCCCTCCCTTGTCGATTGCAGCAAAAACTTGTCAAGAAATGCTTTGTGCTCGGGGATAGAGGCATCGAGCAGCGGAGCAACGGCTTTGACCAGTTCATTTCCGGCACCGTTTCGCAATCCGGCAATCACACTGCCCTGGATTTGAGGGGCAATCGGCGTCTTCAGCAAAAAGGCGCAGAGCTGATAACAGGAGGGATTGAGTTCAGAAAAAACACCGGGCGCTACCTGTCCCCGTTGAAAAGCATCCAGACTTTGAAGCACCGGATAGGCCTTGATCATATCTTTCCAAGGCATATGAGCCAAACGGGAACAAAGCTGGCTGAAGGTTTTGCTGTTGGACCCTCCGCCGCTTACAAGCAATTCATTGACGGCAAAAGGCCAGAGGGTGCGTGCTTCTTCCCCACGACAGAGCAGTAGGGTTTTGACAAACAACTCCAATGGATCGGTGTGCGGGGAACGGCGCAGGGATTCCGTAATCAGGCGTAAAGCCGAAGACAAGTTTGCCTGATCTCCCTTCCTTATGATCGCAAGTACACCTCGGGATAGAATATCCCAGGTTTTCTCCTGCATGGGAACCGCTGCTATATCGTCGAAAAACTGTGCAATTCGCGCTTGATTGCCCAACGATTGCCCTTGCTGAACCAGGTGCAGAAGCACAGAGAGGGTTTCATTTTCCTTTGGGATATCCTGGATCTTCTGTAGCCACGAGGAATTCAGCCGGTATTGGTCCACAAAGTCCTGTAAGCCGGCAGGAGAAAGCGATATGCCCTCATTTCCCCTGGAATCTTCAGCCTCTTCCGCTTGCCGCTTACTCTCCTTCTCCAGGAGTGGTTTTTTGACGATATCAATCAATATATTGATCGCCTCACGGGATTTTTTGTCCTCGGTTTCCTCTTCCAGACTGCTGAGTATGGAGGCCAGCATATCGAGATTCCCGTGCGAGGAGCTTCTCTGCACCAGGGATTTTCCCTGAACAGTATGGGCCAACAACGCAGCAATATCATCCCAGCTGACGGTCGGCAAATCTCCTGTCTTGAAGGGTAATTTCTTCATCCGTTCGGGCAGGGCGGTCAGCAGCATGCGGCATTGGTCTATCTGCTCATCGCTCAAACCATATCCGGCAAGGGTGGCAAAAAAGGCATCTAAATTTTTTGCGGCGGAATCAAGACGGCCATCGGTTGATGTATCCTCCCGGGCGAGAAATTCTTTCTGGGTAATTTTGATTGATGAAGGAATATCTGTGAGTTCAACCGATGAAAAGCGCATGGAGGCTGTTGACTTCGGTCGTCCAGCCACCAACTTTCTAGCGAACTCATGCAGATCTTTTTTAGGAATATCGCGATTGATCTCAATGGCGATAATACTAAGATTATCCAGCAATCGCCTGAATTCTTTTATAAAGGCCTGTGGCTCATAAACCTGGACCTGTTCCAGCAGCAACGACTTGCCGTCATCTTCAAAACGAATGAAGTGTTTCCGCTGGGCAAGTGTGTGTAAAAGATTCAGAAAGCGGTCAGTTGCCTGATCGAGAATGGAATGCCCCGTCGGATAATAGACACAGATTCTCAAAAGCCGTTGCAGCGCGTTCATGAAATCGCTTATCAGCAACGGCCCACCTTCGAAATTCTGCTGCTTTAATGAATCGTCTAAGTCATCCATTGGTTGCGCACTCCCGACTCGTCAAACCCGCCTTTGGTTTAACCGAAGTTTCCCAGAAAAAAACGGTGCTGATACGGACAGATAACATCGCTCTTGTTATCTATCCGTATCCTAGCATGCGCGTTTTCCTTTTACAAATGTATTCACTCTTTTCCAATATACATGTACCACCGGAGGGTCTTTCAGACCATACGGAAATCTGCTTACCACTGAAACTCAGTCTATCGGGATGGAAACGGGAGGGCAGATCCGGTGCGTTGTCCCGCGTCGCTTACGGACAGATCGCCGAGGCCCGAAGGGACCGGTAGCAGGCTATGGACGGCCAGCCTGTCAGTTCCTTTATTGACAATTTTCATATTTGAGATATAATATACCGATATAATTAAATAATAAAATTGCAATCGATAGGCGGATCCTATGAAAAACATAACAGTGGATGCACGAGGAGAACTCTGCCCCAAGCCGTTGATTATGACCAAGAAACAACTCAATGAAACGACAGTGGGCACCTCCTTTATTGTTCTGATCGACAATGAAACCTCAAAAGAAAATGTCGAGCGCTTTCTAAGCGATAACCAGATCAAATTTCAGACCTCAGCCCAGGACGGTGTCTGCTCCATCCAGGTGACAAAAACGAAGGCGGAACTCATCCGGCCGCAAGCTGAACAATACTGTGTGCCGGCAACCGCATCCAAGACCGGTTTTGCCTTCTGTTTTACCGGTGATCAGATGGGACAAGGGCCGGGGGAACTGGGGAAAATCCTGATTCAGGGATGCATCAATACTATCAAAGAACTTGTACCGCTTCCTGCCGCGATCGTCTTCTACAACAGCGCAGTAAAACTTGCCGTCGACAGCTCACCTGTGCTGGACTCCCTGCAGGAACTGGAAAAATCGCAAGTCAAAATCCTGGTCTGTGGGACCTGTGCCAACTTCTTTCAAATCAAGGACAAAATCAGGGTCGGAATCATATCGAATATGTATAATATCCTTGAGACCTTATCCCGGGCAGACCATGTTATTTATCCATGATGACAACAGACATCAATACAGCAAGCGGCTATTTCGACTGCGGCGCCACCTCATATCCAAAACCCATTGAAGTAGCCCAAGAGATCTCCCGCTATCTCAACGACATCGGCGGCCCGTACGGAAGAAGCTTTTATCAGCGGGCACTTGAGGTCTCGGGTGTTGTGGAGGAAACCCGGTCCTTGCTTGCCGACCGCCTGGGTGTTGCCGCCCCGGAGAAGGTTGTCTTTTGCTATAATGCAACCCATGCCGTCAATACCGTTTTAAAGGGACTTGATCTGCAAGGCAAGGAGGTCTGGATAAGCCCCCTTGAACACAATGCCGTGGCCCGGCCTCTTCGCAGACTGAAAAAACAAAAAAAGATCTCGGTGAGGTTTCTGCCTGCCGCAGCCGATGGTAGAGTCCGCCCTGAGAAACTCTCCGGGCTTTTTTCCAAAAAAACCGGATTGATTGTCGTAAATCACCAAAGCAATGTCAACGGCGTGGTGCAGCCGATCAGAGAGATCAAGGCCTGTGCCGGAGACATCCCCGTTCTGGTCGATGCCGCCCAATCGTTTGGTCATATTCCGATCAAGGCCGCGGAATGGAAAATAGATTTTATTGCCTTTACCGGCCACAAAGGGCTCCTGGGTCCCACCGGGACCGGCGGCCTCTACCTGGCGCAACCCCTTGCAACGTTTATGGAAGGAGGAACCGGAAGCCGATCCGAAACGAGCGCCATGCCGGAATTTCTCCCGGATAAGTTCGAGGCGGGCACCCCCAACATTGCCGGTATCTTCGGTCTTAAGGCGGCGCTTGTCCATAGGCCTGTCCCCGCCCATACTGAAACGGATTTTCTCCATCTACTTGATGCCTGCAGAAAGCTGCCGGGAATCAAGGTCCATGCGGCAGACTCACCCAGGCATCAGGGAGAACTTTTTTCCATAACTTCAACCTTCATGGACCCGTCGACACTGGGTATGCGGCTTTATGAGGAGTATGGGATCGAAACCAGACTGGGGCTCCATTGCGCACCGCTGGCCCACCGGCATATCGGCACCTTTCCGGCAGGCACCGTCCGCATTTCCCCGTCAATCTACCACCGACACCTGGATTTCGATAAGTTTCTGGATGCTCTTGGCAAAATTTCGGGAGTCGAGTGACCCATGCTCTTTCTCTTTCAATCCACCCATGACGTAATCCTGGCGGAAAGGGCCATCCGCAGCCGCAAGATCCCCTGCAGGGTGATTCCCGTCCCCCGCTCCGTCTCCTCCCAATGCGGGATGGCACTGGATATTCCCAAAGAATACGCAGAAGACACTGCCGAACTCCTTAACACATCCGTCCTCCCCAGCGACAATGCCAAGGGAAAACGGTTTACAACTTACACACCAAAGGATGAAGAATGACTACAGGCTTCGATCTGTTGCAAACAGTGGAACAAGGAGGCTGCTCAGCCAAGCTTCCGGCCCAGATGCTCGATGCGATCATTAAAAATATCCCTGTCAGGCACCATGAACAGCTTCTGGTGGGCACCGACACCCATGATGACGCCGCTGTCTGGAAGGTCGACAGCAACACGGCCATTATCAGCACCACCGACTTTTTTCCGCCGCTCTGTTCCGATCCCTACGAATTCGGCCAGATTGCCGCCGCCAATGCCTTGAGCGATATCTTTGCCATGGGAGGGGTTGCGGTAATGGCCCTGAACCTGGTCATGTTTCCGTCTTCAAAAATCCATATCTCTGTCCTGGAAGAAATCCTCAAGGGCGGGGCGGAAAAGGTGGCAGAGGCGCAGGCCGTCCTGGCAGGCGGCCATACCATCGACGATTATCCGCCCAAATACGGTCTGGCGGTCACAGGTATCGTCCATCCCGACCGGATAATCACCAACAGCTGCACGCAGGATGGAGAACACCTTATCCTGACCAAGCCCATCGGTACCGGGACCATCGTTGCCGGGCATCGGATCGGCGAGGTCGAAAAACAGAATTACCAACGGGCTCTTGAAACAATGAAACTCCTTAATAAAAACGGGGCGGAGATCCTGTGCAAATATGCCCTCCGCTGCGCCACCGATATCACCGGATTCGGTCTACTGGGCCATATCTATGAAATGGCCGCCGGCAGCGGCATGGCCATCCGCATCGACAGCACTGCGGTCCCTCTTTTGGCAGGCGCTTACGACCTGATCGATATGGGCTGCATCCCCGGTGCTTCATTCCGCAACCTGCGCTATATCGACCCCTACGTCCGCTTTGCCGAAGATATCGACTACAATGTCAAGATGCTCTTGGTGGATGCCCAGACCTCCGGCGGCCTTTTGCTCTCTTCTCCGGCAGAAAAAACTGCTCAGGTAGTCGCCGACCTCAAGGCCTGCGGTTATCCGGTGGCGGCCGTCATCGGTACAGTGGAAAGAAGGGCCGTGGGGGAAGCCTCGGTCATCGTCGAATAGCCCGCCCTACTTTTTCACTTTGTCATCCGCCATTTCATCAAACCGGCAGACCAGGGTCAACGAATCGCCGTCGAATGAGGTCTTGACCTTGTACGGCAGGGTCTTGAAGAGGCTTATCATCCCCTTATTGTGGGGTGAGGTATAGGCGATTAGACCCGAGATGCCGTTGTCCCGGGCAGCTCTTGCCAATTTGCGCATCAGAATCTTACCGATCCCTTTGCCTTGGTATTTGCCGGAGATGGAGAAGGCCACCTCAGCCAGGTTGCAGTCGACAAGCAGCATATACTCACCCACTCCGACTATCCTGCCGAAACCGAATTCCCCGACCACCGCCACCAGCGACAGGTCCTTGATATAATCAATCTGGGAGGCAGGTTCCACATCATTACGGCCGAAGCTTGATTTATCGTGAAAGAACCGGCGCTGGACATCACCTCTTTCAAGATGGTAGTAATGTTCCTGGATTCTCCGCTCATCAATGGGTTTTGACGGCCGGATGGTGATTTCTTCTCCATCCCGGATGATGGTCTCCTCCAGATGAACCGGATAAATACCGCGACTTGCTTCACCGATCTTGCGTTCACGACCGATAAGCCGGGCATCCTTTGCCTCCTCGAACAACTGTTCGCGATGATCCGGGTGCGCAATTTCGATAAGCGCCAGTACCCGCTCCTGCAGACTCTTGCCCATGAGGTTCACGATCCCGTATTCCGTGGCCACATAATGGACATCCGCCCGCGGAACGACAACCGGCACATCCTTAAGCGAGGTAACGATATTGCTTCTCTTTCCGTCAGCAGAAGCGGAGTACAACATCAGAATCGATTTTCCGCCTTTGGATCGTTTGGCCCCCCGTACAAAGTCGGGGATTCCCGAGACGCCGGCAAAAAAAGTATGCTCTGACGCCTCCGCCGAAACCTGTCCGGTGAGATCGATACAATGGGCGACGTTGAGGCTGATCATCCGGTTATGCTGGGAGATGACAAAGGGGTCGTTGACATAGTCTGACGGTCTGAATTCCACCCCTGGATTATCGTTTAAGAACTCGTAAAGATAAGGACTTCCGATAGCGCACGATGCCACCAGCTTGCCGTCGTTGATCCCTTTTCTGCGGTTTGTAATAACCCCTGAAGAGAAGAGGTGCATCACGTCATCGGTGATATATTGAGAGTGGAACCCCAGATCGTTCTTTTCGGATAAGGCCTTAACCGTTGCCTTTGAAGCCGCGTCCAGACCGATCTGCAGGGTCGAGCCGTCCTCGATGAACCTGGCGATATGCTTGCCGATGAACTCAGCAGCCGGCGACTGATCGCGCAGTGTGGTCGACAACAAAGGTTCCGAGTGCTCAACCAGGTAGTGGACGTTATTGACATGGATAAAACTTTGCCCCATGGTTCTGGGCATCATCGGGTTGACCTGCGCGATCACCAAATCGGCACTCTGGGCCGCCGCCAGTGTTACGTCAACAGAGATGCCCAGACTCATCCAGCCAAAATCGTCAGGAGGCGACACCTGGACCAGAGCCACATGCAGGGGCATCTTGCGTGTTAAAAACAGATTCGGGATCTCAGACATGTTCACCGGGGTGATAAAACGCATATGGCGGGCGATTTGCTCGGCCCGGGCGGAGCCGAGATACAAGGTCCGGATGGAGAGACTATAGTCCCTGGTCTTATCGGCAATGGTCGAAAGCGATGTGGTCTCACGACTCATCATCCGGACAACCTCCAGCCCGCTCACCTTCGAGGCAGCCTCGGAAAGAGCCCGCACCAGTTCCTGCGGCTCCCCGCAGGCAGAACCTACGTACACCCTTCTGCCCGGACGAATCATTGCAACTGCCTCTTCGGCAGTCCGCAGTTTTTCCCTGTAACCATCCGCCCAATAAAGTGAACGTGCCATATAGTACCTCCTTGTCTGCTTTTCAGCGGCTTGAAGTCCGGTCTTGTCAAGTCCTAACCCGGAAATCTTACAAATTGAAGCGGATGCCTATCGGAACTCACGGTGAAACAGGTGATACCTTAGCGTACGGCTTGTAGTCACCCGATGTCAAGGAAATGCGGTGCAGTACCGTATTCCCGATCTATCCCTTCTTTTTTATAGTTTTTTCCTATTTTACTTATAGGCAGTGTTATGTTAAACGAGATGAGTATTTATCCCCAGGCGCCACAAAAACACAGAACCCATGAGAAAGACTAACTTTTCCGACATACTCAGTCCCACTGAACTCGCCGGGTCCGAGTCCATATGTTCCAGCATCCAGGTCATTGGTAAAATTTCCCAAAAATGCACCCGCTGCGGACTCTGCCGCAGTACCTGCGATTTTCTTAAAAAGTACGGTCTTCCTGGAGATATTGCCTCCGGTTTCCAGAAAGATCCTAGCACCTGCCATAAACTCGCCTTTTCCTGCAGTCTCTGTGGACTCTGCGCAGCTCTCTGTCCTCTTGATCTCGAACCAAACCGAATGTTTCTTGGCCTGAGAAGAAGAGCCTGTGAAAACGGACGCAAGGAATCCGGCCGACATAGGCGACTATTGAAGTACGAAGAAATAGGGATATCTGAGCGTTATGCCTGGAGATCACTTCCGGAAAACTGTACTTCCGTTTTTTTCCCCGGCTGCACCCTGCCGGGGACCAGACCGAAAAGGACCCTCCAGCTTTATTTCTTGCTGCAAAACAGGGACCCATCCCTGGGACTTATCCTTGACTGTTGCTGCAAACCGTCCCATGATCTCGGAAGGCAGCAGCTCTTCGAGAATCGATTTTCCAGCCTTAATCGAAAACTGACTGCAACGGGGATTGAAAAGATAATTACTGCCTGTCCCAATTGCTACAAAGTTTTTTCCCAATACGGAAAAGAGGTTGAGGTCACTACGGTCTACGAACACCTGGCGACCAAAGGTTTTGTCGCCAAAGGCCGGATTGATGGGATTGTGACCCTGCATGATCCCTGTGTAACCCGTGATAAATCAGGGATCCATGATGCAGTGAGAAGCCTCATCCATGCTCACGGCCTTACAATCCAGGAGATGAGACATACCAGGGAAAAGACCCTTTGTTGTGGAAATGGCGGTGCAGTAGACAAACATCTGGCAAAAGGATGGACAAACAGCCGGAAGGAAGAAGCAGATGGCCGCCCCATCCTTACCTACTGTGCCGGTTGTGCTGACAGGCTCGGAAGATCGACTCCGACATTTCATCTCATCGACCTGCTCTTTGAACCTGAAAAAACCATCAACGGCAAGGTCCGGGTATTTCGTACTCCTTTTACCTATCTCAACAGGCTTTGGATAAAACGGACCTTGGAACGAAAAAATAACTATACTCCCTTTCTATTACCAGGAGAACAACAATGAAAAAACTGCTGTTTGCACTTACCATTCTTTTCTTTTTACCGTTCGTACCCGCTTATTCCGCCACCATGCCCGTCCTGACTGTGGACCATCCGATCACCTATGATAAAACGGCAAAGACGGTTTCCTTTCTCGCTGAGGTTAACGGGAAATATCTCTATCAGCCGACCAGGCATTTTGCCGTCTGGAAGGAAGGCAGCAACGGAGACAAAGCGATTTTGCGGGGACTTGTGCCGGTTGACGATTTCTACAAGGCCCTGATCGCCATCGGTGCCGTTCCCGGTAATAACATGACCTTAAGAAACAAGGAGGTCACCCATGTCAAAGGTTCGCCTTTTCAGGTAAGCGTAACCTGGAAGGGAGCCATAAAATCCTATGGCATCGACGAGGTGGTAATCGAATCGAATAAAAAACCCATCCTGATGCGATTCGGCGGCAACCTGGCTGCAGCCCACGCCAAGAAGACAGGCTGTCTTCTCTGCCTCGACAGCTGTCCGGTAGGCATCGTCAGCAACACGCAATACACCTATGGAGCTATTGAACAGAGAGGAGAAGTAAGGATGAAAGGAAACAAGGATGTGCTCCCGGCGGACGGAACCAAGGTGGTTGTCACCCTAACGCTGATGTAGGGGAAAGCAGGCTGAAGGCTGAAGGCTGAAGGCTGAAGGCTGAAGGCTGAAGGCTGAAGGCTGAAGAAGCAGAGCCGGCGATTGAAATAAGAGAAACAAGAAACCTGCCCCCTATGAAAATATTGCGCTTCGCCTTTGCCGGCCTGCTGACCGGTTTCATCCTTGCACTTCTGGCCGAAAGGTCCGTCTGGGTCGAAATGCGGGTCAACACCGGGCTTTTCCTGCCGGTTTCAACAGGCATAGCCGTTATTGCAGGCCTAATCTCCAACCGAAGGATACCTGCCGCCGTCATACTCGCGTTGCAGACTTTTTTGGTTTTGCTGCTGCTTTTCTCTTATGGATTTGCAATTGGTGTCTTACTTGTCATCCCGGCATCGATCTTCAGGGAAGGATTTCTTCTTGGTACCGTAACGCTTGGAACCGTAAATTCCATTCTCGCAGTCCTTTGTTTCTCAGGCAACGGCCTACTTATCCTTCCCCTCATCTTCAGGATCCCAAAACCTTGACGGCATTGGCACCGCAGACGGCAGCTATCTGGTCCTTTGACAGCTCGGCCTGCTCCATTTCCTTTAGGTATCGTCCGGGTTTTAGCAGCGGAAAATCCGTACCGAGCAAAATCTTGTCTTCCCCGGCCAGGGCAATGGCCTGGGCATAGATTTCCGGCCTATAGAGATACGGGGAGGCGGCCGTATCAAACCAGACATTGGCCAGAGTCTTGCGGACCTCCTTTTTCAAAAGGGCATAGAAGAAGATGCCGCCGCCCCAGTGAGAGAGAATGATACGATTTTTGGAAAACCTTTGCACGAGAGTGTATATCTGTAAAAGGGTATTAGGACTCTTGCCGGGGTATTGATGTCCAACCGGTTCATTGGTATGAAGCATAACAGGGCAATCAAACCTACGCGCTGCGGCCATAATCGGTTCAAGGCTTGATAGGCAGAGGTCATCGATACCGGAAGCATAGAAAGCCAGTTCGCCGACTCCGGAAAGCCCCGCTTTCAGACATCGCTCCACTTCGGCTGCTGCCTCCGGGTGGAACGCATCGACACAGCAAAAGCCGAGCAATCTGTCCGGGTTCCTGCCGACAGCCTCAAGGATATAGTCATTATTGAGTTTGCAGGTATCGATATTTTGCCAAGGAAAACCAAAAACAACACTCTTGTCAATTCCTTCGCTGTCCATCATCGCAATAATCTCACGCTCCCCCACCAGCTGGGATTTCGGTGATTCATAAAGTAGACGGAAGGCCGGCTCACCGGCAAAAAAAAGTTGGCGGTCGTTACGTATAGCAGATGGAAAGGCGTGGATATGCATATCGATAATCATGATTCTGTGTCTCCTGAACTGATGAGAAATCCGGGTTACATACTTTCGGCCTATTCTAGTCTTTTTATCCTCCACTTTCCACCCTTTACAACGAAAGACTTGATTATTCGCATTTTTGCTGTTAGTAACAATTCTTCAAGTTTGTCACGCGTGAAAAAGCCTCCAAAAGACAGTGGAAGCAATACGATAGCTAAATACAATAAAGTACGGCATTATCTTCGAACGGGATTTTTGCAATACAACAATTGAAAGAAAATATAGTCCCGGAAACCGCTCCGGACACTTTACATTCCATATCAGATACCAGGCAGGGAGAATAACATGTACAGAAAGGAGATCAAGGTAATCGATTGCACGGTCCGCGACGGCGGTTTGATGAATAAATGGCAGTTCAGCGAGAAATTTGTCAGAAATGTCTATCATGCGTTGGCCGATGCCGGCGTTGATTATATGGAAATCGGCTACCTCAGCTCAGAGGCGTCATTTGACCGCAAGGTCTTCGGTCCCTGGAAATTCTGTTTTGAAAAAGACCTGCAAAAAATCGTTGGTGGAGAGGAAAAGCGAATCAAACTTTCGGCCATGGCAGATATCGGCCGGATCGAATACAAAGATATCCCGCCCAGATCCGAGAGTTCACTGGATATGGTCCGGGTTGCCTGCTATGCCCATCAAGTGGATTCGGCCATCGATCTTGCCCATCATTGCATTGATAAGGGCTATGAAACAACCATCAATTTAATGGCGGTTTCCACTGTGGGCCTGCGGGAGTTGAACGAATGCTTAGAAGATCTGAATAAAAGTCAGGTGCCGGTCATTTACCTGGTTGATTCTTTCGGGGCCTTTTACTCTGAAGATATCGACACCCTGACCCAGAAATACTTTGAACGTCTCCCCGGCAAAAGCATTGGCGGCCACTTCCATAACAATCAGCAATTGGCCTTTGCCAACACCATCGCCGCCATCATCAACGGCGTCAACTTTCTGGATGCAACCCTCTACGGCATCGGCAGAGGCGCCGGCAACTGCCCCTTGGAATTGCTGCTCTCTTTTTTAAAGAATCCAAAATTCAGGGTCAGGCCGGTTATCAAATGCATTGAGCAGGAGATCTTCCCCTGGCGGGAAAAAATCGACTGGGGCTACTCCGTTCCCTATATGGTCACCGGGACAATGAACCAGCACCCCCGAACGGCCATGGCTTTGATGGAATCTGAGAAAAAAGACAGCATAACGGAATATTACGATACAATCTGCGGGGTCGTTGAGACCTTTTAGGGTTCTTCTCCCCTTTTGGAATGTCGTCCTGCAATCGCTTCATCTCCAGTACACCGCAGCTGACAGACAGACCACCCCGGCCTGCTGTCAGTTGCGGACGTCATGTCCGCAACTGACAGTGTCTCCTTTGGAATGCCTTCGGGCCTTCACCTCACAGCATTCTCCAACGATTCCCCCCTCTTCCCGTGTCTTAACCGCTCTTAAAAGATGACAATTCCAGCTCAAGATTAAGAGCTTGTCCGTAAATAATACTCCCTTAGTATTTTGCAGCCGAATTTCTGCCATCTTCGCCTGGCAAAAAATCGTGTTATCTGACCCAAGCCTTGACACTGTTTTTTATAAGTGGATAATTAAACGATAAAACTTTTCGCATCGGCAAAAGTACAACCTGCAAGTATCAATTCGTTGTTAAGCGGTCATATTTCCAGTTCGATTGTGCAGGGAGTCAGGAGAGAAATTCAATAATGCCAAGTACAAAGGACCTTAACAGAAAGAAAAAAATTCTGGTAATCGACAACAGCAAGTTGATAATTAAGCTGATGACCACATTCCTGGAACGGGAAGGTCATGAGGTTGTCGCCGCCGAGAATGCCCTTGCCGCTCTGGATATAGTTAAGGAATTCATTCCACAGGTTATTTTTATCGACCTGGTCATGCCGAAGATAGGGGGAGATATTCTATGCAGGATACTTCGAACCTTACCCCAGATCAAGGATTGCTATATCGTAATCGTTTCAGCAGCAGCGGCAGAAGAAAATTTCGATTTCATTGATGTCGGTGCCGACGCCTGTATCGCAAAAGGGCCTTTTGCTCAGATGTCCAAATACATCCAGGAGACACTGACCGAATCCGAAGAACCCCGGAGTCAGCCTGTGTCATCGAGAATTCGAGGCATTGAAAACCTCCATTCCCGTCAAATCACGAAAGAACTCCTTGTTGAAAACAAACACCTTCAGCTCTTGCTGGACAGCATGTCCCAAGGAGTGGTCGAGATTCTCGGCCAACGTGTGACCTATGCAAATCCGGCAGCACTTTCCCTGCTTAATATCACCACGGAAAACAGCATCGGCTCCTACTTTGATCAGGTCGTAGACCCGACAATCCTGGACAAACTGGCGCCTTACATCGAAACAGGCATCGATTCCCTGATGAGTGAAGAGAACGACCCGACCGTGCAGATCAATGATCGACATATCATTCCCCAATGCCTGAAAAACAGAGAAGACAGCCTGGATAAAATTTTGCTTCTCACCGATATCACGGAACGCAAACAGATGGAGGCGATAATTGAGGCCAAGAAACTCAACGAGAATCTCGGCTATATTTTTTCAGGCATACGCCATGAGATAGGAAACCCGGTAAATTCTCTTAAAATGGCTCTGACTGTTCTGAAAAAAAATATCAACACCTATGATAAGACCACCATTGATGAATTCGTCGATCGTTCATTGCAGGAAGTTATCCGTATTGAATATCTGTTGAAGGCCTTAAGAAACTTCAGTCTTTACGAAAGCCCCGACCTGAGAAATATTCGCGTAGATTATTTCATAAAAAATTTCATCCCATTGGTCCAGGATGATTTAAAAAGCAGAAACATCGACATCAAAACCATATTCGGCCAGGGAGTTGCCAGCGTCTATACCGACTCTCGAGCCCTGCATCATATACTGCTCAATCTGTTAACCAATGCAGCGGATGCCATGGAAGGAATAGAATCGCCGCGGATCATCATCAGCATTACCGTCTCTTCCCCATGGGTCAAGATCAGGATAGATGATAATGGCTGCGGTATCCCGGAATCTGAGAAAAAAAATCTATTCAAACCGTTCTTCACATCAAAGGCCAACGGAACCGGTCTGGGGCTGATCATCGTCAAAAAGATGTTGATGAAGCTCAACGGGAAAATCTCCCTGCAGAGTGATGCCCACTTTGGAACCACTGTCACCATAACCCTGCCTGAAGGGAAGTAAATGGATCGTCCTCCCCCAAAAGAAAAAGCTTAGGAATCGTCTGATCTGGGGAAACTGGAGGAACTATTTTCTTAAGGTGAACGAAAGACCTCTTAGGAAATGCGGGTTGAGTCGAGTTCTGCTATACTGTGGACATGAAACCCACATGGCATTATCGCGACATCATCGATCTCGAATACCTTCTCCACCTGGACAAGGAACGGACTTCTCAGGCAGAGCTTCAGCAGATTCAAAAGAGAGATCGTCGATTATATCAGGAATCCATTCGACAGGCGCCGGACAAAACGGGCGATCGCCGATTCATGCTGCAAGGATGGCTGGCCGGCCGCCGCAAGCAGGAAGAGTCAGAGGGAAGCGGCATCCTACCTGGCAGGCTTACCGAAGAAATCTATGCCCGGCTCTGCCTTCTGTTCTCCATCTTGGGCATCTGCGGGGGCATTGGGGCAGGTATATCCTTTTTCACCTATACCGGCTCCAATCCGCTCAATGTTTTTCACTACCTGGCAGTCTTTGTCTTTCTTCAACTTTTCATCCTCCTGCTCCTGATCTGCTCCCTGGCTGTCCGAGGCCGGAAACGTCTGACTTCTTCTTCCCTTCTCTCATCTCTGGTGGCCGATCTGCTGATCAGGTTGTTTAAAAGTGCGGGCAGGCGGCTTCTCTCAGGCATGCGTGCGGAAAAACGGGAAGGCTTTTTGGCAATACTCGGCATCATGAAGGCAAAGCGGACATATTCTCCTCTTCTTTTCTGGCCGATCCTTCTTACGATCCAGCTCTTTGCCGTCTGCTTCAATATCGGCATGTTGGCCATCACCCTCTTTAAGGTGACTGTGACCGACATGGCCTTTGGCTGGCAGTCCACCGTCCAGTTCAGTGCCGACGCCGTTTTTCATTTTATCAAGCTCATGGCCCTTCCCTGGTCCTGGTTTGTCAGCCCAGGCATCGCCTATCCGTCCCTTTCAGAGATTGAGGGCAGCCGGATCGTATTAAAGGACGGCATCTATCACCTTGCAACCGGCAACCTGGTCTCCTGGTGGCCTTTTCTCTGTTTCGCCCTCGTAACCTACGGTCTTTTGCCGCGACTGATTCTCCTGCTTGTCGCTCACTATAAAAAAGGCTCCTCACTTGCCGCATTGCGATTCGACCAGGCCATCTTCGACCGGCTCCTTGCAGGTATGCAGACCCCGTCTCTTTCCACAGGGGCGGCACCGGAACCCATGCCTTCTCCTGCTCCGGAACCGCCCGAACACCAAACAGCTATGGCAGCGAGTCCCGGGACTCCCCTCACGATCTTGATTCCCGATGACATCTTTAACAGGTGCCGGGAGGCCGATCTCAAACAGGCCTTGGACCAAACAGGGTATTCCCAGCTGCAGGCTTTTAGATATGCCGAAGACTATGAATCGGATCGCCTGCTCATAAAAGACCTCGCCGCCCGGAAAACAAAACAGATCCTGATCCTGGCAGAGGCCTGGATGCCGCCCATCACGGATTTTGTCGTCTTTATCCAAGATCTACGAAGCGTATTGCCCCAAACCACTGTAATCCGCATAGGCCTCATCGGCAGACCAGACAGGAAGACCGTTTTCACCGCCGTAGATGCCGCCGCCTTCAAGATCTGGCAACAGAAGATGGACAGCCTCGGGGACCCCTATCTTTCTGTAGAACAGGCAGGGACTGTATAATAGAAATGACAAGAAAAGCATACCCCAGAAAATACCTAACAATAAATAGGTCCCACTATGATCCCTGAATTTGCCGTAATCGGTCATCCCAACGAAGGAAAGTCCTCGGTTCTGTCCACCATCGCCGAAGACGATTCCGTCCGCATCAGCCCCACGCCGGGCGAGACCACCCGGTGTCGGACCTTTCCGGTGATCATCGACGGTGCCGAGATCCTTCGTTTTACCGACACGCCGGGTTTTCAAAATCCCCGGCGGGTCCTGCACGAGATGCAGGCCTTTGTCGATACCGGTCCTGACATGCTGGACCGGTTTCTTAAGGCTTTTTCTTCAGAGGCCGAGTTGCAAAACGATTGCGAACTCCTTGGACCGGTGGTGCGCGGCGCCGGAATCATCTACGTGGTCGACGGTTCCCGCCCGGTTCGTAACATCGACCGGGTGGAAATGGAAATCCTGCGTTTGACCGGCAGGCCCCGGATGGCTGTTATCAACTGCAAGGAAGAGGATGATGTCCATCTTGGCGAGTGGAAAAACGAATTCAGGAAGAATTTCAACTCCAACCGGGTCTTTAACGCCCACAGGGCCACCTATGCTGAACGAATCCTCTTGCTGGAGGCCTTACAAAGCATCGACCAGGACTGGCAGGCAACGCTTGCTCTCGTGGTCTCGACCTTTAAACGGGATTGGGCCGGACGCAACAACAGGACAGCCGACATCATCCTCGATCTGCTTGCCGACTGCCTGTCCTTCAAGATCCTCGGCACCCTGGACAAGGATCAAAATGAAGACAGCACCAGGGAAAAACTTCGAAAAAACTATACCGAAGCCATACGAAAAAAGGAGAAGGCAGCCCACGCACGGATCAGGGGGCTCTTCAAACACAACATCTTCAACTACGACCTGCCTCCCTGCTCGATTCTGCATGAGGATCTCTTCGACCGCAAGACCTGGCGGTTTCTAGGGCTTGATCAAAAGCAGATCGCTCTGGCAGGAGCTGTGAGCGGGGCTGCCATCGGGGCCGGTGTCGATCTCGCCCATGCCGGGCTGACGTTCGGCATATTTACCACAATCGGTGGTGCGGTTGGTACGGTGGGGGCCATCCTGGGCGGCAGGAGTCTCTCTACCAAAGTCAAGCTCTTGGGCGTCGGCCTGGGGGGCGAACAGATGCAGGTCGGCCCCAACGCCTCCATCCAGTTCCTCCATGTCCTTCTTGATCGCGCTCTGCTCTTCTATGCCCATGTCATCAACTGGGCCCATGGTCGACGGGACAGAGAAGGCCCTGATGATGAAGAAAGAGCACTTCGTCTTTCCAGGAATATCGGCAGCGGCCGTTGGTCCAACGTTTCGCTTGCGGTCTGCCGTGCTTATTTTCAAGCCATTAAAGAAGAAGATGAGATCAAAATGGAAAGAGAAGGAAAAAAGCTGCATGGTATCATCACCGACGCCCTGACTCGGATTTCTCATGAACATTTTGTTGATTTTTAAATTGATAGATATGAAACCATGGTAAGAGAATATTTTAAAAATCATACACAATGTTCACCAAAGGCGCCCTGCAAGAAGTGCCCTTGGGGTGCCAGCCGATCTTACTGTGCCTGCAGCGTTGCGAAAGCTTGTTGCATAGGAAAACTATAGCACCAAGCTTCGCGCCTCACATTCACAGCAACCTCGACTGGTGAGAAATCCGAGTTGACTCGGATTTCTCATAGTGAAAACAAAGAATAACCCATGATTAAGACGATTTTCACCGAGAAGAAACCTATCAAGCTCTGGCTTCCCGATATCGAGGAAGCAACCCTTGCCCAGGCCAAAAACCTGGCCAATCTTCCCTTCACCTTCAAGCATGTGGCCATCATGCCCGATGCCCACCTCGGCTACGGCATGCCCATCGGCGGGGTGCTGGCAACAGAAGATATGATCATCCCCAACGCAGTCGGGGTGGATATCGGCTGCGGGATGTGCGCTGTTAAGACCTCCTTAACCGATATCGAGCCGGAAGTCTTAAAAAACATCATGGCCCTTATCCGGAGCGAGGTCCCGGTGGGGTTCAAACACCACAAAAGAAAACAAGAAGAAAAACTAATACCGCATCCTCCCCGGGGCTTCAACCTCTCCGAGCTGCCCATGGTCGAACGGGAATATAACAATGCCCTGACCCAGATCGGCACCTTGGGCGGCGGCAATCACTTCATCGAGATCCAGAGAGAAGACGACGGCCGTATCTGGATCATGATCCATTCCGGCAGCCGCAATATCGGCTACCGGGTGGCCAACCATTACAACAAGGTGGCCATCGAACTCAATGCCAAATGGAAATCACCGGTCCCGCCCAAGTGGCAGCTGGCGCACTTGCCGCTGTCTTCCGAAATGGGGGGCCGCTATCATGCCGAGATGCAGTTCTGCGTCGACTTTGCCCTGGCCAACCGGAGCCTGATGATGGAGCGGATAAAAGAGATTTTGACCGCAATGCTGCCTCAGGTATCCTTTGCACCGATGATCAATATCGCCCATAACTATGCGAGATTGGAACACCATTTCCATAATGACGTCCTGGTTCACCGCAAGGGTGCCACCAGCTCTCAGGCCGGAGAAATCGGCATCATTCCCGGCTCCCAGGGAACCCGGAGCTTCATCGTCCGCGGCAGGGGCACTGCGGACAGCTTCACCTCCTGTTCCCACGGCGCAGGCCGCCTTATGGGCAGGAAGCAGGCGCAGCGGCAGCTCGATCTGCAACGGGAAATCGCCAGACTCGACCAATTGGGCATCATCCACGGGATCAGGGGCAGACGGGATCTGGACGAGGCAGCAGGAGCCTACAAGGATATTGATACGGTCATGAGCCTGCAGGAGGACCTGGTCGAGGTCGTGACTTC
>JBJKRL010000013.1:0-9687 GCA_046704745.1 Desulfocapsaceae bacterium | reverse complement strand
CAGAGTGTCGAGATCAATACAGGGCATCGACATCCCCCTTTAAATCGACCCAATTGAGGAAAAAATTCACGCTATCGGGACAAAATTGGATCTCTCGCTGTGAAGCGATAACACCAAAGATCTTGCTATAAGGCATTAACTAATATTTCCATTACTGGTAAATTAGATGTACTTTGCATCCTGCCTGGGAGAAAATGCAAATAATCCCCAACTTACCTCCAAGTACTTCGCATCATGAGCGAGAGATGAATTTTGTGCGGAAAATCAAGAAAGCAAGCGTTCTGATGCCGTCGTGTTGTGAACTTGGTGGAATCCATAATATCGGGTTCCTTTAAACAAAGGTACATAACCCACCATAGGATTATCAGTAAGTCCCTGGTTAAGAAGAGTATCTGTCAATTTCCATCTCCTGCTTTTGCCTTAACTTTTGACCGTATATTTCGAGGGTAGAATTCCGGCGGAGTACGGTAGCTTATAGACGAATACGACATTCTCACAATGGACGTCGATGTGTACGAAAGTCCACCCATTGGTCAATGAAGTGGCACTTATCTCACATAGCTGATTATTGATGGGGTTTTGACCTTCATTGTTGCAACAGGAAAGCTTGAACGGCAGTGATCACAACTGAGGGCGATTCCTCCATAAGCCAGTGTCCGGCGCCTGGGACTATGAGTTCTGTAACGTTGGTCGCGGCGTTGCGCATCACCACTGCTTCGTTCGCGCCAAACGACTTTTCGCCACCGATCGCAAGTACGGGCATGATTAACTTCGTTGCCATCGTAACCTTGTTGTCTTCGGCATCCTTGCGGATTGCATTGAACTGGGCGAATGCGGCATGCATAGCACCAGCTCTTGCATAGAGCTTTGCATAGTGCACTCGAGTTGCTTCGTCTATCTTCGTGCGATCGCCGGCGAATTCGTTCCAGAAGCGGTCGAGATAGATGCGCTCGCGTCCTGCGACTAGGCGCTCCATATCCGGGCCGCCAAAATCAAAGTGCCATAACGCCGGAAGACGGACGATCGAGTCCCAAGGCGGGATTCCGGGAATCGGCGCGTCCATTACTACGAGTTTCTCGGTCTTTTCGGGGTAGCGCACAGCGTAGGCGTAAGCGACCATCGTGCCGATGTCGTGACCAATGATCGATGAACGATCGAGGCCGAGCGTCGTCAGAACGGAGCGGATGTCGGCGGCTTGCGTACGCTTGTCGTAGCCACCGGGTGGCTTCGAAGAGAGCCCCATTCCGCGAAGATCAGGCACGACAACCATGTAGTCGCGCGCGAGTTCAGCCGCGAGTGGAGCCCACATGTCGCCCGTGTCACCGAAACCGTGAAGCAGAACAACAGCTGGCCCATGGCCTCCGAAGCGTACGTGAAGCGTCGCACCATCAGTTTTGATGTCCCGTGTATGGAACGAAGCCGGAAATGGCTTGACCTGAGCCGCCACAGGATATGGATATGCCATTGCGACCGAGCTGAGAGCGATAAGGACGATTCTGAGCATATTCTCTCTCCCTTTTGCGGGTAGTCCGACAACCAATCTCGACGCACAACGAAAAATTATGGCAGCGAGGTTCTCGCCGTCCTGACCAGTGAATTAGTTATGATTCCTTTACTGATGGTTTTAAAATTTCGAAGAATCTTAAGAGATCCTTCTTATCAGGTCGTATTTTGGTAGCTTCATAAGTTCCAGCAATCTCTATCTCTAAAGAAGCTCTGCTAACTATCTATTTCATGTTTACTCCATGAGGTTCTTGCTAGATTCTAGAATTGTACCTTATTTGCTGAATCTACTTACGAGAATGTTGTTCCTCCTCAGGTAAAAAACGGTTGTAAGTCAGCATAATACAATCTCGAAGCAAGATCCAATATCGGTTTAATCAATTTGATTTATTTTTTTTCATCGCTGATTCGCGCCCAAAAGGTATTCGCAATTTTCGCATTTTTTTGCGCAAGGTATTAGGATTGACAGAAAGCATTTCCGCGGCTCCACCTGGTCCTTGAATTTTACCTTTCGCGAAATCCAATGCCAGCTGAATGTGATTTATCACGGCCACGTCAAGGCTATGCAATTTGGAATTATAAATATTTATTGAAGTCGTTTTCCTGTTAATTTCATCGGGGAGGTCGTCAAAGCGCAGTTCATCACCCTGGCAGAGAATCAACTCCCTTTCTACGACATTTTCCAGTTCCCGCACGTTTCCAGGCCAATCATAAGAGGTAAGCTTCTCCCAAGCATTTGAATGTAAGGGAGGTTTCTGGTGATAGCCGAATTTCCTCATTTTGCTGCTGACGAAAAAGTCGACCAGGGCGGGTATATCTTGCTTGCGCCGGCGAAGCGGAGGGATATGGATGGGAAAAACACTTAATCGGAAATAAAGATCTTCCCGAAAATCACCCTGAGCGACCATTCGTGTCAAATCACGATTGGTTGCCGCAATGATGCGAATATCGACATTTATGATTTTTTCGCCCCCAACACGTTCTATTTCCTTTTGCTGCAGAACCCTTAATAATCTCACCTGGGCCTGTAAAGGAAGTTCTCCGACTTCATCCAAAAAAATTGTTCCTGTGTGAGCTCGCTCAAATCTTCCGCGTTTATTATCCAAAGCACCGGTAAAGGCGCCTTTCTCATGACCGAACAGTTCACTGTCGATCAATTCAGGAGGTATGGCACCGCAGTTCACCTTTATAAAGGGTTTGTCGGCACGCGCAGAAAGGGTTTGAATGGCTGAGACAAAAAGTTCCTTGCCCACCCCGGTTTCTCCATAAAGCAATACCGGTGTGTCCATCAAAGCTACCTTGCGCACTTGTATCATCACGTCTCTCAGCCCGGTTTCAAGACCGACAATCTTTAGTCCGCGGGGCCTGATCAGCTCATTTCTCAGAAATCTGCTTTCCTCCTGTAACGACTCCTTGAGGTGGACAAGCTCTTTGTGTTGAAAAAAATTCTTCAAAGCAATGCTCAAAGGAGCAGATAGTGCTTCAAACATGCGCGCATGTTTTGTGGTATATCGGTTGCTGCCATGAGCCTGCAGAGCAATGTCACCGATATGTTCTCCATTGAAGTCCAGCCGAAGTACCATGTGAGACATCTCGAGTTCAGCACCGAAGAGGGCGGTTTGCTCCTGAATGGCAGCGCACACCGGATCGTCGTGAGTATCTGTAATTATTTTAACTTTTCCCAAATTCAGCCATTCTGCCGTTTTTTTGCCCATCTTATCGAGCTTTACTACAAGATCAAGTTGTTCTCCCTTCGATCTGTCAGCACGGGCAAGGACGCGCATAACACCGCATTTCGGCTCATACAAACGCAAGGTCGAGCTATCCACTGGTATGGTTCCGTCTATATACTGAACCATTTTACAGAGTGCATCCGCGATGTTGAGACTCCCGAGAATTCGAAGAGAGGCTTGGTAATAGAAATTGTCGAGATCCAACGACGGCTTCATAAAATGTCCCATGGGATATTTTTTTGCCGATATACCCTATGGGGTAGCGCAAATCCACCCCAGAGCACTTCTCGTTCCTGCTGTTTACGATAACAATAGTTAATCACAAAGCAAATTAATTTGGCATAAACTTTGATAGGGACCCGGGTAAAGGAGACGTAGTTATGAGCACCATTGAATGTATCCGTTTACGCTCTTGCCGTCCAAATGGGGAAATGCTGGCGAAAATTCTGCTGGACACTTTTTATGAGACGGCTCGATCCCAGGGCTTTTCAATGACAGTGTGGCTTGACAGGGAACTTGCCGGTGATCTTTTTGTACACCTGGAAAAGAGACAAGACAATGCAACGAACCACGAGCAAAACTCACTCAGTTTGGCCATCAGCCAGATGTTGGAACGTCACGGATTGGTTTCCCGAAGGTTTTTGATATCAACTGGTGCAAGAGGTTGATTTCCTGTGGCTTCCTTGTGAAAGAGCGGCACAAATAATTCTCACAACTTTCTAGAGTAGTCCATATCGATGGCAAAACGTTTCAACCAAAAGAAAACAAACATTTAATCATAAGAAATCGGAGGAACAGAACTATGGCTAATATACTTCCAAACACCGATGGAGGATTGATCACTTCTGATAATTCAGCTGTCGTATTTATCGATCATCAACCGCAGATGCTGTTCGGCGTCGCGAATATCGACCGTCAGCAGCTCATCAACAATGTTGTGATGCTGGCCAAGGCAGCAAAAGAGTTCGGCGTACCTGCCATTCTGACGGCAGTGGAGACCGAATCCTTCAGCGGCTACATCTGGCCTCAACTAATGGACGTCTTTCCTGGCAAACAGCCCATTGAAAGAACCAGTATGAATTCCTGGGATTCCCCGGCATTCCGAGAGACTGTGAAAGGAACCGGCAAAAGGAACATCGTCATCGCCGGACTTTGGACAGAGGTGTGTGTGACATGGCCAACCCTCAATATGCTTAATGAAGGATACAACGTCTATATTGTCGAAGATGCCTGCGGGGCGACTTCACAGATTGCCCACGATGCTGCTCTACGCAGAAGTGTTCAGGCAGGAGCGGTCCCGATGACCACGATCGCAACTGTTCTGGAATTCCAGCGCGACTGGGCTCATAGGGAGCATTACGACGCAGTAATGAATATTTTCCGAGGACACGCCGGAGCCTACGGCAGCGGGATCGAATATGCCTATTCCATGGTGCATAAGGCGCCACAGGCAGCGAGCAATCCCCATATCGTTAAAAAGTAGCCAATATCCGCCGGCAGCATCGCAGAATTGGGTGCTGCTAGCTCGGAGTTCCACAATGGATAAGTCCGTACATGTCGCGATAACCCGAAAAATAAAACCGGGCTGTGAAGAGGCGATCCGGTTCTTCTTCGCCGAGTCGCTGAAAAATAAGGATTCCCTTGGTGCTCAACTATTACGATCCGTTCCTGGTGGTGATACGGATGCGTATGGAATCCTGCGTTCTTTTGCCGATGAGAATGCCCGTGATGCGTTTTATCGGTCCAGGCGTTTTATGCAGTGGCAGGAAGCCGGAAAATTCTTGGTGGAAGAGGAGTATTACCGCAGACATCTGCATGGACTGGAAGCATTTTTTTATGATCCCGCTCTAATGGACAACCCTCCACGCTGGAAAATGGCTGTTCTTGCCTGGTTGGGGGTCTGGCCTACGGTTTTGGTGGTCAGTTACCGGGATTCCAATCGGCTTTCAGGCTTACCTTTTTGGCTCCATAATGGCGTTTCCAATATTTTGGTTGTCGCGGCGCTGACTTGGGCAGTCATGCCGGCGTTTACGCGCTTCGCCCGGCCCTGGCTGAAGTGACAGGCAGACACGCCTGGCAACAAAGGAGTAAAAAAATGAAAATCGACTTCGCTCTCCATAATGGAAAAATTACGACGCTGAACTCCCGACAGTCAGAAGTCAGTGCCTTGGGCATCTCAGACGGGCGGATTGTCGCTGCCGGTACCGATGACGACATTCTTGCCCGGCTTTCTTCTGATGTTCAAAAGATAGACCTCAACGGCCGACGGGTGGTTCCGGGGCTGAACGACTCGCATCTGCATGTGATCCGGGCCGGTCTGTTTTACAATCTCGAACTGCGTTGGGACGGTGTGCCCACTCTTTCACAGGCGATGGCGCAACTCAAGGAACAGGCCGAGCGTACGCCGCCCCCCCAATGGGTACGGGTCATCGGCGGCTGGAATGAATTCCAGTTTGCCGAAGGACGGCTTCCAAGCCTCGACGAAATCAATCAGGTTGCTCCAGATACTCCGGTTTTCCTTCTGCACCTCTATGACTGCGCGCTGCTCAACCGAGCGGCTCTTCGCATATTGGGAATGGATGAATCTGTAACCAATCCGCCTGGTGGACTCATTGTCAGGGATGCCTCAGGGAAACCAACAGGATTGTTCGTTGCCGAGCCTAATGCCTTGATTTTGTATTCCACCATTGCACGGGCTCCTAAACTGTCCTTTGAGGATCAGGTGAATTCATCCCGGCACTTTATGAGGGAACTCAATCGGTTTGGAGTGACCAGCGCCTCTGATGCCGGAGGAGGCGGTCAGAATTACCCCGATGATTACACCGTGGTGCGTCATTTGGCCGAAAACCGTCAGTTGAGCTTGCGAGTGGCCTACAGCCTCTTTGCTCAGAAACCCGGCGAGGAGATAAGTGATTACACCCGTTGGCTGGGAATGACCCGGCCGGGAGATGGTGATGCCATGCTCCGTGTCAATGGAGCAGGAGAGAACCTGGTATGGAGTGCTGCAGATTTCGAAAATTTTCTGCAGCCTCGGCCTGACCTCAAACCGATCATGGAATCCGAGCTGGAGCAAATCGTCCGCAAACTGGTGGAAGCGAATTGGCCCTGGCGTATCCATGCCACATACAATGAGACCATTGGACGTTTTCTGGATGTCTTCGAACGAGTTCACCGTGATCGTCCCATTGATCATCTGCCGTGGTTCATCGATCATGCCGAAACTGTAAGTGTCGGCAATCTTGAACGGATACAGGCAATGGGCGGAGGTATCGCTATTCAACACCGCATGGCCTATCAGGGAGAATACTTCATCAGACGCTACGGGAAGTCGGCCGTTCAGGCTCGACCACCTTTACGCACAATGCTCAAGATGGGCCTTCCTATCGGTGGAGGGACCGATGGTACACGAGTAGCCAGCTACCATCCCTGGACCTGCTTGTGGTGGCTGGTTACCGGCAAAAGCGTGGGTGGTACAATCATCAACGAACCAGAAAATAGACTCAGTCGTGAAGAGGCTCTGCGCCTCTG
The DNA here is from genome assembly GCA_046704745.1 of Desulfocapsaceae bacterium. Lineage (GTDB taxonomy): Bacteria > Desulfobacterota > Desulfobulbia > Desulfobulbales > Desulfocapsaceae > CAWGGS01. The sequence continues at coordinate 2,923 of JBJKRL010000013.1, read as the reverse complement.
GACCAAAGGAAGCGCGTGGTTCAGCGGTGAAGATGAAATCAAGGGAGAGCTATCCGTCGGGAAATTTGCTGATCTTGCCGTTCTCAACAAGGATTATTTTGCTGTTGACGAAGATGCAATCCGCACCATTGAAAGTGTGTTGACAGTCGTGGACGGTCGAATAGTCTCTGCAGATAAAGAATTTGCGGCCTATGCACCTGATCTTCCGGATGTCAGTCCTGATTGGTCGCCCGTCACTCACTTTGGGGGGTATTGCAATGCTCATGAAGACGTAGATGTAAAAGCAGAAAATCAGCCCAAACACGAAAATCAGCCAGACCATGCTCACTGGGTGATGGGTGCTGACGGTCGCGCGTGGCAGACAGGTTGTGGGTGTGGAGTTTAATGGTTCAGGAACGCACGCTGTATCTAAGACTTGGAATAGTTAAGGGTTATATTAAAACGGCTTAGCAGTAATTCATATAGATTGTTTATAGAACATTTGAGGATATGCTTATCACTGACATAATTTCATCAAGTAAGATCAATAGATGGCTGGTAATACCCATCGTGGAGTTAATCGCGCGTTTGACTCTTGCGTCTCCATTTATTCTTAGCGGTATCACCAAATTTTTCGGCTTCCAAATGGCAAGCAACGAGGTGGAACAGTTGGGTTGGATCAGGGTTTCTTATAAGGGTCACCCTCATCGCCACATTGCCGGCCCACAGATTCTGGATAGTTACCGGGTTGGATCGCATTCATGAATTAACAACATTCTTTAAGCGCATGGCAATCATTGGCGGATGTATTGTAGCGGCAGTGCTTGTAAATGGCAGGAAGGAGATTGAATAAGAATGGAAAAGATTGATGATGAAAATGAGTCCATGACGAAGGCCTCAGAGAGAGCAATAGGCTCTCCGTGGAGGCCTTTCCATTTTGCTCCGTTTACAGTCCTTTGGGTAGCAACTGTTGTCTCAAATATTGGGACATGGATGCAGAACGCTGCTGCTGGCTGGCTTATGGTCGGCCTAAATCCAGATCCCCTGTATGTATCATTGGTGCAGGTTGTAACCTTACTTCCGATGTTCTTATTCGGCCTCCCTGCGGGAGCACTGGCTGACACCATTGATCGCAGGCGTCTTTTACTCGTTGTCCAAATTGCCGTCGCCATAGTGATCGGGATCCTTGGTCTGCTTGTCTGGACAGGCAGGGTTACATCAATTATACTGCTCGTGTTCACTTTTCTTGTCGGTACCAGTGCAGCACTAATTTCACCGGCATGGCAGGCGATTGTTCCGCAGTTGGTCCCTCGTCAAGAACTTGCGGCAGCAGTAACACTAAACGGTATCGGCATTAATGTCTCTCGAGCGGTGGGACCGGCCTTGGCAGGGCTGGTCATAGCGGTTATGGGCCTGGCATCTCCTTTCTTTCTCAATGCGATTAGTTATGTTGGGGTTCTCGCCGCCCTAATCTGGTGGCGAGAACATAAAAGTAATGTCAGTCCTCTTCCTGCCGAGCGTTTTGTTTCAGCGATTCAGATAGGACTTCGTCACGCACGTCATAATCCGCATCTTCGTGCGACTCTTTTTCGGACTATGGGATTCTTCCCGTTTGCCAGTGCTTATTGGGCGCTTTTACCGCTTGTTACACGTAACCAAGTGGCCGGTGGTCCGGAACTTTACGGAATACTTCTTGGAGTCATTGGGGTAGGTTCTGTGGGAGGGGGCTTTCTATTACCCTGGCTAAAATCACATTTGGGTGCCGACAAGTTGGTTGGTTTAGGTACAATCGGCACTGCTGGGGCTTTGATGCTGTTCGGTTTGGCTAGACATTCTACCGTTGCTCTTGTTGCCAGTCTCTTGGCTGGCGTATCATGGATCACAGTAATTGCTACGATTAACGTCTCGGCACAGGTCGCTTTACCTGAATGGGTGCGGGGGCGGGGGCTCGCGGTATTCGCTACCGTTATGTTCGGCAGTATGAGCCTGGGAAGTTGCATATGGGGTCAGGTTGCCAAAATGGTAGGGCTTCGTTTAACGCATTTCCTTGCTGCAGCAACGATGCTTGCCACCATTCCGCTCGTATGGCGTTGGAAGCTACAAACAGGCGCCGCTGTCGACCTGATGCCCTCAATGCATTGGCCAACCCCCGTGCTTCAGAAAGGAATTAATGTAAGTGAAGGGCCGACACTAGTATCTATTATATACCTGGTAGAATCACAAAACCGCGAAGCATTTCTAAATGCCCTTGAAAAACTATCACATCAACGCCGCCGAGATGGGGCCTATGCATGGAACGTATTTGAAGACGCTGCTGACGAAGGTCGTTACTTGGAGATATTTTATGTGGATTCATGGATAGAACATTTGCGGCAACACGAGCGAGTAACACATGCCGATCAAGCCTTGCAAACTGCCGTTAATCGTTTCCACATAAAAGGAATACCAGAAGTCACACATTATATTTCTTCTGCTGCAAAAAGATAATGAACAAAGAAAAGCAGCGTAGCTCTCCGGTTTATTTACTCTCTAGTTCGGCTAGGGTTATGTTGACAGCCAGTACAGCCCAATGCTACTTTTGCTTTGGAGGTACCAGTATGTTCTATTTGTCATTTTTCTGCTAAAAAATAATGCCCACTTGACCATTTAAAATGTTAGCAGGTTTTCGTTTAACGGCTTGTGCATATTTCTGGGACCACTTCTACCCCTTTAAAAGAGTATTTGAGTGGGAAAACCATACATTTCAACTTGAATTGAACAGTTGAATATGCCGTTATCATATTTTGACCAGATTTATCTGACTACAACGGTACAGGTGTGCTTTTTCCTTCCAGGGTCTCTGATAAAACCGGCCAGACGGCAAATCCTCTTTGTTTTTTTAAACCTACTCCGACGGCACCTTTGTTTAGATAGAGGACATAGGCCCAATCGGTTTCAAAGGGAC
>JBJKRL010000012.1:0-8993 GCA_046704745.1 Desulfocapsaceae bacterium | reverse complement strand
CAAAAAAAGGCCTGTGACATTCTGCCAAGCCAATATACCGAACTTGGTGATCTGGTTGCCATAGACGGATCTCTCATTGATTCGGTTCTATCGATGCATTGGGCGGAATATCGCACCCATTCGAATAAGGCAAAACTGCATCTCGGATTCAATCTCAATCATGCCATCCCTCGCAAGCTTTTCCTGACTGAAGGCATCGGAGCTGAAAGACCTTTTGTCAGCAGTATTATCGAGCCCGGCCAGACAGCGGTACTGGATCGTGGTTATCAGGCCCACCATCTTTTCGATCAGTGGCAAGAGGATGGTTGCCATTTTGTTTGTCGCATAAAGGGCAAAACACACAAAGAGGTGCTTGCCGAGCATGATATTCCTGAAAATTCTCATGTGTTCTTTGATGCCAAGGTACTTCTTGGTACACCCAGCATTAACCAAACCAAAAAGCCGATAAGGCTTGTTGGCTATACTGTAGATGATAAAGAATACTGGGTTGCCACCGACCGTTTTGATTTAACCGCTGAGCAAATCTCCCTTGTTTACAAGCTCCGTTGGGACATAGAAAAGTTCTTTGCCTGGTGGAAGCGACACCTTAAGGTCTATCACCTGTTTGCCCGAAGTAAAAATGGGTTGATGGTCCAGATTCTTGCTGGTCTCATCACCTATTTTCTTCTGGCTATTTATTGTCATGAGCAACATGGCGAACCTGTATCGATTCGACGTGTACGGCAATTGAGAAACCAAATTCGGAATGAAGCCATGTTGCTTGGGCTTAGTCAATCCTCAACATCTCCACGGCAAAGGAGAAGGCTCGCAGAAAAATGAAGAAACTCTATGCAATTTCTTAACCGGTCATTGCTGTAGCATATTGGAATTTTAGTTCGAAACTCATCTGTATTTCTATATCGTCTGTTTTGTATTTTCTTTAATTGCTGTTTTCTTTATGGTTCCATCGTTAAAGAAATGGGACTGGACAAAAAATCAATTTTGACAAGATAATTATTATTATAACATCTGTTGGTTGGGAAGCGCAAACAGCCGCGCTCCCCACAACAGCACGTTGTGCCAAAAAGAAATTGTCTATCCCATACAATATAATTATACTGTAATTATGGAGCACATATTATTTGAATGGGACGACAAGAAAGCGAAATCGAATTTAAAGAAACATGGTGTTTCATTTGAAGAAGCAGAATCAGTCTTCTTTGATGAGCAGGCTATTCAATTCTGGGATGATAAAAATTCCTATAATGAAGACAGGTTTCTAATGCTAGGCCTAAGTAATAAATTTCGTATTCTTCTCGTCGTTCATTGTTTCAGAGAGAGTGATTCGACCATTAGAATCATCTCAGCAAGAAAGGCAACCAAAAATGAGATGAAACAATACCCAGGTGCGTGATTATGAAACAAGAATACGATTTATCAAAAATGCAAAAACGTAAAAACCCATTCGCTAAGCAATTAAAGAAGCAAGTTACAATTAGAATGGGCGTTGACGTAATTGATTACTTCAAAAGCATGTCGGAAGAAACTGGTATCCCGTATCAGAATCTTATAAATTTATATCTGAGAGAATGTGTGGCAAATAAACGTAAATTAACATTCCAATAATAAAGAAAAAAAGCACAATCGGGTAGCCGGGGGAATCTCTCCCCCACTCCCCCAGCCAAGGGGGACAGACCACGTTTTTTTAGTTGAGGTTTTCCAAAACTTATTGTATGAGTCAGGCTATGCCAAGACGATCTCGAATCATAGTGCCGGACATTCCCCTCCATATCATTCAACGAGGAAACAATAGACAGGCATGTTTTTTTGCCGACGAGGATTATTTATCTTATCTCGAATGGCTACAAGAGTATGCTCAGAGTTCGGGGTGTTTTATACACTGCTATGTTCTGATGACCAATCATGTTCATCTGCTACTCACGCCGAGTCATCCCTCAAGTGCGGGAGACCTCATGAAGCGGCTGGGGCAACGCTATGTCCAATATGTCAACCGATCCTACAAACGTAGCGGAACACTGTGGGAGGGGCGATATCGTTCAAGCATTGTTCAACAAGAAGAGTATCTTTTTACCTGTCAGCGATATATTGAAATGAACCCGGTACGAGCTGGAATCGTAAAGCATCCTGGAGAGTATCGTTGGTCAAGCTACCGGATTAACGGTAAGGGAGAAAAATCCGACATACTAACACCTCATGAGCTTTACCGCAGCTTGGGTAACACCGATGAAAAAAGGCAGATGGCGTACAGAGAACTTTTTCGTCATGAACTTAAGCTTGGAGATCTGGATAAAATCAGAAAGGCCACCAATGGTAATTTTGCGTTGGGCACCGATAGATTTTCCGAGGAAGTGAGCAAAATGATTGCTCGCCGTGTCTCCCCCGGCAAAGCAGGGCGGCCGAGAAAAAGCAGTGGCAAAGCGGAATGATATTTAAAATGGTGATCTGTCCCCTATTCGTGATTTTCTCAACAATGCCTTTCACCCGGTGGACAGGTGAAGGCATAGTTATAAAAGGAACAAATAAATGGAAAGGATTCCTTTCTTCTCTTTACTAAGTGTCTGGTTTCCAATAATTTCAGGGTCCATTGCATTTATTTTTTCATTCAGTAAAAGACAAAGAAATCAAACCATGATCAAAGTTTTCACTCAAGAAAAGCAAAAGTATACTCTCCTATATTAAGAGGAGTTCATAATGATAAACCCTTTTCGTAAGCGTGCACAAGACTCTGGAAACCGGAGCGGAAACGGTATTCAACAAGATGTCTGGGGTGGTATCATCACTCTTGTCAACTCCCTGGTGGTGACTGGCGCCTTCGGAGCCAACTATCCGGAAATATGCCCTTCCGACCATATCCCCATAGGAACCGACGAGAAGGCTATAGGCCTTGCCGTGCAAGCTGAAATACCAGGTCTGAAATGGCCGCTGGCAACAACCTACAAAATACATCACGGTTTCCACATAAGTTCATATCCCTATGTACCGGATACTCAACAAGTGCTTGATCTCATCGAGTTCTGCTATAGGACGGTGGCAAAACCCATACAGAATTCCCATCACAAGGAACTCGGTCATTACCATCTCGGATTCGACGAAGTGACAGGAAAACAACAATTTCTATTAGAGATCAACAGGATCCTTTCGCGCAACAAGCTGATGTATGAACTCACCGATGCCGGACATGTGGTAAAAAAGGCTCCAGGAATACCAGAACAAAAACTTTCGACAGGACAATTCCATACCGGAGATCCGACTCTTGACAAAATGCTTGAAGAGGCCCATCGTGCATTTCTCGCCCCCAACCCGTCCGTCCATGGCACATCTGTGAAACTGCTGTGGGATTGTTGGAAACGATTGCAGACTCTGCCGGAAAAAGTGACCGGCGACGAGGCATTCCTGTCGCTTCTGGACATGGAAGCGCAGACTCTGACAAAGATAGGCGACACATTCCACCTGCGGCATTCGGATACAAAGAGATCCACTATTACCGATCCAACCCAGATCGACTATATGTTTCATAGACTCTATTCCATGATCCGGCTTCTTCTCTCACAAAAAGAGCCTAAAATTGAGGCAACAAAATAATAATTTAGATAGCACGAAAGAAAAGACCGGGGGGTCATGTCTACAACTCATGAAACATTTAGACCTAGAGGCGGAAATTGGGGACGTCTATGATTTTATACGTTTCTATATAAGAAGGCGAGAAAGTTGAGAGACGTCAATAAAATTATACTTTTATGTATATCCTCCCATTGGAAAAATCTCTAAAATTTTGATATAAAATGAATTCCAAAAAATACATTAGATAAACTGATGATTTTCAATGTTATGCGGGCGCAGCGTTGAATTTAATACCACGCTTTAACGTTTACTGGGATATTGAAAAGGATGAATATCGAAACTTCTAGAACAGTGAAAGGCTGCTGTCAGTATGAGTCAAATCATTGAACCTGGAACTGAACGAATTCAGCTTCGCCAATGGAAAGAAAGTGATCGTCTTCCATTTGCAGCTATGTCTTCGGATCCAAAAGTGATGGAGTACTTCCCAAGCATTTTGAGTCGATCTGAGAGCGATGCAATTGTCGATAAGTGCCAATCATTACCGGCTGAAAGAGGGTGGGGAGTATGGGCGGTAGAACTGTTAGAGACCAAAGAATTTATTGGTATCATCGGGCTGCACGTTCCTTCAGCTGAACTGCCAATCGCAGGTACATTTCCCCATCACAAAGCTATGCCCGCAATAAGGATAGGAATCCAGTTTTTCAAGATCTTTAGTGATGCCTGCCCTTATCGGGTTGAGATGAATATAACGTACCAATTCAAGAAAATAAGGATCATTCTCGCACACTATGGATTTGTAGCGATTCTGAAAGAGATGCCCCCAGCGTTTATGTCTGCGGTTATACGTTATTGCATGACCTGTCAATAACCGGCGCATAACTTTCGAAACCGGGGTCTTATTTGTTCGCAACAGGAGATGAAAATGGTTGGGAATTAAAGCCCATGCGTAACAAATTGTCTTGGTTTCAACCAGGATATTACCAAGGCGTTCTAAAAAATTATTCCTGTCCACGTCATCGTCAAATATCTTTCGCTGCCCGATTCCTCGTGCGATAACATGGTGCAAAACTCCAGGAGCGTCTAATCGTGCTTTTCTTGGCATAACCAACTATTGAGCGAATTTAGAGATCTTGTAAGTTTAAATGATGAGAACGTCCCCTTATTAAACTTATCCAACAGGCAGTGCGGGCAAAATCGCTTTCGAATACGGAGAAAGCAGGAAGCTGTTAAGAAGGGAATAACCCGCTGGCACTATTTGACGATAGACAAATAAAGACAACCAACAGCTACGGCATTATTTCACTCTTTACACCTTGACATACTAGACAGAACGGTCTATTTCTATACCATGAAAAACAGAAACACTTACACGGATCTCATCCTTTCCGGAACCGATATCATTTCCCAGCAAGGCTTTAGTGCAACAGGCATTGATGCGGTTTTAAAGGCTGCCCAGGTCCCTAAAGGCTCATTTTATCACTATTTCAAGAGTAAGGAAGAGTTTGGGATGGCCGTCATTGATGCGTATGCCAATCGGCTGGAACAGCGGCTGCAAACCTTTCTCGATGATCCGGAAGTGGGGCCGATCGACCGTATTAGGAATTTTCTCGAGAACGCTCTCGCCCGTCTCCAGCAGACTAATTGCACCAAAGGGTGTCTCCTTGGCAATCTTGGACAGGAAATGGCGGATGTCAATGAACGGTTTCGTTCAAGGTTGGAAGAGGTGTTCAGCCTTTGGAAGGAACGTTTTGCCGACTGCCTGAGAGAGGCCCAGGAAAAAGGCCAGTTGTCAGACGATATGGATCCGGTGCAATTGGCAGGCTTTATCCTTGCAAGTTGGGAAGGTGCCATATTGCGTTCAAAGGTTATGAAATCAACTCAGCCAATGAGAGATTTTATTGATATCGCATTCACATTGATTTTAAGATAATTTTTTTTACAGGTCAAAATAATAGACCAGTCTAATCGTGATGGAGGTACATAATGAACCTGCAGAAAAAGCTGTCGGCTTATAAGGCCGATTTTATAGCCCGTGTCCCCTCGGAAACAGTCCGCATCATGAAGCGGGCAACAGAAGAGTTGGCCTTATCGGGAATCCTTGAAAAAGCCTTGAAGAAAGGGGATCCGGCTCCCGAATTTACCCTGTTCGATCAGAATGGCAAAACGCAAACCGTAGGACAACTGCTTGCCAAAGGTCCGCTGGTTGTAAGTTTTTATCGGGGCGGGTGGTGACCGTATTGCAATATGGAGCTGGAAGCTCTGGGAACGGCTGTGGCGGAGTTTGAACAAGCAGGGGCCTCACTGGTTGCGATCTCCCCCCAGCTCGGGAAATTCAGCCGTCAGATTGTGAAAAAATTCGGGTTGACTTTTCCTGTGCTCTCCGACCCTGGAAATCAGGTAGCAGCAAGATTCGGCTTGAGGTTTGCTCTGCCTGGGTATCTTCAGGAACTTTATCGTGGGTTTGGACTGGATTTGTCCCGCTACAATGGTGATGATTCATGGACCTTGCCGCTGCCGGCCAGGCTCATCATTGACTCGGACGGATGTATCAGAGATGCGGATATCAATGTGGACTATACCATTCGCCCTGAACCGGAACAAACTTTAAGAACGTTGCAGAATCTGGCAAGATCATAGTTCCTTTATGATAGACAATACATAGTGCATTGTCGGATTACGTCAGGCTTATTAAACAAAACATATCTTAGTCGCCGTCAGGCTTTTGAGATTTACTCTACAGCAAAAGGATCGAACCAATGGTACGTCTTTCTCAGTACGAAGAGGCTGAGCGTGAGCATTTACTTACTCTTCCCTGTCCAACATACGCATCATCACCATATGTCTCTGGGTTAAAGGTCTCGCAGGCACGGATAGCATTGATATCTACAGCAGGATTACATAGACGATCCGACAGACCGTTTCGTGTAGGAGAAACAGGTTACAGGCTTGTACCAAAAGATATTCAGGCCCAGGATCTGGTCATGAGTCATATCTCCACCAATTTTGATCGCACCGGATTCCAGATGGACATGAATGTGGCTTTTCCACTGGACAGGTTGCGGGAATTGGTACAACTCGGGTTTATAGGAAGTCTTGCCGAATACCATTATTCCTTTATGGGGGCAACTCCACCAGATCAAATGCAGCAGGAGGCGACTCATCTCGCCACCATTTTAAAAAGAGATCGTGTTGATGCGGTATTCCTGGTGCCGGTCTGACCCAATTGTACGCGCGCAGTTGGCGGGCTGGGACATTTCATGGAAAGTGCAGGTATTGCCACAACTCAGATAAGTTTAATCAGGGAACATACGGAAATCATAAAACCACCCAGGGCATTGTGGGTCAGCTTTCCTCTTGGAAGGCCACTTGGCAATCCTCAGGATCCTGAATTCCAGACCGATGTTATCAAACATGCGCTGTCATTGCTTGAATACCCGACAGGGCCGGTGTTAGAGGATTATCCCAATGACGCTGCCCAGGGCAAAATTGATCATTACCAGATTGCTTGCCCTGTAAATTTTACACCCCCAGCAGAAGAACCGGCAGGTTTAGATGAGCTTATTTTTCAATTTCGCAACGAATATGCTCTGATGCAAACATGGCACAACCTGGCCTGCGAGAGAAAAGACCGTACGACTATCGGGGTCAGTGGTCTTACTCCGGACAAGATCAGCGATCTGATGTGCAATTTCATAGCGGGAAAGGTTGAAGGGACAAGAATACAGGGTGAACAACTCTCAGATATGCTGCGTTTGGCAGTAGATGACCTCAAAGTCTGCTATCTGGAGGGACTATCTGCCCAACCCGGTCAGTCAACCGATAGTATCGCACTCAATAATTGGTTCTGGGGTGAAACCCATGCTGCTCGAATTATTAATGAGGTGAGAAAGTGCTGTTTGCAACGTTCTGAGAATAATCTTGTTTTGCTGGGGAAATTATTGCTTGTTCCTAGAAATCAAATGTACCGGTTCAATGGGTAGGTGAAAAACGTCAGTCAAGTTCCGTTGGTGTCCGACTACAGTACATTTTCTCTTGATTGGTCGTCTCAAAAGAAGAAAGTAATGTATCTGGTCGTCCAAGTTTTTTGCAAATGCTCTGAACGTTCTTCCACGTCGTGGCCTACTGGTCCGGATCTTATCGACCGCGCCAGTAGAAGGAAAGGGGCTTGCAGACAGTTATCCACAAGCCCCTTTATTATGCGGTTTTCCTTATTAACGGAGCCACTAGCAAAACTGTCTTTTCGGAGTCTGCGCTTACCTGCCCAAACTTTGCGTTATGCTCAAAATTTTATCCTCGGAGGTAAGCACCCTTCGGGCATAAACTTCGATTCCGATATCAAATATATGCACCCCAAGGGCACTTCCTACGGGGCGCCTGTGGTAAAATTTTTAGCATGCCTTGAATTTGAATAAAAATCCTGGTTTTGCAAAAGGCTCAACGAAATGATGTAATTACGCATCCTCTTTAAAGAGGTGAAAGGAGCAGGGTCGCCCATCTTAATTAATAATTATTGGTGAATAATAGTTATAAAAATCAAATAGTAAATAATTAAGATGCGACCCTAGGGCCTCCTTTTGAGCGAAAGGAGCTGGCGGAGATCTCGCACTATCAGGGGTGGAAAATCGTAAAAAAGGAACTTGCCCTGGGAGATGAGATCCGCGATATTGGCGCTGTCTTTGGTATCATTCTTATCCCACCTCCCGTCAAGCAATTCTCTGTTATGTTTAACGGCACCGTTGGAAACAAGTACAAGAGTAAGTCCCTGCCTTATTAGAAATTCGGCTAAAGGTTTGTGATAATCCGCCGTTGGTTCCACTCCGAAAACGACCCTATCCAACACTTCGTGGCTAAGGAGATTACGTGTTGTGTTCAATAATATCTCAAAGCCATCTCTGTTATTTTCAAAGATCAATCGTCGTAAAATCGACTTGCCTGTGGCTGTTCCGAAAAAGGCGTGGTGTTTTTCCTTTGCCACATCTATCCCAACAATGAGATGGCTTTTGGAACCCCGAATTTCTTTCTTGAGTTGACGAAACTCTTCCAATCTTGATAAATTTGAATTCATGGAAACCTCCTGTTTGGGAAGATGATCTTGTTTGGTTGCAAGTATTCTTTTCAACAGGAGGTTTTTTATTTTGTAAGCTGATAAGATATTTTTTATTTCTTTACAATGTACAGGATTAACCTTTTGTTATTTCTATATATAACGTCTATGAAATTATGCTTTTCTGTTTAAAAACCATATGGTAAAAATAATTCATGCCTCGTCAAGCAAGAATAGATGCGCCCGGCGCATTACATCATGTCATTATCAGGGGAATCGAACGTCGGAAGATATTTCGATCGGATTATGACCGCAAGAGTTTTGTCAGCCGTCTGGCAAAGCTGATCCCGGAAACACAAACCGATTGTTTTGCATGGGCCCTGATCCC
>JBJKRL010000011.1:0-9523 GCA_046704745.1 Desulfocapsaceae bacterium | reverse complement strand
CATAAGGCAGTCGATGAAAAGATCATCACGGTCGATGTAGCCGACGCCCTGCTGGGGGCCGAGCAGAAGACCCAGATGGATATCGAAGCCCAACGGGCCCGCGTTGCCGCCTTGAAAGAGACACTGGCGACAAACGGCAGTGTAATCGCCAAGCGGCTTCTGTCTGTGGCCGATTACCTGGTCAAAAAATCGGTCTGGATCCTGGGCGGCGACGGCTGGGCCTACGATATCGGCTATGGCGGACTCGACCATGTCCTGGCTTCCGGCCAGAACGTCAACGTCCTGGTTTTGGATACCGAGGTATATTCCACTACCGGCGGTCAGATGTCCAAATCCACTCCCCGGGCGGCAACGGCTCAGTTCGCGGCCAGCGGTAAAAAAATGCCGAAGAAAGACATGGGCATGATCTTCGCCACTTACGGCAACGTCTACGTCGCCAAAATCGCCATGGGCGCCAATCCCTCCCAGGCCATCAAGGCCATTGCCGAGGCTGAGGCCTACGACGGGCCGTCGCTGATCATCGCCTACTCACACTGCATTAACCACGGCATCAACATGGCCAACGGCTTCGATCAGCAGAAAAAAGCCGTTGAGTGCGGTCACTGGCCTCTCTACAGATTCAACCCGGATCTGGAAGAGCAAGGCAAAAACCCCTTAACCATCGACTCCAAGGAACCGACCATCTCCTTTGAGGAATATGCCCTTGGTGAAAATCGGTACCGCACCCTGAAACGGGTCAACCCGGAACACGCCGACGAGCTGATGACACTTTCCCAGAAAGATGTCCTCAAATCCTGGAAAGCCCTGAAAGGACGCGCACTGGCAATGGAGCCGGAAAAAGAATAACATCGCTTCCCTTGGCCGTAATGGGTCGGGGAAGAAAATCGACTGCAAAAAAAAGGCCGCCGGGGAAAACCCCGGCGGCCTTTTTCGTCAATCGCAACTCTATTTTGGATAGCTCAGGATTGAGAATTATTGCCCTTCAGCCTTTTTCTCCCTTTCGGCCATCAGCTCTTCATACTCCTTGATGGACTTTTCGACCGAATCGTCCTGGCGGGCTTTGATCTCCTTGATTTTGGCCTGAATCTTTTCATCTTTGATCTTCAACCCCTCGGCTCCAAACAGCGTTGTCGCGAGGTATTGAAAGGAAAAAAGCATCAGCTCCACATCATCTTCCTTAATCTTGTCGATGGTCTCCTGATCCACATCATAGGTATCAAGAAAAGAGCTTTCAAAAATAAATCGCCGGAAATGAGCAAGATCGGTGGAAGCCATGAAAAACATACGCTTGGCCTGGTCTGACAGAGTTGCCTGGTGGCCGAAAGATTTACGCCGCATGATGAGCCGCAGCCATTCTTTATTCATTTCATCACGGACATCTACACCCTGGTCGGCCCGCCATTCACCGACGGTCCATTCCTTGTCCTCCAGAAATCCTTTGCAATGTTTCTCTTTAACGATAAAGAAGAATTTATCTTCCTTATTACTCCCCTCAGCTCGGTCTTCTTCACTTCCGCCCTCATGGAAGTCGGCCATACCGACCGGATAATATCGGCAAGCCGTCGGCCTGTCCGTGTATACCGTACAACCCGCTTCCGTTACAAATGGGCACCTCTGATCTTCCTCGTTGAGTTTGATCATGACCCCCGGCATATCCGTTTTCTCCAGATAGGTTGGAGAGGCGTATTTATGCAGAAACTCATGGGCTGGAATTCCAATTCTTTTTATGAGTTGAAGAATATCATAAGGGGTCAGAATAATTTTTATTCCACCACAACAGGCTGTAAAACAGGGGACACCGGGATGACAGCGAAATTTCAATCGACTGTCCAGGGTTAGTTTCCTGGGCAGAATATTCGAGGGGTTCATCTCTTGGCCAAAAAGTGTTTTTTCTTTGGCGGACATATCTTTTTTGGTCATTACTTCACCTGCAATGAATTAGATTTACAACTCTCGATGCTTTGAGGCTTACGCCGGGCAATCGAACCACGGAACTTTTTATATTAAACCCCTACCCTTTTTGTGTCAAACTTAATTCCTGTTTTCCAGATAACGGGTCGTACTCTCACATTAAATATTCTCAACAATTGCGGCGCTTGAAAAAAACGAAAGTAAATTCGAGGCATATGTTGATAAGTCTTGCAGTTTCACGGCAAAAACCGTATATGTCTTCTGAAGTTGTGATGAACGGTATATTAATGCCGTGTTCCTGTTTTTTGCAAAAGGCTTGTAGTATGAAATTGTTTTCCCCACCTATTGATCTCACCAGTGTCGAAACCATAATCTATCATCTCCCTAATGGCCCCGCCCTCTCACTGAGGATCGACGGCATAGAAGAGTATATTGATCTCGAGTTGGAGATGGGACATTATTGCGACACATCGGATATTGACGGAATCCTTCATTTCTTCCCCCGGGGAAATGCCTGATTTCCGGCAGTAGGGTTGTTCCTCTTTTTTCGTTACTCAAAATCAGTTCCCCTGTAGACGCATCAAACTCATTTTTCCCCATGACAAGCCCAGTATCTCCTCTCATAGATATCTCCCGCGATGGCCATGTACATACCTATCTCTGCCGGCATGCTCTTGGAACAATGGAGGATTACGTGCAGGCGGCAATCGCGAAAGGGCTGCATGGCATCGTCTTTCTCGAACATATGGAAAGCGGGATAGACTATTTTGACACCACCTGGTTGTCGGAAAAAGACTTTGATACCTTTTTTAAGGAAGGGGAAAGATTACAAAAAAAATACCTGGACAGGCTGGAGATAGGACTTGGGGTGGAGGTTGGATATAACCCGGCACAAAAGGATGAGCTAACAGCCAGACTCGCCAAGAGAAACTGGGACCGGATCGGCGTATCCTTTCACTATTTCAAGCACCCCGACCTGCCCCATCACCTCAATCTCGTCAGCAGAAAAGAATGGAATATCGACGCAATGGCGCGAGCAGGCGGGAATGCCTTGCTCGATCCCTATTTCGATACCTTACTCGAAGGTGTCCTCTCTCTGCCAGGCACCGTTCTTTGTCATCTGGATGCCGGTCTCAGATATCTGCCGGGCCTGCGTTTGGGAAAAAATCATATTAAAAAGATCGCCGATCTCCTGGATGCAGTCAGGGATAAAGGGATGGAACTTGAGATCAACACCTCAGGCATCCCCATCCGAGGAGAGCCTTTTCCGGCAGCTCCTTTTGTTGAAATGGCAATAAACAGGGGCATCGGCCTGGTTGCAGGCTCGGATGCCCACAGACCGGAAGACGTAGGAAGGTATTTCAAAAAACTGCCCGAATTTCTCAATGCAGAAATTCATCCATAGCCGACTTTAATGATTCGGCATTGAACGGCTTGTGGATAATTTTGCTGACTCCGGCCCTAACCGCCGCCTCATTATCCTGAGCCTCGTTTTGCGTTGTCACCATAATGACCGGCAACTGCCCCGGCGTATATTTTTTTCGAATCTCTTCCGTCAACTGAACCCCTGTGATATCGGGCATATTTAGATCGGTCAAAACGATTACCGGCTTTTCTTTGGCAAGCCATTCAATGGCTGAAGCGGGGAATTCAAAAAGGACAGGATCATACCCCAACTCATGGAGTGTCGCCTTGTAAATATTCAGTATCATTCTTGAATCATCGACGGCAACGACCTTCGGCTTATCAACCTCTTTTTCTTCTCCCCTCACTTTACCGGCAAAATCAGCCAACTTATTCTTTTTGAGCAACCGGTGATAATTCTCCCTGATGTCCTTATGGGTATGAGGAAGATAGTCAAGTGCCATCTCCTGGAAAAATCCCTCCTGAGCCAGACTCAAGAATATCTTGTCGACCTGGGCATTCACGATGATCTTGGTAATATGCCGGGCATCATCATTTTGGGTCCGCAGCAGATTCTTGATACCTGCAGCGAGGATATCCGAATAATTCCGATCTATTGCCCGTGCAGCTGCAATACAGACATGGTCCTCTTTATCCGTCAATCCGGCTGTAAGGGTATAGGCACCTTTTTTTAACGGTAATAGAGCCAATGCCTCGTAAGCGGCAAAACGGACATTAGCATCCCTGGGTTCGTTTGCCAGGAGTTTACGGATCGGCTTGATAGCCGAATCGTCCCCTATCTCACCTAAAACATTCAAGGTATGGATGAGAAAATCTGGGTCATCCCGAAGCAGATTTTCTATGAGAAACGGCACTGCCTTCGGGCCTATACGAACCAATTCCTTCTTGGCATACGTCCGCATGTGAGCATAATGAGAGCGCAGGGTATCATTGAGTTTTTCCAAAGAGACATGATCCTGAACCTCGGCAAAGATCGACAGAATCCTGAAATCCAATTCATTATCGGTTCCCATGCGCTCAGCCAACCGGTGCATGGCGGTGGGAGTTCCGACCATGCCCAATGATTGAATGGAGGCGATTATCAGTTCGCGGTTAGCAGAGTAGAGAAAATCGGTCAGGGTATTTATGGCCTGTGGATCCCCAATCTGTCCCAAGGTCTCTATAATCAGCAGGATGTCCTTTTCCAAAGTCGCTTCTGAGATTAGTTTTATCAACACAGGTGTTGCCTCTTCCATGCGCAACTCGCCGACAATATGAATCAGATACGTCTTGTTTGTGATGGTTGGCGACTCGAGAATTTTGATAATCATCTCGGGACAGGCGATGAGATTTGACAGGAGAGTTTCCTTGACCACAGGCAGAGTATTGGTGACAGAGGTATGTTCGGTGAGAAGAAACAGCAACAAGGGGGTCGTAAACTCCATATCCCCCTTTAGCAACTCATAAATCAGCCGGTTTTGGGTAATCTTGTCAACCTGATCTATATGAGACAGGACGATTCTGGCCTTCATGGAATCCCGGGTCTTAACATTATCCTGAATTTCTTCCACCATATGCTGTGCAACCACATCGACCATACATCCACTCCCGTCCCGTCAAGAAATTGAAAGGCTTTAACAAATTCGATTCGTACCCGTTTGGATACTATCATAGAAAGTTTGGTTTTGTCTATAATTGATGAGACATATTCCTAAATTAGTGTCCACGCAGAACCTCGAAAGATTAAAGGGAAAACACGACACGCAACCCTGATTTCTCATCTGTCGGAACGATGAAAAATCGTTTTGCAGAGCCGAAAAAAAAAGGGCTGAAAGACCAAAATCTCTCGGCTCCTCTCCCCTCTTTTTGCAAAGGTGATTTTATGGCATCCAGTCTGCACCTATTCTTTTTATGACGTTAAATCCACCACTTAAAACAGTATTGTTTGTTATCCCAACAGAGTCGAGAAAGACCTGTACTTCATAGGACCTGCTCCCGGCGTTACAAAAGATGATCAGGTTTTTATCTCTCGGGAGTTCCTCATACCGTTTACGAATCTGATCATCGGGAATACCGATCCAGAACTTTTCGCCGAACTTTTCGGCAAAGGGTGCAACCTGTGTCGGATGACGCACATCAAGGACCACCCAATCGGGATGACTGGCATGATTCTCCATCCAGGTGAAAAAGGATTCCATGCTGATTGCCCGCAGACGCCTATCGCATATGTTCCCGGCCACGTATGCAGCTGCATTAATCGTATCCACGGCCGAGGAAAACGGCGGCGCATAGGCCATCTCCAGGTTGGCAAAGTCGTCGATGTCGGCGTCTTTTGCCAGGTATGCCGCTGCAGCATCGATACGGGCCGAAATGGAATCATTCATCGGTCCAACTGCTTGCAGACCGAGAACCTTTCTGGTCCTTCGATCAAAGACCATCATACAGCAGACGATCCCCTGGGTCGGATAAAAATGTGCCCGATCCGCCGGAGCGGTGAGCGAGACCTCGGCATCGAAACCTTCGGCCCGTGCCACCTCGAGACTGAGCCCCGTTGAGGCGATACAGACATCAAAGGCCTTCATGATAAAACTGCCGACCGCACCATCAAAAGTGGTTGGGGTACCTGCCATATTGTCTGCGGCCACCCGTCCCTGCCTGTTTGCCAGCGAACCTAAAGGGGCATAGAAGCCTTTGCCGGTTAAAAGATGCTGGATTTCCACACAGTCTCCGGCCGCATAGATTGAAGGATCGGAGGTCTGCATCCGTTTATTGACCACAATTCCGCCATTCTTCGATACCTGAAGGCCAGTTTGCTGTGCAAGCTCCGAATTGGGCCTTACCCCGGTGGCCATAATAACCAGATCCGCCTCGATGGTCCGTTTGGGAGTCCGAACACCGATCGCCCTCCCTTCCTTCCCCAGAATTTCCAGTGCTCCTTCCTGAAGATGAACCGTCACTCCATTATCCTGCAGATGCCGGCAGAGTACGGCAGCCATGGGCCAGTCCACTATCTTTGGCAACAGTTGTGATTGAAATTCAATCAAGGTGGTCTCCAGCCCCCAGAGATCAGTAAATGCTTCGGCCATCTCGATGCCTATGGCCCCTCCCCCGATTACAACCGCCTTGGATACCTGACCTTTGGCAATCCTGTCTTTAATCGCAATGGCTTTATGGAGGTTGTTGACTGCAAAAACACCATCAAGATCGTTTCCGGGAATAGGAATGATACAAGGTTTGCTGCCGGTCGCCAGCATCAGAGTATCATAGCTCATCCTACGACTCCGCCCGGTTTTGATCTCCCGGAGATCTATGGTTTTCTCTTCCCGGTTAATGGACAGGACCTCTGTTGAGGTCAATGTCTCTATCCCCTTGTAATTTTGAAAGTAAAACTCATCGCGCACCACATGGAAACTTGTTTCGCGCAAGGTCGATTCATCGGCGACATCTCCCGATACATAGTAGGGAATACCGCACCCTCCGTAAGAAATCAGGTTATCCCGATCAATCAAGGTCACATTGGCATCAGGGAGCAGTCGTTTGACCCTGCATGCGGCCTTCGGTCCGGCGGCTACCCCTCCGACAATGATAATTTTATTCCCCATTTTAAACTCCGGTTCTCAATATTATCGTTTTCCCCTGCCTGAGAAGACAGGGTTTGAATTTGTTATGCTCTCGTCTTTTCTTTCTGTTCCGGCTTTGCCATCTCGTCTCTTGCTTTTTTTGGGTTTTGCCCAGGATAATTCATCATTTCACAGTTATCAACATATGCGCATTATGACCCGACTTTTCAAGGGTAAATATCACTCCCGCTGTCATCGCCCGGCAAGCAGCCTATCAAGACAGAGGCGATGACGCTGGTCAAAAAGATGACGGCTGGTCATCCAGATAGAACAGATCACGCCGAACCCGGTTCCGGCTGCGATGAGAAACATGATCAGAATCTGATATTTCACCGCTTCAACGGGCGGTGTTCCACCAAGGATCTGACCGGTCATCATGCCCGGAAGGCTGACCACCCCGGCAGCAGCCATGGAATTTATAATCGGCACCATGCCGGTACGTGAGCATTCTCTTCTAATATCACCGCATGCCGTCTGCCAGGGCTGGCCCAGGAGAAGTCTTTGTTCAACCACATTGCGGTGCTCATAAAGCTGGGCCGTCAACCGATCGGAAGCTAGAGCTACTCCAGTCATGGTATTTCCCAGCACCATGCCGAGCAGCGGAATGGCATATTGGGGTTTCCACCAGGGCTGGGCCTGGACCATAACGGTCAAGGCCAGCAAGGTCACGGTGAATGAAGAGATGAAGATGGAAAAGGTGCTGATCCAGTAACCGGAAAACCCTTTAAGTCGTCTTTTTTGCCGAGAACGAACCTCCCGGACGGCAACCGTGAGCATGACCAGCACCATACAGATCATCCACCAGGGGTCGGCATTGGCAAAAAGAACACGCAGCACTTGGCCGACCAGGAGCAACTGGATAACCGTTCGCAAACCGGAGAGAAGCATCCTCTTTTCCAATCCCAGACTTAGCAGCATGCTGACCAGAGCCAGCAGGACCAAAAGGGTTGCGGCAAGAGACAGATCCAGCACACTAAGAGATATGACGTTATTGACGTTCTGCAAGATTCCTCACTCAAATTAGAGAGTTTTCATCAGTTCAGGCGGCACCAGGGATGAAATTTGTCCTTTTGGCAGTAATCTACAGTTTCTGCAAACCGCTTTTTTCCACCAGATAGGCCGCATCCGCCACCCTGAACAATTGTTCCCGGTCATGAGTCACCCAGATCAGCGGCGCTCCGTATTGTCGTCGATATTGGGACAGGATAGTTTCATAGCGGGCTGCATAGAGCGGATCAAGCCCGGAGGTGGGTTCATCCAACAAAAGGACCCGCGGTTCGTTAATGAGGGCTCGCAGCAGCGCCAGGCGCTGACGTTCCCCTGTGGAAAGACGGGCAACCTGCCAGGACATTACTGCAGGCTCAAACCCCAGATCGGAAAGCCAGCCGCAGGTGAGAAACCTGTGGTCAAGATTTGGGTAATGACCCTGGACCGTATCATACCACCAGAAAGATTCCGCCGGGACCAGAGCCACCTGACGGCGCCACTGAGGTGCATCTACCTGAGAGCAGGCAACCCCGTCCAGAAACACCTCTCCCGTATGGGGAATGAGATCGACGATGGACTTCAACAACTGGCTTTTCCCTATCCCGGATTGTCCTGAGAGTCCGACGCACTTCCCCTGTTTTACGGAGAAGGAATACGGACCGTTGTCCAAATAACAAAGACCGTCCACGACAAAAAAGGACTCGGCTTTTTCCTCAGGGGAGGGTGATTGTAAAGGTTGTGCCTTCATGCTCCTTGCTCGTAACGGTTATGTTCCCGTCGTGATTTTCGATAATATTCTTCGTGATCGCAAGCCCCAGACCGGTCCCTTTATGCTTATCGGTTAAAAGGGGCTTGAAGATATGCTCCATCTTCTGCTCCGACATCCCAACTCCGTTATCGCTGACCTCTATTTCCACTCCCCTTCCATTGCCCCTCCTGGTGTGAATGGCAAGTATCCCGCCGGAGTTCATCGCCTGCAGACCGTTTACCAGGATATTCAACAGGGCTCTATAAATAAGTTCGGCATCAACCTCCACCTGCCCCGGGTCGTCACAGAAGATGCGTTCCAGTTTGATTTCCTGCTCAGCGAGTTTCGGTTCGATGAACGTCAACGCCTTGCCCACGATCTCGTTGATATTGACCGGCTTTTTCTTAAGTTCCTGGGGTCTGGCAAAATCGAGAAATTCCATAACAATCCCGTTGAGTCGCGTGGTTTCGTCGACAATTATTTTGGCCAGATGCTCGTTTCCCGGTGCAACCTTGGTGATTCTTTTTTCCAAAATTTCTGCAGTACTCCTGACAATTCCCAGAGGACTTTTAATCTCGTGGGAGACAGTGGCCACCATGGAGCCGAGATGAGCCAACCGTTCGGCCTGGTTCAGTTTTTCTTCGAGCCGCAGCCGTTCCATGATCCTGTTCTCCATTATCTTACTGCCTCTGGCCACGATTGTTCTTAACACCAGGAAGAGAATCGCCATCATCAAGGCCGAGAAAAAAATAATACGACTCTGGAGATGAACGATGGCCGCATAATCCTTGGACAGGTCCTTAACAATTTCAATGACCCCCATGATTACATCCCCGGGCTCACCGTTTTGCAA
>JBJKRL010000010.1:0-6266 GCA_046704745.1 Desulfocapsaceae bacterium | reverse complement strand
TTGAGACTAATAAAACAGAGGCATGGGAACAAGTCGTAATCCCTTCTAAAGTCAGGTCAGTTTGGTCGAAAACCATGAATTTACAATCGGTTATTAAAGTCGACGTCGTAATCCCTTCTAAAGTCAGGTCAGTTTGGTCTTTTTCTATTCAAAATAGTATTCAAAATAATGATCCAGAGTCGTAATCCCTTCTAAAGTCAGGTCAGTTTGGTCAAAAAGCCGGGATTTTTAACCATGATACATATTCAGCTTGGTCGTAATCCCTTCTAAAGTCAGGTCAGATTGGTCCGACTTCAAGCGGGATGTTATTGTAATAAGTCCTGACGTCGTAATCCCTTCTAAAGTCAGGTCAGTTTGGTCTGAATGAGGACGCCGCATGAGGTCCTTGGCCTCGATGGTCGTAATCCCTTCTAAAGTCAGGTCAGTTTGGTCGCCATTGCCGAAGCGGAAAGAGCGGTGCGAGAACAAGTCGTAATCCCTTCTAAAGTCAGGTCAGTTTGGTCCTTGCCATTCTGTGGGCTATAAAAAATAAAATTGACATGGTCGTAATCCCTTCTAAAGTCAGGTCAGTTTGGTCTGGGTGTACAATATATTATAACAAAGGGCAATAACGCCCAGTCGTAATCCCTTCTAAAGTCAGGTCAGTTTGGTCCGCGGCCCCCTCATCCCCGGGTTTGGTGGGCCTTGCAGCAGGGCATTCCGCAGACCTTGGGAAGCCAAGGGAGCAAAAACATTCAAACTTTTGTCTTTCATATGCTGTCTCCTTTTCATGTTGTTGATAGTACAAAGCATTTTGTCTTTCCGCAGACCTTTTGACAGCGTTTTTGAAAATCCTTTCCATTTTAAAATCTTGTCAAAGAGCCCTCCCGGCATCCCGAGGTCGGCGGATTACCGCCGGATGAATATGATTCACAGTACCACAAACTCATGTTCCGGGTCAATATATCGGCCCTGTCCGATGATTTCCGTCTTTGCCCTGCAGGCCACGCACAGGAGGATATATTTGACACCGTCCTCGGATTCGCTGATGACCTCCGCGATGCGGGCCTGCAACTCGCGAAAACCCGTCTCGCTCACATCGATTTCGAACTTGGATTTTTGCACCCGCACACCGTAGTCCTTGAGAATCTTTGCTACCCTGTTCAAACGACGCGGGTCGGCTATGTCGTAGATCGCCAGACAATACATCAGAGGACCTCCCAATCGAGCTGGGTAAAGGTGAGGCCTCGCCCCTGGACACGGGCTTTGTTCATACAGGTGGAACAGACCCGGTAGATGCGGACCGCGTCTTCAAAAAGATCGAGATTGCTCTTGCAGTAGTGCCTTATTTCACGGACCTCGCGGGAATCGAGTCGACATTCGAAGACCGATTTCTGGCTGCGGATGCCCATTTCTTTCAGAAACTTGTGAAGCCGGGCGCGCCGCTTGTTGCAGACAATATCATAGACGACGACTGTATTCATCGTCGTTCCTCATTTCAGCAGCAGGGGTTGATAGACACGGAGTGAACCCTCGATGACCTTCCTGTACATACCGGCCTGAGCCGCCAGGGCATCGGCGTAGGTGATTTTTCGCTCTTCGGGAAGATAATGAAATTCCGTGGTCATCTTGCGTTCAAAATTTTCGATAACCCTTCGAAATGCTTCGCTGGTCAGTTGGACCGAGGGTTTGCCCCCGCTATCTTCCAAAATGAGATCCTCCATGGTGTCATCTCCCATGCGCTGACTGGGAAGGTCAAACTGTTCGGTGCTGTTCAGATCCGCCATATGGCCGTAGGGATCGGCGGTGATATCCGGTGGATTTGCAGCATCCGGGGTTTCCTGTTTAACCGGCGCCGGGTATTCAATCAGGAAATCATCCTTCTGCAGGATTTTCAGGTTGAAAAGCGAGAGGCAGAGGGTGTCGGCGATGATCACCCGGAATTCTTCCATCAGGTCCATGACCAGGGAATGGCGGCCATAATCGGGGACATGGAGAAAGGCGGGATGGGGGTCGAGGTTTGTCTGACGGATGGCGGCATAGACCCGGTTGAAAAGAAAGGTGTAGAGAAGCGAGAGGACCGCATTCACCCGGTCGGTGGGGGGCCGCCGGACGCGCCTGGTGAAACCGTAATCCTGGAGAAAACCCCAACGAAAAGCGCCGAAGTAAAGAGCGCCGGCCCGTCCTTCATAGCCGCGCAGAGAGTCGATGGAATCGGCTTCGGCGATCCGGTCGAAAAGCGCCTTGATCTCCCTGGCGGCGACCTTCGGCTCGGTACGGTTCCGGGTGCGGCGGATGCGCATCAGCAGGGTGATCATGTTCATCAGTTTACCGGTGATGATCTGTCGGCAGATATCGACGCCGAACTCGTGGTCATCGAGGAGCAGAAACTGGCGTTTGCGCAGCATGACGTTCTTGGATTCCGGGGTGGCGAACCGTCCCTGATAGCGGCCGTTTTTTGCGCAGAAGACGGTGTCGACCCCATGGCGGAGCAGAGTGGCCCTGGCCGGCGGGCTGATATCGATATTGCCGAAGAGGACGATCTGGTTCAGCTTTTCGACAAAGAGCGTATTATAGGTATCCTCGCCTTTCTTGACCAGGAGGTGCCGCCCCTCCTTGACGATCCGGGATCCCTGGGTGGTGATATAGATATTCATGGAAAAATCTCCTTGTCTCAGATCATCATCAGATGCAGGCCGGTGACGAGCAGTACCGGCAGCAGGAGTACTGAGAGACAGCCTTTTCCCGGGGACGGGGCCTGATCACCGGTATCATTGGTTATTTCCTCATAGATTATGAAATCGAGGGCCTTGTCGTCTTTGGTGAATTCGTCGTCCATGGTTTCTGCCTTGTTCTGTGACCTATCCTACCCTGGATTTCCGGCTGAAAAAATGATTGCAACGTTGCAATTAGGCGAGATTGCCTCCCTCTGCATCCGGCGGAGAGGTATCGGGTGGGCAGATATCTTGGAGGGAAAATGGTCGCCGATGATGGAAGGAGGTCAACTTTTCTTCAGATTTCCAACCATTCGCGGATACGCTTCGCAAGGTCGAGCACGTCCCGGCCGTCAACGATTTCAACCTTCATCTTCCTGCCTCGTTCGCGGTCGTACTCTGAGAGCCGCCGGGCCGATACCAGCATGGCTTGGCCGAAGAGACCTCCCGCCCGGTCGGAAAGGGTATCGAGTTCGTTGAGCGCTTCGGTGGCTCTGGCGCCGGATTCCGTTATTCTTTCAGGGTTCGACGCCTTGCAGGAGATGATATGAAGCCGGTTTCGATGGGTAAAGAGGACATCGAACTCGTTTTCCGTCAGCTTTCTACCTTTCCCGTCCCACTGCACCTTGACGTTCATGGCCAGGTCCACACTTTTGATGGAAAGCGATCTTACCGTTCTGAAGACATATTCTTCCAGCCATCCTCCATGGCAGAAAAAGATCTTTTCCTTTGAGGAGATGTTGAGAATGCCGGACTGTGTTTTCTCCGCAACGCCACATTCTTCCAGACCTGCGACAAGGTCGTCTGCTTTTTCTCCCAGTTCATTCAGCGTCAGATTGGCGTAAGCAGGTTTCTTGCCGTGACGATCAATGGCCGCATTCAATCTGCCGAGCATCGTCTCATCGCCGACAAGCAGCCGGGCAAGCTCATTGATGCCGCCGCGGCCTTCGGCTGCATGGGATTCCGGAAATTTTTCCGGGTTCATACCATAGGCAAGAAGGTAATCGCGGACCTTGACCAGATTGTCCTGTAGCGGAATGGCATGATTTTCCGGGGCAAGCTGCAAAAGCTGGTAGTTGGCCGTGTCGAGATAGATGATACGGTGATTATTGAAATAGAATACCTGAAAGGCAGCCAGGGCTGTGATTTTTGTACCACCGGTGACATTGAGGGTGAGTCCGTTTCCGGCTTTGTGGTCTGCCACTATCTGTTTGCAGACCCGCTCCACCGCCATAAAATCATAGGCTGATGGAATTTCTGCTATTTCCACAGGGATTCCGCGAGGCTGCAGAACCTTCTTCAATCGTTCGGCCTGGGCAGACATCTGCGCCGAAACCAGGAAAATCGTCTTTGCCGGTTTTTCCATCAGCAGGGGGATGAGGTTCGGAATCGGCTGCTCGGATATCAGGCAGACATGTATAGTTGTGGCATTATGCTCAATTTTCATGGTTCATCACTCCATAGCGAGGAGATCGGCAGGGCATGGAACACCCTGTTCTTGATCCGGAAGGGGAGAATTGTATCTCCTGAGTAGTACAGCACCCCGCGCAGGAATCTGTCGCCTGCATACTCCGCAAAGACGGACAGACCCGAAAAATCTTCCGGTTTTACACTCATGGATGCCTTGACTTCAACGCCGATGACCCGGCCGTCGCTCCGTTCGAGAACAAGATCGAGTTCATGTCTGTTTGTATCGCGAAAATGGTAGAAAGCGGCCTCTTCTTCGGACCAGGCGGCATGTTTGAGCAATTCGCAAAAAACGAAATTTTCAACCAGACCGCCGAAAAACTGTGAAAGATGCAGCCGGTCGGGCTTCTTCAAGCCGAGGAGGTGGCAGGCCAGACCGGTATCGAGAAAATGGAGTTTAGGCATCCCGATAACGGTTCGCTTTGAACTGTTCCGCAGGTACGGGTGGATCCGGCGGATTATAAACATCAGTTCCAGTATCTCCATATACCGTTTTACCGTCTTGTCATCCTGCGACAGGTCACTGGCGATATTGGCATACTTGATCATATTGCCCGGCAAGCCCGCCAGATTACGGATGAGGGCCGAAAGTTTTGTATGATAGTCACCTTTTACATGATGCATGTTCTCAAAATCTTTCAGTAAACGCCCTTCAGTATAGGACGCGAACCAGACGCTGCGTGAACGGGGGCTTTTCTCTATCGCTTCAGGATAGCCTCCCTCCAAGAGGAGGTCGGCAAGCGATTTTCTGTCCAGCTGTTTGCAAGGCATATTCTCGAAGGTACCATCAAAAAGCCAATCGATGGGGTTTTGCCGGCCCCCTGAACGTTCCGCCTGTGACAAAGGATACAGTTCCACCCGCGCCATATGCCCCGGCAGCGATTCCTGGACCTGCGCGGAACGGAAGATATCGGATGACCCTGTAAGAAGGAAGAGCCCTTTGCGGCCATCGGCGGCATCGGAAATCATCTTGATGGCATTGATCAGACCGGGAGCTATTTGAAATTCGTCAAGAACCAGGGGGGCGGGCAACGAAGCAAGCAGTCCATGAGGATCGCTTTGGGCGGAAGCCAACAAGGCCGTATCATCAAGTGTGTGGTATCCAAACCCCTTTTCTCGCGCTATCTCCCTGACAAGGGTGCTCTTTCCGGACTGCCTGGGACCGGTAAGGTAGACGATACGAAAATCATCCAGCAGTTCGTGCAGTCGTGATTTTATATGCCGCTTATAGAACATATTCCTTCCTCCATAACCGGCAACTGTAGACAATAATCCGAGTTTTGTAAATGAATAATCCGAGAATAAGCAGAGTAAAATACGAAAAAACGACGCCTTTCACCAAAAAATACACAGTACTTGCGAGGTTGCTTTGGCCTGTACACCTTCTCTTTTCTCAGTTTCTTAACCACTCACGAAACATACCGCCGGTAACGGACATGGGCAAAGACATGGCGGATCTCGACCCGGCCATCCGGCAGGTGCTCTTCCCTGGCTTCGCGCCGGGTGGTGGAGTAGACCGGAATCAGGTTACGGCGACAGGCCTCCCGGGCCGCCAGACAGGTGGCGCCGAACTCGCCCTGGATCAGCACGAGATCACCGGGACGGGCGACGGAGGCCAGCCAGGCAAAGACCGGGGCGAGATACTCGGTCAGATCATCAAGCTCCGGCGGCACCTGGGCCCAGGCCATGGCGATATCCTCGGGCGGCTCGATAATGCGCCCCACCCCGAGGGAGGCGCGGGCATCGGCCGCCTGCATTTCGGTCAGGGTGTGGTTGAAGAGGAGAATGAGGGTGGGGGACATGGGTTTATGGGGCTTGACGTCTGGCGTTTCTTACCATATTGTAAAAGTAAGTCATTTAATAGGAGGTGGAAAATGATCTCAACGGTAACCACTAAGGGTCAAGTAACGATTCCGGTAGCAATCAGGAAAAAATACGGGCTTTGCCCTAACGACAGGGTCGATTTCATTACCGAAGGAGACCGAATTATCCTTATCCCGGTAAAGACCCTCCGCGACTTCCGCGGCGTGGTGACCGGGACTGGAGACCCTGACAAAGAGCGACAGGCAGCCAAGGACGCAGTGGGCCGCCGGCTGATCGAGGAAA
>JBJKRL010000009.1:0-20312 GCA_046704745.1 Desulfocapsaceae bacterium | reverse complement strand
TTCTCATGAATTCTGACTCCTGGATTCTGGCTCCTTGTGAACTAACTGCAGGAAGACCCCAAAATTGGATAGTATTCCAAATTATTACCACAACCCGGAAAGTTGAGATTATATTGTATACTCGACGGATTTATTAGAGCTAAACCCAGACGTTGACGATTTTTGGTTTCCCGGTTTGTATTCTCCTGCCACCGGTAATGCCAGCCTTGATTATATGCATGAATTATACTATTCGATAAGAGGAGACTGCACGGAAATACTCTTACAAGCGGGTAGACAACGACCGTGTTACCGTGCAAAAGCCAACGGAGAACGGCATGGTGGATGAATCGAACAGCTCGGCCACTCCTTTGACAGCGCCTCCCGGACTAGGGCAAAACCATCAGGGAGACAGGCAAGCCGACACGCTGCAAACCGAACAGGCCAGACTTTTGTATTCCAACCTGCCTGTTTCCATCGCCGTCAGCGGGATGCTGGTAATTCTGCTTGTCTATGTCCAGGCTTCTGTAATTCCCCCCGGCCGGTTGTT
Organism: Desulfocapsaceae bacterium; assembly: GCA_046704745.1. Taxonomy (GTDB): domain Bacteria; phylum Desulfobacterota; class Desulfobulbia; order Desulfobulbales; family Desulfocapsaceae; genus CAWGGS01. Next base: position 19,783 of record JBJKRL010000009.1, on the reverse strand, counting down.
TGGATGGTCCGCCGTCATCGGGGCGATATTGGTGGGTCGTGCTGTTCTGTATATTGGCTGGCGGCGTGCCTGTACGGCTAATCAGAGCGATACACGCCGCTGGCTTTACCTATTCCGCGTAAGTGCCATTGTTATAGGATTCGTTTGGGGTGTTGGCGGCGTATTGCTTGCATCATCAGGTGATCTTGGTCATAAAATTTATGTCTCATTCGTCCTGGCCGGTCTTTGCGCAGGGGCCGCTACGACATTGGCCATTGACCGTATCTCGGCCAACGGGTTTTTAGTGTTCGTTCTTGTGCCGCAAATTATTTTTCTTGCCACTGAAGGTGACACAGTCTCCCTCGATATGAGTGCGATGCTTGTTCTCTTTCTGATATTTATATTGGCCAGTACCCGCCAATCCGGCATCAAGCTCAAAGAGAATTTCCATCTACGGCAAAAGGCGGTTGAAGACGAATCTCGATTGCACCAGATGCTTGAAAGCAGCCCCATCGCGGCGCGCATCGCAGAAGACGTCAGCGACCGGGTGGTGTTTGCCAACAGCAGCTATATTTCGCTGATCGATTCCACGCCTGAGCAGATCATCGGTGTCGTCCCCAACAGGTACTACGCCCATCCGGATGTGTATGCGGATAAGATGGAAAGGCTCCGTAAAGGCGAGCGGGTCACCAATGAACTCGTCGAGCTTCGTTCACCCGGGAAGCCCGTTTGGACAAAATGGGTGCTGGCCTCCTACTTTCCCGTAGAGTACCAGAACAAACCGGCAATCCTCGGCTGGTTTTACGACATTACCGACCGAAAGCTCATGGAAGATCAAATAAAACACATGGCCTATCACGATACGCTGACCGGGTTGCCGAACCGGTCGCTGTTCCTCGATCGACTCAAGCAGGCAATTGCCGGCGCCGAGCGCGAAAACAGAATGCTGGTGCTTATGTTCCTTGATCTGGACAATTTCAAACCCGTCAATGACCAGCATGGCCACCAGATCGATGATCTACTGTTGAAAATCGTAGCCGAACGCATTCTGAGTTGCCTGCGCAAATCCGATTCCGTCGCACGGATCGGCGGCGATGAGTTCATTATTCTGCTGCACTCAATGAAGATGGAAAAAAATGCATTGGAAATTGCGGAAAAGATCAGGCATTCGTTAAATCAACCTTTCGAGATCGAGGGGCTGACCCTCGCTATCACCTCAAGCACCGGGGTGGCGATCTACCCGGACCATGCCGATAATGAGCACGATCTGATCAAGCGGGCAGACATCGCGATGTACTATGCCAAGGCCGAAGGGAGAAACTGCGTAAAGGTCTACCGACAGGAGATGAAGGAACAAAACGGCTGAGCTGGATTTTCTTCAGATGTAAAGGGAGTCAGCGAGACCTTTTTGATGATGCCATGGACTTTTACCTTGGTTGGTTTTATCTTGATTATTCAAAAGCACGATCGTATTGCCAAACCCATAACCCTTTTTCCAATGCTGTTGACTCGGATCATCGACCACAGTCTGTTGCCCGGTTACGCTGAACGTTTAGTTTCAATAAAATAACTAAGGAAAAAATGCACAAACCGTCAACATCGACAAGGGTCGTTAGGTTTCTAGGCAAGCCCGGATATTTATTGTTGATCATTGCCACCGCTATCTACTTGTCTGAATTGGTCATCATGATATCTTTTAAGTATCTGCCGACTCTTCCCATTTTTCCGGAAGATGTATTGGATGCAACCGTATTGACAATCATTGTCTTCCCGGTGTTGTACGTATTGGTCTTTAGACCATTGACAACCGATATTAAAATTCACCAACAGTCTGAAGAGGAAAAAAACGCGCTCATCAAGGAACTCAACCAGGCACTGGCAGAGGTAAAAACGCTGCAAGGAATTATCCCGATTTGCTGCTCGTGTAAAAAAATCAGAGACGATGAAGGGTTTTGGCACCAAGTCGAATCCTATGTAAGCGCCCATTCCGGTGCACGGTTTTCTCATGGAATCTGCGATGAATGCTTCAAGAAGCTCTATCCTGAGGAATATGCGCGCTTGCGGAAATGATCTCCATAAATGAACATGCAATACCTTCTCCAAAATTTCAGGTCTATACCGTGTCACACAAGGCTCTCCGAGAGACAACTCTCTGAAAAACCTCTTAACACCATTTTTGCGGTACTGGGTGAACGCTTTTAAGAGTATTGAAGGCTGGAGAATATTTGACATCTTATAGATCTAAAGGGTTTTAATATTTTTACTGTCTTTATTGAAAAGCCGTCGCGAAAGTGCCATAATCTCTTTCGCGACGGCTTGAACGTGGCGGGTGGAGTCTAGAAAAAAAGAGAGCATCGGCCTACAAACGACAATCTTCGGTAATGCCCTTAGATGATCATAAAAAAAGGAAAGAAGTTGTGCTGTATTCGTTGATTTGTTAAGAATTATCCGACTGACTGAGAGTTTGGGATAGGATAGGCTATTTTTTAGGATTTTTTAAAAAAGCAATTTCTTACCACCTCACCTCGCCTATCACCTGGCCACCTATCACCATCACCTCACCCTTCTCATCTCTTATGCGCAAAGGAGTTATGTCATGAACAAAACCCTAACGTTGATGATTCTATCTTTCGTATTGTTAACCGGAACAACGCTACCGGTACTAGCCGGCGCCAATAAAGAAGCGGCCCCAAAAGGCCCAATTGTCGTTGGTTCCAAAATTGATACGGAAGGAGCATTGCTGGGCAATATGATTAAGCTAGCCTTGCAACATGCAGGTTTTACGGTTGAAGATAAGATTCAAACAGGTCCCACGGCTGTGGTAAGAAAAGCCATCATTGCCGGCGAGATTGATATATACCCGGAATATACCGGTAACGGCAATTTTTTCTACTCAGGAAAAACCGACCCAGGCATATGGAAGAATCCGGTAAGCGCATATCAAACCGTTAAAAAGCTTGACTTTGAAAATCATAAAATCGTATGGCTTACACCGGCCCAGGCAAACAATACCTGGGCAATAGCAATCAGAAGCGATGTTGCCCAAAAAAATAAGCTCAAGACCCTTGCAGATCTGGCAACATACATTAATGCAAACGGTGATTTTAAACTTGCCGCCAGCGAAGAGTTCGCCACCCGGAAAGATGCGCTTCCCGCATTTGAAAAGGCATATAAATTTTCGCTTAAAGATAGCCAGCTACAGACTGTAAGCTCCGGAAATACGGCATTAACCGAAAAAGCCGCAGCATCGGGCAAGGACGGGGTAAATGCTGCCATGGCATACGGAACCGACGGACAACTCGCCGCACTCGGACTCGTGGTATTAACCGACTCATTGGGTGTACAACCGGTATATCAGCCGGCCCCGATTGTCCGCAACGCAATTATTAGTAAATATCCGGAAATAAGAACCATTCTTGGTCCGATATTCAAAACCCTCAACCTGGTTACCTTGCAAAAACTCAATAGTGCCATTGCGGTTGACGGTGGAAGCCCCGAGCAAGTTGCCAAAACATACCTTACCCAAAAAGGGTTCCTTTAATAAATCAGATGTCAAACTTGCAGCGGGACGGAACCGCTAAGCATTTAATACTGGCGGCAGTTTTTTTTGCCGCCGGACTTGTTTTTCCCCTATATGTTATTCGTAAAAACAGAATAGTAGACGGCATCGGCTACAATTTTTTTCACTTGGGGATTACCCCTGCAACCGTCCTGCTGATTTGTCTGTGCGCGATTACCGTGATTTGTATTATCCTGCCGCACAAAACAGTCCGAAATATTGTTGTCCAGCTGGGCCCGCCAATAGGATTCTCCGCTCTGCTGCTGCTCTTTGATGAATTGAACTACCGCTACGCTGAACAGTTGGGGGCTCCCGGGCGCATTGGAATCGGCATTGCCTTAATATGTATGTTGTTAGGCTTGTTGGCTTTAGCTTATGCCGAGCCCCTAAGCGTGCAAAAACGAGGTATTCAAATTCTCATACCTGTAGCAATTGCAATCATCCTTACCGTATCCGGCGGATATACGCAACTTGGCATCGTAAAAGAATTTCGCAACCAACAATCCCGATTTTTTGTTGAAATGGTAAATCATCTTCGCCTCAGCGGCGAAGCAGTATTTGCCGGAATTGTTTTCGGCGTTCCCTTTGGTACCATAGCCTACCGCCGTCCCTCGCTGAAACAGGGTATTTTTACTATTCTCAATATCACCCAGACGATTCCGGCGCTTGCCCTGTTCGGGCTTATGATTATTCCGCTTTCCAGCGTAAGTCATGCACTGCCGTTTTTACGCGACATTGGTGTCCGCGGTATCGGCGACACTCCGGCTCTGATTGCATTGTGGCTGTATACCCTGTTGCCGATAGCAAGAAACACCTACATAGGCTACGAACAAATTCCGCGCTCTGCCATAGATGCAGCACGCGGAATGGGATTGAATCCGGCACAAATACGCAACAAGGTCGAATTTCCCCTTGCCAGCCCGATTATCCTGAACGGCATACGGGTTGCCTTGGTGCAAACCATCGGCAATGCAACGCTTGCAAAGCTTGTCGGCGGCAGCGGGTTAGGGGTATTTGTGTTTGAAGGATTAGGACAGGCCTCGGCCGACATGGTACTGTTAGGAATGAGCGCAATCGTCATATGCACCTTTGTCGTTGACGCTCTGGCACGGTTTATCATGTATTTGATAACGCCAAAAGCCTTTAGACCGGAAAAAGACCAGCCGCTAAAACGCCACCCGACTTCGACCATTGAATCGCCGGCCGCAGGATCATAAAGAATCGTATGAACCAGGAACATAAACGCATCGCTGCATCCCTTGATTCCGTTCCCACCAAGGTTGCATTTGAGCAGGTAAACGTATTTTACGGAAGCCAGCAGGCCCTTCACGACATCAGCCTGTCAATTCCCAAGGGGCGGGTAACTGTAATCATCGGGCCCAGCGGTTGCGGCAAATCCACAACCCTACGCTGTATTAATCGGCTGGTACCAACCCAAAGCGGCACCATCACCGTTGACAACAATCCCATCGAATCCTACAGGCCCGATACCCTGCGCCGCAACATTGGCTATGCCATTCAAAGCGTTGGATTATTTCCTCATCTCAGTGTATCCGATAACATTTCCATACTCATTCGAATTCTCAAATGGTCCCCTGAACGCCGACAACAGCGCGTTCAGGAACTCTTGGAACTGGTAGGACTCAACCCCGAGCGCTACAGCCCCAAGTTCCCCCGGCAACTCTCCGGCGGAGAAGCCCAACGAGTCGGCGTGGCCCGAGCATTGGCCGCCGACCCGGATCTGTTGCTCATGGACGAGCCCTTTGGCGCGGTAGATCCCCTTACCCGCGAAAATCTCCAGGACGAATTTATCCGAATCCAACGTCAACTTAAAAAGACCATCGTATTTGTAACCCACGACCTGGACGAAGCAGTCCGCCTGGCAGATTTTTTAGTAATAATGAAAGACGGAAAAATCATCCAAGCCGACAGCCCGAACTCCATTCTTGCCGAACCCCGGGGGGGGTTCGTTACCGACTTTTTAGGCCCCAACCGGACCCTCAAACGACTGACGCTCTATACCGTCGATCAATTGCAGGAACCGGCCCGAACCCATCCAAGCGATAAACCTCTGCCACCCCAAGGAACCACCGCAGACAGCAAGGCCCTCTGGATCGTAAGCAAAACAGGCACCCCGCAGGAAGTGCTCATTCAACGAAACAAAACTCTTATTCAAAAGCCCATCGTCCTGGAATCGCACAGCGTCAAACCCTATTCCAGTCTCAAAGAAGCGCTGTCGCGAATCCTTTCCCTAGGGATCGGGGTAGTCCCCATAATCGACAACACTAACCGCATAATCGGAGAAATCGCGTATGAGCGCATCGAAGAACTCAGCCTCCAGTAACATCCGCAAAATACTCCTTTTACTGGCGGCCGCACTCTTTTTTCTCTATATCATCTCCGAGCCAATTCAAAAAGCCGTGCTCAGTTTCCTCTTTCCCGGCCAAGACGCTTACGTACTTACCCGTATAACGCTTTTCCAAATGACCCTTCAACACATCGGCATTACCGCACTGGCAAGCTGCGCATCAATTCTAATCGGCACACTTATCGGAACCCTGGTAACTCGAAAAACCGGCCAGGCCCTTTTGCCCTTTACCCAAACCCTTAATTCCATTATCCAAACCCTTCCGCCAAGCGCTGTACTTATTATCGCCTTTCCCTTTTTAGGCTTTGGCTGGGGACCAACCATACTGGCCCTCTTTCTGTACTCACTCTTTCCTATCATGAGCAACACCATAGTCGGATTCCAACAAATCCCCGCCGCAGTCCTTGACGCCGCAGAAGGCATGGGCCTTAACCCGCAACAACGCCTTCGCTTTATAGAAATTCCCATGGCCATCCGCATAATCCTTACCGGAATCCGCTACGCCGTAATTCTGAACATCGGCACCGCCGCAATAGGCGCCATAGTAGGAGCTGGCGGACTCGGTACCATCATAATAAGCGGCCTTACCCGCCAAAACAGCGCCCTGATCTTTTCCGGCGCCGTCTCCACTGCAGGCCTTGCCATCCTTTCCGACCTTTTCTTTGCCGCCTGGGAACGCCGATTACCCCAAACGACCTGACCCCTATGAGGGCCAGTACTGTGTACGGGTAGCCTCTGAGACTGTTTTGCCATCGATTACGATACTGCCGGGAGTGACGGCGGCAGGCTGTTCTTTACAGACATCTTCGTTGCCCAAGACCTGTTGAATGTACTTCCTTGTGTCCTGTGAAATCTTCTCCAATGGAAACCCGGTCATTCTCCTATCTGCCTTTTCCGCTGTACCGATCATCATGAACATGGTCTGCAAGGCCTTGTACCGGCTTTCACTGATATTGCCGCGCAGTCACTGATCAAAGGAGATCAACAGGGAGCCTGGGTTGGAGAATTCGAATAGGTTAAGGTAACAAGTATATTGCCAATTTTTCTGCCACATTGCATTTGGATTCAGCACAAAATGAAGGAATTGAAACCCACCTGGCCCGCCGCTTCGATGAGCGTTTCGATGGCTGCCTTGTGATTCAGGATCATCTGGGTTTCCAGGATATCCTTCCCTTCAGCCGCCAGGCCAAACTCAATCAGATGCTGCGTGTCAAGACGGGTATACATATTTCTCTCCAACCGGGAAGAAGCCCACGAAAGATCGATCACCAGCCGGTTCACAATTTCCCGGGCATACGTGCCGGCAGGACGTTTAACCGCAGGGGTACGGCCAATTTCGTGTAATTGCTCCCGCAATGACTTGGAAAGATAGAAAGTAACTCCCGGTTCATACTCTTCCAGGAAGGGACGCTGATAGCCCACTGGCTTGCGTTCCGTCAGCGGCCGACGGACCAGGTCCCGGATAATGCGCCCCTCTTTATTATCACGCTTTAGTGTCGTGCGTTAATATAAATACGACTAGCCATCGGCCGAAAAACCGGCTATAAATTTTACCGGTTCTGATTATAACCGGAAATATTTATTCCTGGATCCCGCCACAATAACATGTGCTGCCCGTGTGGCGTTTTTTTTTGACTATCAGGCCCTGCAGTGGATTGATTATTCACCTGCTTTTTGCAAAAAATGGAACAATGTCCAACGATACATTCCCAAAACACAGCACAGAAAAAACAACACAAAGCCCAGTTGATCGGAAATCATCTCCTGAAGCCAAAGTGCATCTTTTTCGAACCCTGTTCGGAGGACGAGAAGACGTTTATCCAAAGCGATTCGAAAGCCGGAAGACAGGGAAAAAAGGCTACGTGCCTGCCTGCGCGAATGAGTGGAATCGTGATCTTTGCAACAAACGAGAGGTCAAATGCGGCCGTTGCCCCAACCGCCGCCTTCTTCCCGTGACCGACGAGGTCATTCGCCTGCATCTGACTGGTCGGGATGCCAAGGGTCGTCCCTTTGTCATGGGTGTTTTTCCGATGCTGCAGGATGAGACTTGCTTTTTTCTGGCGGCAGACTTTGACAATCAAGGCTGGCTTGACGATGCTGCGGCTTTTCTTACAACCTGCAGCCGGCATGATCTCCCGGTTGCTCTGGAAAGGTCACGCTCCGGCCACGGAGGCCATGTCTGGATGTTTTTCGATACAGCCATCCCGGCAGGCGTGGCAAGGAGACTCGGTTCATTTCTATTGACGGAGACCATGGAGCACCAGCCTGGTTTAGGACTTGATTCGTATGATCGGCTTTTTCCCAACCAGGATACCCTTCCCCAGGGCGGATTCGGAAATTTGATCGCCCTGCCTCTCCAGGGTGAGGCGCGAAAGCAAGGTAACAGCATCTTTCTTGATAAAGATTTCGTCCCGTTCCAGGATCAATGGGGATATCTTTCCAACATTCGCCGGATTCCAACCGCCCGGGTGGAAGAAATCGTCCGGAATGCAGAGAAGAAGGGCAACATCATCGGGGTGCGTCTGGTTCCCCAGGACGAGGACGAAGAAACTCCCTGGACAGCCCCGCCATCCCGCCGCCGGAAAAATCCACCCATTACCGGGCCTCTTCCTCCAAGCCTTGAACTGATCTATGGAGATCAGATCTACATCCCGAAGAAAGAACTGGGCCCCGGTTTGTCGAACCGGCTCATAAGGCTTGCGGCCTTTCAGAATCCGGAATTTTACAAAGCCCAGGCCATGCATTTGTCGACCTTCGGAATTCCTCGAATTGTCGGATTCGCCGAAGATCATCCAGGGCATCTGGCACTTCCCCGCGGTTGTCTCGATGATATCCGAAGGCTCTTTTCTGATCTGCACATTAAAATGCTCATTCGCGACGAGCGGTTTAGCGGAACACCCTTGGCGATCTCCTTCAAAGGAAAGCTTCGCGATGAGCAAAATCCCGCCGCTGCCGCCATGGCGGCCCATGATACGGGAATCCTTGCTGCAACAACCGCCTTTGGCAAAACCGTCGTCGGCGCCTGGCTCATTGCCAAGCGCAATGTCAACACCCTGGTCGTGGTACACCGCTGGCAACTGATGGATCAATGGGTGGAGCGGCTTTCCGGTTTTTTGGATCTCCCTGCCAAAGCCATTGGCCGAATAGGAGGTGGGAAAAAGAAGGCGACGGGCAACCTGGACGTTGCAATTATTCAGAGCCTTGTCAAAAAAGGGGTTGTTGATGACCTGGTCGGGGAATACGGCCATATTCTCTTCGATGAATGTCATCACCTGTCAGCAGAGAACTTCGGACAGGTGGCCCGTCGGGCAAAGGCAAGGTTCATCACCGGTTTGTCGGCTACCGTCACTCGTAAGGACGGCCGGCACCCGGCTCTATTCATGCAGTGCGGACCGGTTCGTTATCGGGTTGATGCCCGGATCCAGGCTAAGCAACGGCCCTTTTCTCATTTTGTTTTTGTCCGCACCACCGGATTTCGGCCGGCCAAAGCCCCGGATTCCGATCTTCGAGTCCAATTCCACGACCTGTACGATGAACTCCAGATCGACGGATCCCGTAATCGACTCATCGAGGAAGACATCCTCAAAGCTGTGCGGGAAGGGCGTTCCCCGCTGGTGTTGACCGAACGTCAAAGCCACCTGGAAGAATTGGCCCGCCGCCTGGAAGCAAAGGTGGGGCATCTGATCGTCCTGCACGGCGGAATGGGGCGCAAGGCGGTAAAAGCCGTCCAGGAACAGTTGAAAACCATTCCCGAGGATCAGGAACGTGTACTGCTGGCCACCGGCCGGTTCATTGGTGAAGGCTTCGATGATGCAAGGCTGGATACCCTTTTCCTGACCCTACCCGTTTCCTGGAAAGGAACCATCGCCCAGTATGCCGGGCGGCTGCACCGCGAAAATGATCGAAAGCAGGAGGTGCGGGTGTATGATTATGCCGACCTCAATGTCCCCATGTTGTCGAGAATGTTCGACAAACGCTGTCGCGGCTATGAGGCTGTCGGGTATTCGATCCTGTTGCCCGCCAGTGCAGTACCGGGCTGGCCCGTGGATGTGCCGTTACCCGTGGATCCGGAATGGAAAAGGGAGTACGCCGCCAGTGTCCGAAGGCTGGTCCTCGACGGCGTGGATTCTCCCCTGGCGAACCTGTTTGTCTACGCCGCTTGCCGGCCCGATGAAAACACAGTTGCAGGCCCCAAGATCGTCTCCCGGAAAGATGAGAAAACCGGAGCCAGAAGTGCTACGGAAGCCTTCCTCTATCGGCGTCTTGAGACGATGGAAACAACCAAGGACCGGTTCCGCCTGAACGTCGCGCTGCCGATTCCCTTTGACGGTTACGGGACCATGGAAGTTGATGTACTCTGTGAGGACGCCCGTCTGGTCATTGAAATAGATGGCCCTCATCATTTCTCCGGCCAGGAGGCGTATCGTCGGGATCGCCGAAAGGACGCCTTGCTGCAGGAAAACGGTTATTTTGTTTTGCGATTCTTGGCCGAAGATGTCGGCAAACATCTCGATGATGTTCTCGATATGATTCATCGGGTTCTAGATCATCGGAGCCGCAAACTTTTCAGGTAAAACAGAACTTGGAGAAACAATGTGAAAGCAGTATACATGAATCGGTATAACCGGATCATTTCGACCTAACCACAATAAAACTACAAGTAATCATCATGATTGAATTGAATCGCGAAACCATCAAGAACCGTATAGCCGACAGCAAGATAATCTTTCAGCGCGGACTGAGACTCTATGAGTACGGCGCCTTCTGCTGTATCGACGCCAAACCGGACAAAGGCTCCTTTGTCTATGAGGTGGATGGCAATTATGGCGATTATACGACAACGGTAAATTTATTTACCGGGACCGACTCCTCCTGCGACTGCCCTTACCCTGGTCCCGGTTGCAAACATATCGTAGCTGTTATGCTCGATGCCGTTGACAGGATGAATCAGTGGAAAAAGAGCGGGCCTGATCTCTTGCAATCGTCTCCGGCAGCTGGAGATAAAGAGCTTCTCACCCCTAATGAAATCAAAGCCCAGGCGCTTGAGGATCGCAGGCTGAGGGCAAAAAATGAAAAATTCATCCCCACGATGGGCGATATGTTCAAGGGTGAACATCTGATCGAGAGAGGCGACGGCCGCCAATATGTCGTGACCCTGCATGATCCCATGGACGGGCAGGGTCATTGCAATTGCCCGGATTTTCTCACCAATCGGCTCGGGCCCTGTAAACACATCATCCACATGACCGATCATCTGCACAAGAAAAAGGGATTTTCCGGGAAAGTTAGGCGGGAACGCTTCCCGTTTATCGATATTTTCTGGGATTCGACAAACTGCCTGCCCCGCTGCTTCTGTGAGGATCTGACAAAAGAGGAGGAGTCGCTCCAGTCTAGCATTCGCCGCTACTTTAACAGCAACGGCCTCTTTACCGGCTCTGATCTCGGGAGCTTTATCAATTTTATGAATGAGCAGGCGGGAAATAAACGGGTGCGGATCAGGGAATCCGTTCTGTCCCATGTGGATGATCATTTCGCCCGGCAGGAACTCGAAGGCTTTGCCGACGCGCCGGCTGCTTCTCCCCCTGGAATCAAGGCCGAACTCTATCCGTACCAGATGGATGGGGTCAAATTCGCCTTATATAAGAAGGCGGCGCTGATCGGCGACGAGATGGGCCTGGGCAAAACCCTCCAGGCCATTGTCGTCGCTCTCTTGAAAAAGGAGACCTTCGGTTTCAACAAAGTCCTCATTGTCACCCTGGCCTCCCTGAAGGACCAGTGGCAAAGGGAGATCCACCGTTTTACAGACGAGCGGGCCGTCATCGTCTCGGGCCCATTCAAGCTCAGAAAGCGGCTCTACCTGGAGGATGACAGTCTGTTCAAGATCACCAATTACGAGGCTGTGCTCCGCGACGGGAGCAGCATTGCCGCCTTCAAACCCGACCTGATCATCCTTGACGAGGCGCAGCGGATAAAGAACTTCCAGACCAAAACAGCCGAAGCAGTCAAGGCCCTGCCGCGACGGCACGCCTTGGTCCTGACCGGCACCCCCTTGGAAAACAAGCTGGAGGACGTCTATTCCATTATCCAGTTCCTCGACCCTGCGATGCTTTCGCCTTTGTGGCAATTCGCCGCCGACCACTTCATGTTGAGCCGCACGAAGAAGGGCAAGATCATGGGCTACCACAATCTGGACAGGCTCCATGAACGGCTCAAAACCATCGCCCTGCGCCGGCGCAAACAGGAGGTGCTCACGGAACTTCCAGCCGAAGTGGTCAACAACTACTTTATCGACCTGGACGTTCGGCAGGCCAAAATCCATAGCGGTTATGTCCAATCACTGGTTCCGCTTCTTTCCAAAAAATTTCTAACACCGATGGACATCAAGCAGATTCAGGTTCTGCTCTTGAAGATGCGTCAGGTCTGCAACTCAACCTATTTGATCGACCGGAAGACCCAAATTTCCCCAAAACTTAAAGAGCTGCAAGGGATCTTGGAGGATCTCGTGATCCAAAACGGCCACAAGACAGTCATCTTTTCCGAATGGACCACCATGAATTTCCTGATCGGCAAGCATCTCTCCGAGGCGGGAATCCCCTTTGTCGAACTCTCGGGCAAGATACCGGTGGTCAAACGCCAATCCCTGATCGACGAGTTCACCACCAACCCGGACTGCAAAGTCTTTCTGTCCACCGACGCCGGCGGCACGGGGCTCAATCTCCAGGCAGCGGATTGCGTCATAAATTTCGAACTCCCCTGGAACCCGGCAAAACTCAACCAGCGGATCGGCCGAGTCAGCCGTATCGGACAGAAAAGCAAGTGCATCAACGTGGTCAATCTGATTGCCAAATTGAGCATCGAAGAGAAGATCCTGACCGGCATCCAGCTCAAGACCGATCTTTTCAAAGGGGTGTTTGACGGAGAAGGCAACAAGGTCGAATTCTCCAGGGAAAAACGAAGCGAACTGCTCAACAGGCTTCGTGACATGATGGGAGAAGATCAGGAGCCCATTACCTCCGACTCTGTGCCGCCGGAAGAGATACCGGAAGATACTCCCCATTTTCTCAATCCCGAGGTCCTGTCCGAAGGCAAAGAGATCGATTATGCAGACGAAGAACCGGAACCCATGGATCTTGCAGCCTCGGGTGAAGATAAAGAACCTTCGACACCGGCAGCCGGCACCGGCGAACAATCCCCCGAGAGGATGGAAGAAGTCCTCAATCAGGGCATGGCCTTTATAAGCGGGCTTTTGGAGATGGCAACCGGCAGAAAAATCGAGCCGACTGGAGGAGACGACCGCATTATCCGACTTGACAGACAGACCGGCGAGGTGACCATGAAATTCAAGCTGCCAGGCTTTTAACCTGAACCGGAAATTCCGGCTAAGCGGAATCTGTCCCAATACCCCGACACTTCGCTCAAGCAACCTGTCCATGCCGGTTTAAGATAGTTTTCTCTGAACGTTGTCCGATGAGATAATCCCAACGTTTTCATGAGACTATTGCTACCGTTTTCATCTATACTGAACGACAACTTCTTTTTAAAGCAAATGGATGGTGAACAATGAATCAACTCAAATCGTTTGTGTTCAATCTCACCACTTATGGGTTCATAATCGTTGCCGGTTTATTGTGGATTCACGGGGTGTTTCCCAAGCAGGCTGAAAAGTTCTACATCGTTAAAAAGCGTACGATAGAGGCAGCTTCAACTGTGTTTACCTTCCTGGCGTTGGCATTAGTAATTGCATCCGTCTATCTCCCATCGTTGACGAGACAACCTTTCACACTGACAAAGTACTTCATGGCTCCCTTATTGGTTGCCTTTGCAGTTGTGACCCTCCTCATCATTGTCTTCAAAAACGGCGTCAACCGAATGGCGCTCCTGCAATCCATAGCTCTTCTAACGTTGACGGCGAGTATTTTTCGATTGTATTGATAGGCCTGTGGCACCCATTCTCATGAGAAAGAACATCAAGAATCATATTATATTTGCAGATTTGTTGCAAAAAGGAAGGAAATCAGTTGTCGATTTGTAGTTTCTAGATATCCTTGTTCCTGGCGGGAGAAATCTCTAAATTGAGTGGCTGAAAATTCCTTGAAATGCTCCTTGACCTCTGCAAGAATTTTCAATTCTGAAGACTCGAAAAGGGAGAGATCCGGCTCTTTTACAGCCGTATAATTTCCTCCGAAATACTGATAAACCAAAACTTCATCCACATCCATTTCTCCTGAATGGACTAAAGAGGGGAAAAATATTCGTAATTATCAGGTACAGGACCATGGGGCAAATGGGCATAGCGCGCACCGGTGATTGCTACAGCATTTTCCTTGAAATGTTTGAAAACGGCATAAAAAAGTAGCTTATTCAATCTCGTTTTCAACTGCCCTCCTTTGCAGAAGAACAACGCGGCATTCAGAAATTTTCGAAGATCGAACTTTAGATATCCGCTGAATTCATTGGGGGGATAAGCACTCAACCTTTCCTCATTTTCAAACTCAACTCCGCACTCCGAACATTTGGAATATTCAGATGCTACTTCAATGGCTTCTCCACGGACCGTGATACATTCCGGCTTTGTTATGGTTTCGATGTGTGTTTCTTTTTCACAACCGGGACAGATGGATTTCATGGCCCGTCTCCTTGTTGTTCGTTGTTTAAGATTTCTTATGGGGAAAGGACATCCCACGATAGCTTTGTTTAGGTTGTTAAAATCGAACTCGAGGTTCGAGCATGGCCTTGAAACTCTTTATTTTGAAATTTTCAAAAAATCCCAACCGGTATGAGTGTTATACGTAAAAATTCATTCGGGACAGACCATTATTTGTCTGCAATACTTCAGGTTTCTTTCATGAGATCAAAACCGTGGTCTGTCCCCTATTGTCTGAAACAGCCTGGCTATGTGTATATTACGGCAAGAATGCGGGCCTTTTTTTCGCCTGCGGTTTTGACCTGGTGCGGTGTTGTGGAATCGTAGTAGATGCTGTCGCCGACACCTAAAATATACTGGTCGCCTCCGTGGAGCACCTCGATATCACCCTCGAGCACGAAAATAAACTCCTCCCCTTCATGAAACGAAAAAGTGCATTCCTCGGGAACCGACGGGTGTACGTCGATGATGAAGGGTTCCATGTTCCGGCCCATCCGGTTTTTGGCCAGGGGATGGAATTCCAGGGTACTTGCGCAATAGGGTCCGAGACCGGAAAATCCAAGCTCTGTTTCCGGCAGGGCCGCCTGTCTGGCTACGACGGCCCCAGTGGTGGGATCATCGTCCAGCAGCGTGTTCAACCGCGCGCCAAGCCCCCTCGCAATTTTAAGGAGCGGCGCGATGGAGGGAACCATTTGATCGGACTCGAGTTCTTCGATGAATGTCTGGTGGGTGTTACTCAGCTTGGCAAGTTGCTCGACGGAAAGATCCCGAGACTCCCGCAGCTGTTTGATTTTTTCCCCAACGCTGTGTTTTTTCTCCATGGTAGGTTCTCCCGAAAGCCCGCAGGCAGTGTCGGCCTTACTTATCGTTTCCGGTTTCTGATAAAATAGTTAAAAAGCTTGACTGTTACGAGCAGCCCCCTCTTACTCTTTCACCTTCGGCAAATAATCCTCCCTTACAGGCGAAAAAACTTCAACTGCCACAGAGTCTTCAATAATATCCGCGTAATGTTCTACTCCACCGGGAACACACCAGCTATCCCCTTGGCCTAGATCTTTCTCCTCCCTGCCGATAGTAAGACGCAGACGACCCTTTACAAGGTAACCTGTCTGCTCATGTGGGTGAGAGTGTTTGGGTAATCGGTGGCCCTTGGCTAGCAGAAACTCAATCATCAGTGTTTTTTCCCCATATACAAGGGTCTTTATTTGTATGCCCGGAGCCGCTATGGAATAGCCGTTTTCATCATGTTTTTGGAACATATGTGGTCACCTTTCTCTGCGTTCTTTTCATCAGTTCGGCAAGGCCGCTACCGGAAGAGACATTTCCCTTTCATTGGAGCCGGCAGTGAATCTCTCGCGCTCAACATACGTTATCCGCCCGTTTGACATAGTCGTTCCATCGCCTGTCCACCCAATTTTGAAGGGCCTCCACGCTCTCTGCGGATATTTTGTAAAACCGTCCTTGTTGCTTTATATGGTCGCTCACCGGGGTACGCTTTCCGCTTTTGGCCAGTGCCTTGCTCCTGCCGGTTAAGCGCAACTCACCGTTCTCTATCTCAAAGAGAATATCCATTCCGGTTTCAACAGCCGACTTTGCGATTTTGATGGTATCCTTTGTCGGGAAACTCCACCCTGGCGGACATGGCGTATGAATATGAATATACCGGGTCCCTTTTATATCCTTGGCCTTTACGAATTTTGCATGCAAATCCAAGGGATAACCTGGAGAGGTGGCGGCAAGGTACGGAAGATGATGCGCTTCCATGATTTTCAAAAAATCCTTCTTCATATTCTGCTTTGGCTTGATGGGGGTTGTAGAGGTGACGGCACCTTGGGGTGTTGCGCTGGAACGCTGTGTCCCCGTATTCATATATCCCTCATTGTCGTAACAGACAAAAATGAAATCCGTGTTTCTTTCCGCAGCACCGCTTAGTGCCTGGATACCCATATCGTAGGTAGACCCGTCTCCTGCCATCGCCACAACCGTGGTTTCGCTTTTGTTCAGGGCTTTAAGGCCGGCAACCATTCCGGATGCGGAGGCAGCCGTGCTTGCAAAAGTCGTGTTCAGACACGAAACCGTCACCGGAGTCAGCGGATAAATCCCGTGCAATACGCAAAGGCAGCTTGCCGGTATGGTAACAATGGTATCCGGGCCGAGCGCTTTGAGCAGGATACGATATGACAGAGAAAGCCCGCATCCTTGACACGCCCTGCTTCCCGGCAGGATATACTCTTTTTCATCCATATGAAATATATTCTTATGCATGGCGATTCCCTGTCTCCGTATTGAGCCATTTTGTCTCTATAGGGTTTTGTGCGGGACCAAGAGCCTGTTTTGCAGCTTCAACCAGTTCTCTAGGCTTTACGTCCCTTCCGCCCAATCCCACAATATGGTCGTGGATCGTGGCCTTGATGTCCGTTCCATAAAAGGCGGCTTTCAGATCGGAAGTCAACGGCCCCTGATACCCATAGCTGAGTCCTTTTTGAAAGACGGCAATGGCCCTTGCCCTTTTGAAGGCGTTGACGGCTTCAGCCGCGGGAAACGGCCTGAAGACGCGGATGCCGACGACCCCCGCTTTAATACCCTCTTCCCTCAACAAATCCGCAGCGATAGTCGCCTCGGCAGCCACCGACCCCATTCCCGTTAAAATCAGGTCCGCATCTTCCATCCGATACTCCCAGAGCATGCCGCCGTGATTTCTACCGAATACTTCGGCGAATTCCGTGTTCGTCTTCTCAATCACTGCCCGTGCGTCATCCATGGCAGCCTGGAGCTTGTAGCGCATTTCCATGTAACCGTCTCGAAGCACGCCCTCCTGGTCCGCCCGCCGGTGCGGGAAAAGGACCGGATTAACTGTCTTGGGATCTTGGGAAGAAAGCACGAACCGGGGCGAATATGGCGGCAGGAACGCATCTACCTGCCGGCTTTCCGGCACATCCACCGGCATCATGGTGTGGGATAGGATAAAACCGTCATAGCAGACCATTACCGGAATATATACCTGTTCGGAGATCCGGTACGCCTGGATCACAGTATCGATAATCTCCTGATTGTCCCTGCAATATATTTGTATCCATCCCGTATCCCGCTGGGACAGGGAATCCTGCTGGTCATTGAAAATGCTCCAGGGAGCGCCTACGCCTCTGTTGGCGCAGCACATCACAATGGGCAGTCGTGAACCGGCGGCCCAATGTAACTGCTCGTGCATATATAACAATCCGTTAGCGCTTGTAGCGGTGAACACCCGGGCGCCCACAAAGGAAGCGGAAATACACACGGTCATGGCGGAATGTTCCCCTTCGACCTTGACGTATTCCGCCTCAAGCTCCCCATTATCTACATATTGAGCCAACATCTCCGCCACCGCGCTCTGGGGGGTGATGGGATAGGCAGCCACAACTTGAGGCTTACAGAGTTTGACGCCGGCGGACGCCGCATTGTTTCCGGTCAGAAGTTCTGTATTACTCATCTTCCGTGTCCTCACTCACCATTGTAATGGCTTTGGAGGGGCATTCCTCCGCACAAATACCGCAACCCTTGCAATATTCCAAATTGATCTCGACGGGTATCGTCATGGAGACCACCCCTTCCGGGCAAAAAAGCCAGCAAAGAAAACAGGCTGGCTGGCCTTTTCTTGACGGCACACATTTGGCTTTATCGATAACGGGCTTCCGATCTCTCCAGTCACCCGTCCGCCCCCCTTCTCCAGGAGCGGGCGATGAAAATGCACATATACTCTTATCGTTATTGGCCATGACCTTTTCTTTTATTTACCTCTCAATTGTTCAACCATCGTCCGTTCGTACGCCGTCTTTGCCGCTGAATAATTGATGGACGCTTTTTTCCAGGGCATCTTTTTGTTCAGCGCCTTTTCTATGTTTTCAATGGATACCAGACCGGTGGCTCGTGCAAAAGCTCCGACCATGGGTGTATTTACAATGGGGGCGCCTGAGATGGTAAGATTCGCTTCTCCGGCTATGGAAAGAGCATCGCATGTAGCAATACGAAAAGTCTCCTTTAAATCGAATGTATCCGGCGACATGGATGTATTTATGATAAGGGCCCCTCCTTTTTTGAGTGTCCTTGCCACATCCACAATCTCAATGAGGCTGGCGTCCAACACCACTGCTATATCTGCCAATTCGACCTGTGAGACGGTTCGTATCCAGGTTTCCGACATTCTGGTTGATGCGGTTAAAGGCGCCCCCCTTCTTTCCGGCCCAAACGTAGGAGCCGATGTCACGCCTTTATACCCCTCGTAATATGCCGCCTCCGCCAAAATCTGCGCGGCGAGCACAACACCTTGCCCCCCTCGTCCATGCCATATTACTTCATGCATCTCTTATTCCTTAAAAAATACATTCTCTTGCCTCATTTCAGGCGCATTTGAAAGAAAGGCAATGGATGTTATTGCTCCACGGCCTGGGAAGTTGATGCAGTTGTATGAGTGCACCACTTTCGAATTTTTCCACGCTCGCAACCCTTAACGGATTGTATTCACGAAAAATCTTAAATATTTTCTACTAGTAAAAAACAGGCGTAATGTCAATTTTTTTTATTGGAAATTCTAAATTCCCAATGTAACATCGACAGGTAGAATATATCCGTTCTTATACCACAAGGGCATAAGTTTCGTACGAGCAGACAAGCTGCTCAACTCAGCTTTATACCATAATCATAACAATTACGGGAAGATCGTTGCTGCTCATGATACCAATTCAGAAAAAATTGTCTAGAACAAGGAGAGAATAATGGATCTCGGTTTGCATGGAAAAGTTGCCCTGATCGCCGGCGGCAGCATGGGGCTTGGCAAGGCGGTAGCGTTAGAATTATCCCGAGAGGGGGCAAAAGTTGCGATCTGTGCCCGTGATGATGACAACCTTTCAGCTGCAGCCCTGGAAATTAAAGAAGAGACGGGTGGTGAAGTGATAGCATTTCCTGCCGATGTGAGCATTGCCGAAGAAGCCAGAGGATTCGTTAAAAAATCCGTGGCGCATTTCGGTACGGCAGATATCCTGTTCAACAACGCAGGAGGGCCGCCATCACTTACCTTGGAAGAAATTGATGATGAAATGTGGCAGCGCGGGTTTCAGCTCAACCTGATGAGTGCCATTGCCATGACCATGGCCGTAATTCCCGTTATGAAAGAGAAAAAGTGGGGAAGAATTATTAATTTAACATCTATCTCGGTAAAACAGCCGATTACTGGATTGATCCTTTCTAATACCATCCG
>JBJKRL010000008.1:0-35866 GCA_046704745.1 Desulfocapsaceae bacterium | reverse complement strand
GGAAATGGCCCTGGACCGTATCGTACCACCAGAAGGATTCGGCCGGGACCAGAGCCACCTTCCGGCGCCACTGGGGTGCATCCACCTGAGAGCATGCGACACCGTCCAGAAATACCTCTCCTGTATGGGGGATGATATCGACTATGGACTTCAACAGTTGACTCTTGCCGACCCCGGATTGTCCGGAGAGTCCGATGCACTTACCCTGTTGTACGGAAAAGGAATACGGACCGTTGTTCAAATAACGAAGACCGTCCACGACAAAGAACGAGTCGGCTTTTTCCTCATGGGAGGGTGATTGTAAAGGTTGTGCCCTCATCTTCCTTGCTCGTAACCGTTATGAGCCCGTCGTGATTTTCGATAATATTCTTGGTGATCGCAAGTCCCAGACCGGTCCCTTTATGTTTATCGGTGAAAAAGGGCTTGAAGATCTGCTCCATCTTCTGTTCCGACATCCCTATTCCGTTATCGCAGACCTCTATCTCCACCCCCCCTCCATTGCCCCTCCTGGTATGAACGGTAAGGACCCCGTTGGTGTTCATCGCCTGCAGACCGTTCACCAGAATATTCAACAGGGCTCTGTAAATCAGTTCGGCATCAACCTCCACCTGCCCCGGATCGTCACACAAAATGCGTTCTAATTCGATCCTCTGTTCCGTAAGCTTCGGTTCAATGAATGTCAGTGCTTTGCCCACTATCTCATTGATGTTGACTGGTTTCTTTTTGAGTTCCTGGGGCCTTGCGAAATCGAGAAACTCCATAACGATCCCGTTGAGACGCGTGGTCTCATCGACAATGATTTTGGCCAGATGCTCATTTCCCGGCGCCACCTTGGTGATTCTTTTTTCTAAAATCTCTGCCGTACTCCTGACAATCCCTAAAGGACTTTTGATCTCATGGGAAACAGTAGCCACCATGGAGCCGAGATGGGCAAGCCTCTCGGACTGATTTAGCTTTTCTTCAAGCCGCAGGCGTTCCATGGCCCTTTTCTCCATAATCTTGCTGCCCCTGGCCACGATAAATCCGAGTACCAGAAATAGAACGGCCATCATCAGTGCAGAAACCAGGATTATTCTGCTCTGCAGGCGAACAATGGCAGTATAATCCTTGGACAGATCCTTGACGATCTCAATGACCCCCATGATCACCGGACCTGGCTCGCCGTTTTGCAGCACCTGGCGAAACGGGATATAGGTTTTCAATATACATTCAATTGGGTTGGTACCGGGCATCAAACTGATAACCGAACTGTTATAAGAAAGCGTTGAGCTAACCTTCCCTTTGAGCGCATCATGGTAGGCCTTCCCGCCGAGATTCTTTTTGCCAACCAGGTCCTTTTCAGTGGAGTACGAGATTATATTGACCTTGGAATCGAAAATCGTCACTGACTTGATTTTAAGCCCTTGGGTAATCCTTCTGATGATCCCATCCAGGTACTCGAACTGTTCGGAGTTGGAGAGTGCGATGCGCCCGAAGCGGACGACCGCCGGAACCACGAACTGCCGGAAGACCTGTTGATTGAGATTTTCCGCCAGCAATTGGGAGTACTCCATGCTCTGCTCAAGTATGACCGACCGGGCATGCCTGGAGATCATCCACGACAGGAACAGGGTAAAGATCAGAAAGACCCCAAGGCTGGTAAAAGAGAAATATTTGACAAGTTTGAAGGGTTGCAGTCCGGAATCGATTTTCTGTTGCGGGACCGAATCCACTCCTTGTTGCCCCTCATTTTTTTGGGTCATCACATACTCCACAAAGTCGGCAGCCTGCCATGCAGCCCTTGGTTGTTTCCGACCGCAAGGCTTTCCGGTATTCGTGCCAGAGAAAGCCGTGATCTATTCCCTGATCGATAATATACCAGGGGAAAACAGTATCTTTGCCATGGCCGCAGATTGCATAGCTCTCAGGTTTGAGCCCCTGTTTCTTCATCGCCTGCTTCCAGGTGATTCCTTCTTGAGACAACTGGAAGAGAACCGGCGCCAGCCTTCTGTCTCCGCGGGCCAAGACAGCTTGAAAGAGGACCTTATCGGGGTTATCACACCGAAAACGAACGTTGGTTTGATCTCCCAGGCCTTTTCGCAGAAAGATAATTTTTTTCTTCAAGACTTGCAAGGCATCCCTGGAAGAACGCATCTCTTGTGGTTCCAGCCCCTCGCTGATGCCGAAAGGATGAAACTGGAAGGGGGTCCATGGTTTCGGAGTAAAGCTGTTCACCGAGAGTGTAATCTCGCAAAGCTGCCCCCGGCTGCGACCGATATCCAGTATCTCGGCCTTCATCCTGTCTATGGAATCCAGCATTTCCTGCAGATCGGCATATGTTTCCGTGGGAAGCCCTATCATCAGATAGAGTTTAAGTTTGGTAAGTCCTGCAGCCACCAGGCTCTTTGCCGCGCCAAGCAGGTCCTCCTCAGTAAGCCCTTTATTGATGACACGGCGCAGCCTGTCGGACCCTCCGTCAGGGGCAATGGCCACACTCTTGAGTTTGCTCGCCGCCAATAGTTCAAGCAGCGGCTTAGTAATCCTGTCAGCCCGAAGCGAGGAAAATGAGAGGGAACATCCACTCCCGAGGAGATGGCCTGCGATATCTGAAAGGGAATCGCGATGCACCATCTCCATGCCAAGAAGGCCGATACGGTTTATCGAGTCTGGACGCTGGGCCAGCCCTTTAATCACCGCGTCACTGTCCCACAGTCGCGGCGGACGATAGATATAGCCTGCAGCACAGAAACGACACCCCCTGGAACATCCCCGACCGAGTTCCGTCAGATAGAGATCGGAAAATTCGGTTCTCGGAGTCAGCAATTGGGAATGGGCAGCGGTGTTACTGTGTGAGAGAAAGATCCGTTTTATCCGTTGAGGCACCCCGGGATCGGCTTTATAACCGCGAAAGGTGCCCTGATTGTCATATTCCGGGGTATAAAAGCATGGGGCATAGCAACCGGAATAAGTTTGGACAATTGCACGTAAAAGGGACTCCCGCCGGCCTTTATCAATATTTTTCTTTAAAATATCCAGCAGATCTACAAGAATCGGCTCAGCCTCACCAACCACGAAAAGATCCATAAAGGGAGCGATGGGTTCGGGGTTCATGAAGGCGGCAACTCCGCCACATATGACAAGCGGCTCTCCGGGAGCTACAATTCGGTGCCGATCGGCAGCAAAGAGGGCCAGGGAAGAAGCTGTGAGCAGACGGACGATGTTGGGAAAATCATGTTCAAAGTTTATGGAAAACAAAACCAAGGGGAAATCAGAAAGACGACGCCCCGATTCGACGGAGCGAACAGGGTCGCCGGAATCGGGGAGGAAAAAACGTTCGCAGACTAACGATTCCTGCTCGTTGATGAGAGAATAGACCAATTGAAAGCCGAGACTGGACATCCCGACTTCATAGGTATTCGGGTAGACCAGTGCCACCGGAAATCTTCCGGTCCACTTTTTCAGATAGGTTCCTTTTTCCTGAGCAAGAAGACTGTGACGGCTGTACCGCTGACCTCCGGATGTGCTCTTGTGCCTTCTGATGTTTCTCTCCTGCCAGTTACTCTACATCGTGGCTAATTGGCCTTTTTCCTCAAATAAGTCGGGGTCTCCAGCTGCTCCTCGCTCCAACTGGTTCGCTCCATGCCGTTGCGTATGGAATCGATGGAGCCGATATTTTCAAATGAATCAAAGTTCGATCCTGGAAGCGGCGTCACTCTGGGTTTTGGATTAACCCGGGCCGGAGTCAGCCCTTGACCGATTTCCACATCTTCTTTCTGCTGCTTGGGAAGATCGTCGACCTGGGCGATGGTCTTGTTCTTGGTAGCAACATCGCCGACACCTGTTGCAATCACTGTCACATGCAATTCATCTCCCAAGGACTCGTCATACAGGGCGCCGATTACCACCTTGGCATCATCGTCCACCTTGCCTTGAACCAAGGCGGAGGCCTCCATGAACTCGGCCATGGTGAAACTCTCTTCAGTTGCTGAGATATTGATCAACAGGCCCTTGGCGCCGTCAATACCGATATCCTCCAGCAGTTGATTGTCAATGGCCCGCCGTGCCGCCTCGGCCGCCCTGTTCTCGCCCACGGCCATTCCCGAGCCCATGATGGCCGGTCCAACCTCTTTCATGACCGTCCGCAAGTCGGCAAAATCGGCATTGATAAGCCCCGGCACATTGATTAGATCTGTAATTCCTTTCACCGCCTGCAACAGGACATTATCTGCCATGGACAGCATGTCGGAGAGACGGCTGTTTTTCTGCATCAGCGAAAGCAGTCGATCATTGGGAACGGTGATGATGGTATCGGCATACTTTTGCAATTCATGCCAACCGATCTCGGCATTGCGCATCCGGTATTTCCCTTCAAAGCCGAAAGGCTTGGTAACCACGGCAACAGTAAGTGCCCCAAGCTCTTTGCTCAGTCTGGCCACCACCGGTGCAGCCCCCGTTCCGGTGCCGCCGCCCAGGCCGGCGGTCACGAAGACCATGTCGCTCCCTTTGAGAAGCTTTTTCAGGTCTTCAACGGATTCATGGGCGGCCTGAGCCCCGATGTCGGGATCGGCCCCCGCGCCTAACCCCTTGGTAATGCTGGGTCCGATCTGTAGACAGATATCGGCCTTCGACTGTTCCAGGGCCTGTTTATCCGTATTCGCCACAATAAACTCAACACCTTGGAGCCTGTTGGCAACCATGGTGTTGATGGCATTGCCGCCACCCCCACCTACTCCAATGACTTTGACTTTTGCAACGCTTTCCGATTCTGCCATTCTAAACGGCATACTGACCCCCTAGTAATGCTTGAGACTCTATCGGCGAGATGATTTCCTGCCCGTCAATTGTATGAAAATATAGCACCTGCCGACCCACACATAAACAAAAAAGTATCCTAATCACATGATTTTTTTCAGCCACCTACCAACCTTTCCAAAGACCGACATATCCTGAAATCTTCTGTCGAACTGATTCCTTCTGCCGTACAGCACCAACCCCACCGCCGTAGTGCAACGCGGGGAATGGACCTCTTCCATCTTCCCTGTAATCCCGGAAGGATACCCGACCCTGACCGGTAGATCAAAAATCTGCTCAGCCAGTTCCACCAGGTTGGCCAAAAGGGCTGTCCCACCAGTGATGACGATTCCACCGTTAATCCTGTTTTTCAGGCCTGAAACTAAAAGTTCCTTATTTACCATCTCCAGGATCTCGACGATCCTCGCCTGGATGATATCTCCAAGGACCTTCTGCGTAATCTTGCGCGGTTCGCGATCCCCCACAGTCGGCACATCGACCACATGGTTGGGTTTGATCACTGCGGCAATGGCGCTCCCGTAGTCCTCTTTCAGGCGTTCGGCCTCCTGCAGCGGAGTGCGCAGCCCCACGGATAAATCGTTGGTCAGATTATGGCCGCCCAGTCCCAGTTCAAAGGTATGACGGATGGTACCGTCGCAGAAGACCGCGAGATCGGTGGTACCGCCGCCGATATCGAGCAGGGCTACTCCCAACTCCATCTCGTCAGGGCTCAGGACAGAGTTGGCCGAGGCAATGGATTCCAGGACCATATCAGCCACCTCGAGCCCCGCCTTATTACAACAGGTTACCAGATTGTGCACAGCACCGTTATCGGCAGTGACTATATGGACATTGGTGACCAGCCTTACCCCGGTCATACCGATGGGGTTCTGGATCCCGGTGTGATCGTCGACCATGTATTCCTGCGGCATTACGTGGATAATCTGCTGGTTTTCCGATATCTTCACCGTCCTGGCAGCGACAATGACCTCGTTGATGTCGGACTGTTTTATTTCGCGACCGTTGATGGCCAGAATCCCGGGACTATTGAAGCCCTTTATGTGGTTGCCTGCAATTCCC
The DNA here is from genome assembly GCA_046704745.1 of Desulfocapsaceae bacterium. Lineage (GTDB taxonomy): Bacteria > Desulfobacterota > Desulfobulbia > Desulfobulbales > Desulfocapsaceae > CAWGGS01. The sequence continues at coordinate 30,016 of JBJKRL010000008.1, read as the reverse complement.
ACATGAACATAATGGAGATTGCATCCGGCTTTGTCTTCGGCAATCTTTATGGCCTGCTTGACGGAATTGACCGTGCTTTCAATGTTGACGACCACGCCTTTCTTCAGTCCGACGGAAGGTGCGATACCTGTCCCGATAATTTCGATCCCATCACTGAAGGCCTCTCCCACCACGCAGCAGATCTTCGTCGTCCCGATGTCGAGACCGACAATCAATTCCCCGGTTTCTTTTTCCCTTTCGGCCCTCTCTTCAATAGGCGCCAATTCGTTATTCTCTTCCATTCCTTTCAGCTCGAACTACTGTGTGCTACGAGCACCTTATTTTCTGAATAATTCATTTTTATATATTCAACCTGCGAAATCAACATACCATCCTTTCGCTGCTTATACAAAGCCCCCAACACATCTTCCAACCGCCTGCATTTCTTTGCCACATCACCCATTCCGAAATATATCGGAAAAGGATATTCGACAAGATAGACAACCATCCCATCCGTTGCATCCAGGTGTATCTCCGATACAGACTGGGCCGGAAGATTGGGATTGTTCCGTTTCACAAGTCTGATGAACTGCATGGCATCATGCAGGGCCTCCCGGCGTTTATCGGCTGGTTTAATATCCTCCATTCCCGTTATCACCGGATAGTCGAGATCCTGTCCCGGTTTTACCGCAACAAAGGGAATACCTTGCGCATTCATGTAGTACAGCTGGTGATGGCCTGGTTTCCCTAATACGGCCAGTACTTCAGGAACATACTCGACGATATCGATCACCAGTCGATTGGGCCAATCCCGATGGATACTGGCTGATCTCACCCAGGGATGCTTATCGAGGATCGCCTCCAATCTCCCTGGATTGACACTGAAGAGATTGGTATGATACCTGACCTCGGCCAGCTCGCGTATATCGGCAGGAGTCGTCACATGACACCCTCGTATCACCACATTATCACCGACCTCAAAATACTCTATCTTGGCGAAAAACCCTTCGATCCAGAGTCGATCACCATAAACAAAGGCACCCATGCCGAATATTACCAGACAAAGCGTGAAAAAAACGAGTCGAGATTTGCTTTTCCGCTGAGTTTTTCCAAATGAATCCGAACTGCCAAATGGAAAAATGAACGAAACCGTTTTTTTTAAACTCCTTTTTACTTTCGCTGCCTGGGGTGAAGGTTCGTGTTTAAATGGAGTATACTTCTGCTTGGAAAAAGTTGGCGACCTGGAAAATAACTTTCCTTTTTTTCTCCCAAATGATGGGGGATCCTTGCTGATCTTTTGCTGTAATTTCTTAGTGAAATTCATAGAAGTCAATCTCGTAAAAAGTCATCATCATCGCCTGAATGGACTCTGCGATACGCCCAGGCTTCGAGAAAGCCCGATAGACGAGACATGAAATCTTCAACAATGATTTGGCAGTACATAGCGTACGGTGTATCGCCTTTTAAGATCTCCAACGAAGTATCTCGAGTATTTACCAGCCCATCACAGAAAATGCACCTCCGGTTCGAGAAGGATACCACTATCTTGCTGAACTTTTTTTTGCACAATGTCCATGAGTTCTTTAACATCAGCCGCGGTGGCGCAACCGGTATTAATGAGAAAATTGGCATGAACCGGTGAAACCATGGCCCCACCGACCCGCATACCCTTACAACCACTTTTCTCAATAAGCCGGCCGGCACTCTCTCCCTTTGGATTCTTAAAAAAAGACCCGGCATTGGCAAAGCCTTTCGGCTGTCGTTGCCGGCGCATGCGAAACAGATCTGCACACCGCTTTTTTATGACCTCCGGATCTTCTTTTTTCAGTCGTATCTCCACTTCGGTCACCACCTGCCCAGCCCCTTCGATAAAATCAAGCCAGCGACGGTAGGCAAAGCGCATCTTGCTTCTGGGAAAACGTTTCTTCTCTTCCGTGGTTATAATCTCCACGGCAGCCAGGACATCTGCCATTTCGTTGCCCCAGGCGCCGGCGTTCATAATAACTGCACCGCCGATGGTTCCGGGGATGCCGCAGGCAAACTCAAATCCCGAACAGCCCCTTTGTATACAGAAAACAGACAATCTGGTCATGGAACAACCGCTTCCCACCCGTGCCGTAATCATTCCATCAGGCCGGTCTTCAAAGGCAATCTTTTTAAAACCATTCCCCAACTGAATAATCACGCCTTCAAATCCCGTATCCGAGACAAGAAGGTTGGTACCTTTGCCGATTACCTGCCATTTTATATCATTTTCCTGCAAAAAAACGATAAGCTCTTGGAGTTCGCGGCAATCCTCCACGGTGACCAGAGCCAGAGCAGGACCCCCGATGGCAAAGGACGTATAGTCGCTCAACGGACAATCCCAGAGAACTGGGTTGACTGAAAACCCGGCTAGTGCCTCTTTCATAGGTCTCTCCATCATTTGATCATTATTATCCGCCACTCAATGTCGGTTAAGCAGTTCAAGAAGTTGTTCACCGACGACCACGATGTTTCCGGCCCCAAGGGTTAACACCAGATCACCTTCCTCCAAAAGCGGTTGGACAGCAGCTGCCATGCCACTCACTTCAGGGATAAAATGCGTATGCCTCTGGCCATGGAGCTTGATCTCCTTAAGCAGCCCCTCGCCCGTCACTCCGGCAATGGGCTGCTCGCTTGCCGCATAAATCTCGGTCATGATCAAGAAATCCGCCTGGTGGAAGGCTGTTAAAAATTCTTTAAACAGTCCTTTCGTCCGGGTGTAGCGATGGGGCTGAAACAGAACAACCAGCCTTTTTTCCGGCCAGGCCTGTTTCACCGCGCTCAGTGTGGCCTTGATCTCGGTGGGATGGTGTCCGTAATCATCGAGTACGGTTACACCGGCGGCTTCACCTTTAAGCTGCATACGCCGCTGCACCCCGGCAAAACTTTCAAGGGATTTTTTGATTGTGGAAAAAGGTATCTCCAACTCCCTGCCGATACAGATCACGGCCAGAGAGTTATACACATTGTGTCTGCCGGGACGATTAATCCGAACTTCGCCGATTGTAGTGTCACCGCTTTTCACGACGTAATCCGCCCCTCCTCGATCATATCGGATCTGCTCTGCATAGATATCCGCCTGGCTTGTCAGACCGTAGGTGATAATCCTCTTGCGTATCCGGGGCAGGATATCGGCGATATTTTCATTATCCAAACAGAGGACTGCTGCGCCATAAAACGGCACCTTGTCGATAAATTCCAAAAAGGTCGATTTGATCTGATCGATGTCACGATAAAAATCGAGGTGTTCCAGGTCAATATTGGTTACGATTTCCAAGACGGGGGCAAGCTTTAAAAAAGAGCCGTCGCTTTCGTCGGCCTCGGCCACCAGAAATTCGCCCATTCCGAGCTTGGCATTACCGCCCAGACTGTCCACTTTGCCGCCGACCACGATGGTCGGATCCAAACCGGCATCGGCAAGCATCCAGCTGACCATGGAAGTGGTCGATGTCTTGCCGTGGCTTCCGGCTACCGCAATGCCGTATTTCTTCATACGCATGAGTTCTGCCAGCATCTCCGCCCTCTGGATTACCGGGACATTCTGCTCTCTGGCAGCTATAACCTCAGGATTTTCCGCTGATATGGCAGACGATGTGACTACCACTTCCGCCCCGGCGATATTCTCCGCCTTATGGCCGATGTGAATTCTACCCCCCAGCCTTTCAAGGTTGGCGGTAATGGAAGATGCATTCAAATCGGAGCCGGAAACTCCATATCCCAGGTTGAGAAGGAGTTCAGCAATCCCGCTCATCCCGATACCACCCACGCCGACAAAATGGATATGTTTATTCTTTTTATACATTTAAGTACAGTCTCATGCTTTTACTAACCGTTCACCGCGATTGGTGTTCGGGCTGCCAATTGCAAGCATACATCGGTAATCTCTTCGGCTGCCTGTGGAAAGGCAAGTCCTTTCATAGCAGCAGCCATTTCCTGCTGCCGACTAAAATCCCCCACAACCTGTTCAACCGTATCCGCCAACAGATCCGAGGTCAAGTCCCTTTCTACAAACAGAAGAGCCCCACCCCCCTGAACGTAATACATTCCGTTTATTTCCTGGTGGTTGTCAGCGGCATAGGGGTAGGGAATCAGTATGGCCGGTTTTCCCAAAACAGCAAGTTCCGCAAGCGTTGTCGCCCCGGCACGCGAGATAAGAACATCAGCCTGTTCATACATTGCCGCCATATCAGTGAAAAACGCGGCTACATGTGCTTCAACCCCCGATTTTTTGTACGTCTGTTTTATTCCCTCTTCATCGGCAAACCCGGTTTGATGGATTATTCTCAAGTCCTGTTGAGTGGTCTTCTTCTGCCGGATTAGCGCCTCCGATGCCAGTTCATTCACCCTGTGAGCCCCCTGACTGCCGCCAAGCACCATAACCGTCATCACCTTTTGTGTATCTTCCGGCTGTGGACGCCTGGCCAATTCCAGTATTTCCCTACGTACCGGATTGCCGGTAAGCACTGCCTTGGCAGCCGGAAAAAACTTCTCGCTGCCCGGGAGGGAAAGACAGATTCTGTCCACAAGCCTGCCGAGTTTCCGGTTGGCCAGTCCCGGCACCGAGTTCTGCTCGTGGATTGCCGAGGGAATGCCGAGCAGCTTGGCTACGGCCACCACCGGACCGGTTACATAACCCCCAACCCCCAAAACAACATCGGGTCGGAACTTAAGGATATGAACGGCCGCCTCCACAAATGACAAGGGCAGAACCGCCACTGCCTGCACAAGGGAAAGCAGGTTTTTCCCCTTCAACCCCAGACAGTGGATGGATTTGGTTGCAAATCCGTAACGGTCAAGGCTTGCCCTATCAATTTTCCGGCGCGTGCCGATAAAGAGCACCTCGCTGCCGGGTCTTCGGGCGCAAAGCGCCTCGGCAGCGGCAATGCCGGGAAAAAGATGCCCGCCTGTTCCGCCTCCGGTCAAAAGCATCCGTATGGGTCGTTGCTCGGGATTCATCGACACCGCCCTTCTTCCGCCTTCTGTAAATTCAGTACTGCGGTGACAAAAGCCTTGCCCCTCTCACCATAGTTGGCAAACATGTCAAAACTGGAACAGCTTGGAGAAAGCAAAACCGTGTCCCCCGCCACAGCCTCGCCTGCCGCCGTCTTTACCGCCTCTTCCATCGAGTCGGCAAAAATAATAGCGGTTGTTCCGGAAAGTTTCTCGGCTATTTTTTCCGCCGCCTCCCCGATCAAGATCAACCTCTTCACCTTCTTTTCCACACTTGGTCGCAACAGGGTATAATCATCGCCCTTGTCCCTGCCGCCGGCGATCAGGATCACCTTGCCGGCAAAGTGATCCAGCGCACTCAGTACAGCACCCGTGTTCGTGGCCTTTGAATCGTCATAATAGCCGACCCCGTTCAGCTCGCTGACCTTTGTCAGCCGGTGAGCCCCCGGGGTGAATTTTTCCAATCCGGCTCGAATATCACCGGCATGTACTCCAAGAGATCTTGCGGCCAGAACGGCAGCGGCAACGTTTGAGGCCCCGGTGTTCCCCGACATGGCTGTGCTGCCAAGATTGTAGGTCTCTACCGTGCCGTCCAGACCGACAACCACCCTATCTGGACTGATCCTGGCCCGACAATCGGCCCCGTGCCCGAATAAAAGCTGTTTTATACCGGTTAAACCGGCTGCTATCCGCCTGCAGAACGGATCGTCGCCGTTCAAGATGGCAATATCGTTTCGCCGCTGATTGATAAATATTCGCTTTTTGGCAACGGCATAACCTTCCATATCCCAATGCCGGTCAAGATGATCGGGAGTCACGTTCAACAACAGTGCCACATCGGGACGAAAACCGCCGCAGGATTCCAATTGGAAGCTCGACACCTCGAGAACAACCACATCAACAGGATCCGGCTGCAGGAGATACTCGAAAATCGGGGTGCCTATATTACCGCCGACAAACACCTTTTTCCCTGCGCTTTCGAGTAATTTTCCAATCAGTGAGGTTACGGTGGTCTTGCCGTTGGTCCCGGTTATAGCCACGATCCGGGTATCAACCGCAGTTCCTGCAACGGCTAATTCGCCTACAACCGCAACCCCCCTCTCCCTTGCCTGATTGAGGATCGGCAGGTTGAAGGGCACACCCGGACTAACCAATATCATATCCGCGCGATAAAGAAGGGAAGCGCTGTGCCCTCCGCACTCCAGACTCACATTCGAATCGTTTAAAAAATCAAGCTCTTCTTGCTTCATCTGCAAAAGGGCACGAGATTCGGAAACCGAGACCTTGGCCCCACAGGCAAGGAGGTAGTTTACCGCTGCCCGGCCCGAAACCCCGAGTCCCATTACCACTACATGCATGCCGCTGTGTATTCTCTCGTTTATCAGCATCAGCGTAACTTTAAGGTTGCCAAGGCAAAAAGCCCCAGGATAATCGACACAATCCAGAACCTGACCACGACCTTTGACTCATGCCAGCCCCTTTTTTCAAAGTGATGGTGAAAAGGCGCCATCAGGAAAATTCGTTTCCCTTTGGTCATCTTGAAATACCCGACCTGCATAATTACCGACAGGGCTTCCATGACAAAAATGCCGCCGACAATGGCTAAAAGTATCTCTTGTTTAATCATGATTGCCACCGCCCCCAGAGAACCGCCCAAAGCAAGCGATCCGACATCCCCCATAAAGACCTGGGCAGGGTAGGCATTGAACCACAAAAAACCCAGGCAGGCACCGACTATGGTACCGCAAAAGATCGCCAATTCGCCGCTGCCGGCAATATAGGATATCTGGAGGTAATCGGAGACGATGACGTTGCCGGCAATGTAGGAAAAAACCAGATAAACTGCAGCTGTGATCACCGTGGGACCGGCCGCCAGACCGTCCAGGCCGTCGGTAAGGTTGACGGCATTGGAGGCACCAATGATGATGAGAACGGCGAAGACGATATAGAACCATCCCAGGTCCGGATTCAAGTGCTTAAAGAACGGGATGCTTAGATGGCCGTTGAACCCCGGATGGAAAAACAGGTAAAAACCGACCACCGCTGCTCCGGCTATCTGACAAACAAGTTTACCACGGGCACTCAAGCCCTTGCTGTTCTGCTTCTTGACCTTGCGAAAGTCGTCATAAGCACCCACCATCCCGTAAAAAACGGTAATGAACACGGCCAGCCACACCAAGGCATTATCAAGACGAGCCCAGATAACGGTGGAGACCACGACAGAGCATATAATCAACAGCCCCCCCATGGTCGGAACTCCCTTTTTGGAAAAATGACTCTGGGGTCCATCATCCCGGATAACCTGCCCGATCTGGAATCGCTGCATGGCCCGGATGAACATGGGGCCGCAGACCAGCATCACCAGAAAGGCAGTTACCGCCCCGCCGATACAGCGAAAGGTTATATACCGGAAGACGTTGAATCCGATAAAAACCGAATGAAGTGGGTAGAGGAAATGATACAGCATACGTTAAAATTTATAAAATTTCAGGGTTATACAGCTTCTCTGAAAGTTTCTCAAGAACAAACCGTAAGTTGAGTAACAATTGTCTCAAAACGCATTCCACGGGAGGCCTTGATCAGTATCCAGTCCCCTTTTTTCAATGCCTTAAGCTCCAGTAACTCAAAAACCCAGGAGGCGATATCTTCTTTTTTTTCAAACGCCCGAACCCTGTCCGGATTCATACCGGCGGACAAAGCACCATCACGTATTGCAACGGCGAACTGGCCAAACACTGCCAGAAAAGATAGTCCTTGTTCTGCGGCTATTCTTCCTATATCCCGATGAGACGAGACACTTGCTTCGCCCAGCTCCAACATATCGCCTAAGATCGCCATGGTCGTCCCCGCAGCCAGTTGGGCAAGGGTTTTCAGTCCCGCGGTCATCGATCCGGGATTGGCATTGTACGTGTCGTCTATGAGCATGACGCCTGCAGGCGATTGGACGATCACCATCCGTTTGTCTCCCGGACTAAAATCGCCAAGTCCAGCTGCAATTACTGAAAGAGGACATCCGGCTGCAACAGCCATGGCAGCGGCGGCAAGACTGTTGCCCACATTGTGCATCCCGGGGACGTGCAGTTCCACTTGGATTTTCTCATCTCCGGCATGAAGCGTATAAAAAACAGTGCCGGAAGAAGAGGTTTTGATATCCGAAGCCCAAAGGTCGGGATTCATGGCCCGGCCTTTTTGGGTGGCGGTAAAGGTTATTTTTTTCTGCCTGTATCGAGGGGCCATGGCACGGATATAGTCATCATCGAGATTAATGATAAGGATGCCGCCCTCACCCGTTTCGGCAAAGAGCTCTTCTTTGGCGGCGGCGACGCCTTCTAGTGTATGGAGCCCTTCCAAATGGGCAGGATAGACACTGACAATACAGCTGATGTCCGGCTGGGCAATACGGGCAAGCTTTGCAATTTCCCCGGGACTGTTCATCCCCATCTCCAGAATAGCTGCTTCATGCTTCACTTCCAAAGGCAGAAGAGACAGGGGCAGACCGATCAGGTTGTTAAAATTGCCCATGGTCTTCAGAATCCTCCGGGCCGGGGTGTCGGGACCTTGGGGCCAATGGCGCTCAAAGATGGCGGCGGTCATATCCTTGACCGTCGTCTTGCCGCAGCTGCCGGTAAGTCCAACGATCAAAGGCCGATTGATACGCCCCAGCAAACGGCGGCGATAGGCAGCCAGATCACCCAGGGCCTCCTGTGTATCCTCCACAAGAAACCGGGCGGTGTCGGTAAACGTATCGAAATCATCCTTGCTGGAAACGATAAGACATCCCGCGCCGGCAGCCACTACATCGGTTAGAAAGTCATGTCCATCAAAATTTTCGCCTTTTAAGGCCACAAAGATGTCTTCAGCGCCGACGGTTCGACTGTCTGTACATACCGAACGAAAAGATGGGCCGGTAAGACTCCCGGCAAACTTCCCGCCTATGGCCTTGCCGATGCTTGTGCAATTCCAGGATATAAGAGCATTCTGAGCTTCCAGGACATCATCGAAAAATCTTTTCCCGGCAGAAGTAATCTGATATTTCTCATGTCCTTTACCGGCAATGAGAACGATATCCTCTGCACCTGCCGTTTTCACCATGGCGGCGATGGCTTCTTCGCGCACGGGGATAGTCAAAAACCCCTTCTCACTGCTTTCACGACTGCGCAGCCAGGACATCTCTCGTTCAACAAGTCCAGCCCCCTGCACTCCCGGAAGGATCTGGGCAATGATATCGGAAGAAGCTTCGCTGCGAGGATTGTCGTCGGTTATAATCACCACATCGCACGCCTGCGCAGCAATGGCGCCCATAAGCGGCCTCTTGGCAGCGTCCCGGTCACCTCCGCAGCCGAAGACACAGAAAAGGTTTCTGTGTGGCAAAACCTTAAGTGTCGCCAAAACCTTACGAAGGGCATCCGGGGTATGGGCGTAATCAACAAAAACAACCGGACGCGAAAGATCCCGTCCAGCCTCCACACGCTGCAAGCGGCCTGGTGCACCCCGGGTGGATGCCAGAAATTCGGCTGCCTTTACTAAATCCAGTCCCAAGGCCTGACAGATCCCCATGGTGGTAATAATATTTTCCACGTTGAATTTCCCGACCATAGGCGTATTGATGGCAACATTTCCAGCCGTCGTTTCCAACATGATTGTCGTGCCGTCACGCCTGCTGTCGGCATGAATAAGCCGTATTCCGGCATCCTCTCCCGTGCCGACCGGCAAGGTCTTTATCCCCCTGTCCAGGCAGAGTCTTTTTAATAGAACCTGCCAATTTTGTTCAGGCCCGGATGCGCTGCAGGTTATAACCGTGGTTCCATTTTCTTTCAAATAATCAGTGAACAATCTTGTTTTTGCGGCAAAATAGTCTTCCATCCTGCCATGGTAATCCAGATGATCGTGGGAGAGGTTGGTAAACGCAGCCGTATCGAAACGGATATCGCCCAAGCGATCAAGGAGCAGGGCATGAGAAGAGGCCTCCATCAGAACATAGCGCACTCCGGCATCGGCCATGGTACGCAAAAGACCCTGAAGAATAAACGGTTCCGGGGTGGTATAGGGAGCGGGAAACTCTTTTTGTCCCAATGGGGTGGAATAACGGTAATTCACCGTGCCGATCACACCGACGGGAAGTCCAAAATGTATCAGGACATGTTCAAGAAGGTAGGAAACAGTGGTTTTTCCATTGGTCCCGGTGATGCCGACAAAGATCATATCTTGGGCTGGATGGCGATAAAAATTTTCGGCAATCGCCGCATAGGCACGCCTGGTGTCGCTTACAGAAATAAGGCAGGCACCTGTCTCACCGGCCAAAGCCGCCTCAGACAACCTGCCCTCTTCGGCCACAAGGGCGGCACAACCTTTGGCCTCTGCCTCGGCAAGAAACAGATGGCCATCGGTCTTAAGGCCCGGGAGTGCTATAAAAAGACAGTTTTTCCCGGCCTGCCTCGAATCGGCGGTCACGGTAGAGATAAATACCTTATCGAGGTCCACGGCGTTGGCGGTCGAATAGCTTACCCCTTCAAGTAATTCCGAAAGACAGACAGTCTGAGGTCGGCCCGTACTATCCGGACCTTTCGACTTATTCTTTCCCGTTGCCATCACTCTTTTCGCCTTCTTGGTTGTTAAGCATGTCCCTCAACTCTTTTCCCGGACGGCTCTTATCGACCATTGGCCGCAGAGACAAGGTGCAGACCTTCACATCCTCCAATCTGGTCCCTTTTGGAGGATCCTGGGCAATCACCCTGCCTGTTCCATGAATCCGAATTTCCATCCTGGCGCCCTTTAAAAGACGCAGACTCTTTCTCAGACTCAAGCCCATGAGATCCGGCATGGAATCAGGCCCCAGGATCTGAGTCTGAATCTGGGCCGGTTTTTGCGAGTCTGCCTCATCAGTTTGGGTGGATTGTGCCGACTGGTAGTTCAATTTTTCTTTTTTCTCCGCGGTCATCATATCGGAGAGATTGGTCAAGACCTTTTGCAGGGTGACCACCGGTACAATCATTTTCAAACCCGGATCCAAGAGATCCACATTCCCGGTCTTTCCAGATCCTCCCGGATCAAAACCCGGCAGGTCTGCAACAACGAACAGGATGAGTTCTGACCCGCTCGCCGGAATCATGGACAACATGATCTTGTTCCTGAGATAATTTCTAACATCTCCTTTTTGTTCGTAAGCCAGGCCGTCTCCTTCCATGGTCTCCGAATCAAGAGGTCCCGGTAGAGACATCGCTTGGAAAAGATGCCATGCCTCAACGGCAACATCACTGGGAATAACCGTTTCTTGCTTTTCCGGTTTCGTGTGGACAATACCCGGATTTCTTTTCTGATCAACAACGTGGGGAATAACTCGTGTCCCTCCGTTCAGGATGCGGGTCATCGCTGTCAACAACTGGATCGGAGTTCCAATCTTCGGGACACTGCCGGTCTTGGAAACAGGATCCTCATCGCTCTGCAGCAGCTTCAATTGGGGTACTGTATCGCTTTCAGCTGCGAAATCAAGATGCGGTTGTTCATTCAACCCCAATCTTTCCCAAAGACGCAATTCAGAACCGAGATCCACTGTTCCGGCAGCTATACTCCAAGGTAAAATTTTACCTTCTTTTTCATCGGAAGATTCAAGGAGTGCAGTCTCAGCCAGAAACGACCTGACGTCCTGGGGAATTGGAGCCGGCTCGACAAAGATATTATTGAGGATTGATTTTTTATATTCTCGAAAACGATTCGGATCGTAGGAAGGATAATTCACACAACCAATGACATTTCCCGATTTGGCTTCCATTACCATTGCCCCCAAACGTATTCCTTTATGAGCTTCACCGACATCGGTCACATACTTATAAAGGATATTCTGGATCTTCAGATCAATGGTGAGAATCAGATCATGACTGCCCCCGCCTTTTGCCCTTTTCGGTCCCGCATCGCCTGTGTTTTGGCCGCCGGCGGGAATACTACCATATTGATTGAGCCATCGGTTATAGGTATACTCCACCCCGGCCAGGCCCATCTGATTCTCCGTATATCCGAGAAAATGCGCTGCTTCCTCCTTCTGGGGATAATATCGGACCTTTTCCTGGTGGATAAATACTCCTTTCAGTCCAAGTCTGCGAACCGCTTCTTCTTCCTTTTGACTTATGTTTTCGGCCAGCCAGACCTGTAAGGAACTGCCTCTTAATTTTTCCAGGAGGCTCTTTTCACTCTGATGAACCACCGGTGCTAGCCGCATTGCCGTCTCCTGCAAGGAGTCCAGCTCACGAACGGTCGCATACACGGAAACCTTATCCTGCGATACTGCGAGTTCTCTGAGGTTTCGATCATAGATCACCCCCCGATTCAACGCATTGACCGCCGAGATCTCCGGGCCAGACTGAAAAAGCGTATGAACGGAAACCAATCCCAGATTTCCGTTCACAAAGAACCAAGAGACTGAAACTAAAAGAAGTAGTATGAGAATGACCAGAACCAGTCTACGCCTTTTACTCCTCTGTGTTCGCAGACGGGATCTTCCGGCCATGGCAGCCCTTGATTAGAAAAACTTGATTTGCTCTTTTCCCGGAACATGGAGTGAAAACCTTTCAGCAGCCAACAGCTGCACCTGTTCAGGAGAATATAATTGCGCTCTCTGTGCTCTCAATTTTATCTGTTTATCCATAAGCACCACGTGGACATTGTCAATTTTTGCCACGGATGCTGCAAGATGCCCCGCCCAGACAGAAAACAGAAGATTCAATGCCAGGGCAACCGGAAGCAGAATAAAAAATATTTTGCCTACGGCAACAAACAGGACCTTATCAGCCGACCAGGTAAACACTCTCTGTCTTCGCAACTTATTGCGAAATCGATTGTTTATCATGGGCCGGGAATAGAATTGGGTCGGATTATGGAAGTTCATACCTCTCTCCTCATCATTGTTCTTCTCGCTTCTCAGCAACCCGCAACCTGGCACTCCGGGAGCGGGGATTTATGACAATCTCATTTGCTTTGGGCCGGACCGGTTTGGCGGTTATGACCTGAAGCAACCCATTCTCCCGAAATTTTCTCTTTACAATCCGGTCTTCCAGAGAATGAAAAGAGATTACACAAAACCTGCCTCCTGCCTTCAGGAAAGGAACGGCATCATCGAGGACTTTGGAAAGGTTTTCCAACTCTGTGTTGACTGCAATTCTCAACGCCTGGAAAACCTTGGTCGCCACATGAATCCTCTTTGGATGAAAACGCCTGGGAACCGCTTGGGCCACAAGGACGGCCAGTTGTTTCGAGGTAAGGATCTCCCCATCCACTCTTGCTCTCACAATACGGGCAGCAATGGGCCTTGCCTGCCGTTCCTCTCCAAAATAGTAGAAGATATCAGCAAGTTCCTCTTCAGTGGACGAAGCAAGAAGTGATGCCGCGGTGACATCACGTCTCTGGTCCATCCGCATATCCAACGGCTCATCATGCTGAAAGCTGAACCCCCTTTCTCCCTGATCCAACTGCAAGGATGACAGACCGATATCGATCAGGATACCTTCGACCTCCTTAATCCCAATCTCGTTCAAACCTTCTGATATTTCTGCGAAATTTTTCCTGATTATCGTCAGTCTTCCGGCAAACTCTTTTAAGTTTTCCTCACTTAAGGCAATTGCCCGTTCGTCCCACTCAAAGGCAATGACCTTTCCGTCCGGTGCCGTTTCCTCCAGGATCCGGCGGCTGTGGCCTCCAAGCCCCAACGTCCCGTCAACGTAAACTCCCCCAGGCCTGGGACGAAGCAGCTCCAGCGTCTCTTCAAGCAGAACGGGACGATGCAAGACTCTCTGTGCATTTCCCTCGTCCATCAAAAGATTTTCAATTTCTCCAAACTCTCTTGCACGACTTCGGCATTCAGAACATCCGAATTACAGACGTCAGTCCATCTGGCCCTGTCCCAAATCTCAACGCGATCCTTAACACCTAAAAGAACGATGTCCTTATTCAAATGAACCTGGGATCTTGTATGGGGTGGAATCAAAATACGCCCTTGTTTGTCCAAGGAACAATCATTACTATGAGACATGATATATCTGATGATGTTCACCCTGTTTTTCGGGGCATCTTCAGAGTCGGCCGTCAATTTTTCCTGAAAATTCTCCCATTCCGAAAAAGGATAAACCCGCAGATGCTCTCCCCACCACGGCAGAACAACAAGGGTCTCGGACTCATACAGCCGCAGTGTTTCCCTGAATTTGCTAGGGAAACTCAACCGCCCCTTTTCATCGATCGTATGATCGTATGTGCCTCGGAATGTTCTGTCGACCACAGTGCCCCACTTTGTTCCATTACGCCCCACTTTCACCCATATCTTCCCATTTATAACAGAGGATGGAGGATGTCAAGAAAAAACGCTTGTAAGCATTAGGAAATAAACAAAAAATTCTCTTTTCTTCAGGGCACCACATATTGTTATGTGAAATCGACAGGGGCACAACATATAGAATTGTGATTTACTAATAAACTCTGCCCGAAGGAGTAGAAATGCGGCAAAAAACAGATATCATATTGTTTTAATATAATATTTTAGAATTCTATTTTAAAAAACGATTAAAAAGAATCACGGAGGATGTAAACGTGGAGGAAAGAGGGATTTAAAAAAATATTACAGCGGGAATAGGATAGGCTGCAGCGCTTCTAACCGAGGCGCTGCAGCCTGAACTGATGAGAAATGTAGGTTAAACGACTCTGCGCTCGCAGGGAAGCGCCAGGGGTTGCATTGGCGATTATTCTTTGAGAATTGCCCGCAGATCGACCTGGGTGGAAAAACTATGTTCCGGCCCCGGAAAGCTTCCATCCCGGACCTCACGGTTGTACTGGGTGATGCTTTCCTTGATAATCGGTGCCAGGCTGGTATAGGTCTTGACAAAACTTGGAATGAATTTCTCAAACATTCCCAGTAGATCATTAACGACTAAAACTTGCCCGTCGCAACCGGCCCCCGCCCCGATACCTATGGTGGGAATATTGATGGATTCGGTTATGATGTCGGCCAGCTGGGACGGGACACATTCCATAACCAGGGAAAAAGCACCTGCCGCAGCAAGCCCCCTTGCCTCTGCAATGAGCCTTCTCGCCGATTCAGCATCCTTGCCTTGAACCTTGTAACCGCCAAGCTGGTTTGCAGTCTGCGGGGTTAAGCCGATGTGTCCCATAACAGAGATCCCGGCGGCAACCATTTCCCGGACGGTATCACAGACGGCAAGCCCTCCTTCGAGCTTAACTGCGTCGCAACCAGCCTCTTTCAAAAAGCGTCCACCGTTTATAATGGCATCCCGCGAGCCGCTCTGGTACGACCCAAACGGCATGTCTCCGATCACAAAGGCCTCCGGAGCCCCGCGTCTTACAGCAGAGGCATGATGCAGCATCTGTTCCATGGTCACCGGCACTGTCGAATTATAGCCGAGAACAACATTTCCAAGCGAATCTCCCACTAGAATCATATCAACACCGCAGGCCTCCATAAGCCCGGCCATGGAGGCATCATAAGCAGTCAAAACGGTAATCTTCTCACCGTTTTTTTTCATTGCCATGAAATCTTGATCGGTCTTCCGCTTCTTCATGTTTCTCACTCCTCCGGTTGCCGCTTTCTCGAGAGTATCTCAATCCTCGAACAGCGATGGTTGTCTTTGCGACTTCAGATTGATTTTGCGGTCAAAATGCTCATAGGCAAGCACCGTAGCCACTCTCCCGCGCGGCGTCCGGTTCAAAAAACCCGATTGTATCAGAAAGGGTTCGTAGACATCTTCCAGGGTATTCTTCTCCTCACAGACCACCGTAGCCAAGGTCTCAAGCCCGATGGGGCCGCCCTGGAACTTGTCGATAATGGTCAGCATTATCCGCCTGTCCATTTCGTCCAGACCGAACTGATCAACACCGAGCATGCCGAGTGCGGCATCGGCTACCTTACGATCCACAACCGCATGATTGCCAACCTGTGCAAAATCCCGAACCCGGCGCAGCAGCCGGTTGGCGATGCGGGGAGTTCCCCTCGAACGTCTTCCCAGTTCCAGAGCTCCCGACTCGTCAATGGCCATTTTAAGAATCGCGGCAGAGCGTTGAACAATGGTCACCAATTCTTCTGGTGTATAAAATTCAAGACGCAGGACAACGCCGAATCGGTCTCGAAGCGGCGGGGTAAGTAGTCCCGTGCGAGTGGTTGCTCCGACCAAGGTAAAATGCGGCAGGTCCATTTTGACCGAACGGGCTCCGGGCCCCTGGCCGATGATCAGATCGAGTTGGAAATCCTCCATCGCCGGATAAAGGATTTCTTCAACCACATGGTTTAAACGATGAATCTCATCTATAAAAAGAACATCCCCCTCTTGCAGCCCTGTAAGAATGGCGGCGAGATCTCCCTGACGTTCGATGACTGGCCCGGATGTGACTTTAATACCGGCTCCCATTTCGTTGGCAATGATATAGGACAGGGTGGTTTTCCCGAGCCCAGGGAAACCATGAAAGAGAATGTGATCCAGAGGTTCACCGCGGCCGCGGGCCGCCTTGATAAAGATCTCAAGGCTTTTGCGCACCTGTTCCTGGCCGATATATTCGGCAAGCATTTTGGGCCGTAGCGCATTGTCATTGGCCCTGTCCCGGGCTACAGGTTCCGGATTTACCAGGCGCTTCTCTCCTGAGATTTCCTCTTCAATGTTCATGCCAGTGTCCGCAATCCTTCTTTAATCATGTCCTCCAGGCTCAAGGAATCAAACCCCTCATCTCCCACACGCCGTTTCACCTTGATCAAAGCCTGCCTGGCCATCGGTTCATGATAGCCGAGATTGACAAGAACCGACAGCGCGTCAGAGACGATGGATCCGACCTTAATAGTTCCGGGGCCGAAGGCCGGAATGTCAGCACCCGCCTTCATTGCCAAATGTCCGACCTTTTCCTTCAAATCTACGCAAAGACGTTCGGCGGTCCTTTTCCCCACACCCGGCAGCCCAACAAGCCTTTTTGTATCCCCGCTCTGGATGGCGGAGCACAGCTCGCCAACCCGTATCCCGGACAGGATTGCCAGGGCAAGCTTAGGACCGACACCGGAGACTGTTTTTAAGAGCAGAAACATCTCTTTTTCTTCCTCTTCCAGAAAACCATAGAGAAGCAGGGCATCTTCCCGGACATGGGTGTGGATATAAAGAAAGGTCTCTTGGTTTTTCTCAGGAAGCCGTGAGATCCCGTCACTGGTGAGAAAGACTTCGTAACCGACCCCGGCCACATCGATCACTACCCTGTCAGTCCCTTTAATCAGGACCTTGCCTGAAAGCGTTGCAATCATTACAATCTCATCTGCAAAGAATTGGCATGGCAGATGGCCACCGCCAGGGCATCTGCTGCGTCGGCACTGGGGGCAGCGGACAAACCCAACAGAACCCGTACCATATGCTGCACCTGAGCTTTTTCAGCCTGCCCATACCCGGCCACCGCCTGTTTGATCATCTTGGCCCCGTAGTCTTTGACCCGAAGACCGTTTTGCATGGCGGCTACAACGGCTGCACCTCTGGCTTGGCCGAGTTTCAAGGCCGAGCGGGGATTGGTGGAAAGAAAGACATCTTCAACCGCTGCGACCTCAGGCCCATGCAACTGGATGACTTCATTTATCCCATCAAAAATTTCATTGAGCCTATGGGCTAATGAGGCTCGCGGCGTCGTTTTGATCACGCCGCAGGAGACGAACCGCAGCCGTCCCTGCATGGCCTCAATCACACCATACCCAGTCAGCCTGGAACCGGGATCGATGCCCAGAATTCGCTCCATCAGGCCGGATTTCTCATCGGTTCAGGCGGCGTCAGGTTCGAAGTTTTTTGCAATGAACTATAGTTGGCTATGTGCATTGCCAAAAAACTGAAGAAGATGGCGCTGCCTGGACTGACCGTTGGTGAACTCTGTGTATATTTGCAGGCACAGTTGTTTCTTCGAATTATTTTATTCTTTCTTAAAGGCCGATAAATTGACACAGTGTTCATGAGGAATCCGGGTTAGGAAAGTTTTTCCATCAATTCATCGTCGATATCGAAATTCGCATGTACATTCTGGACATCATCGTGGTCCTCCAGGCTCTCCAACAGCTTTAAAAGGGCCTTGGCGGGCTTTTCTTCGGTTACCTCGACGGTGGTTTTCGGAATCATGGCAACCGATGCCTCCATGGTTTTAACATTCGCTTTTTCCAAGGCTTCCCGGACCTCATCAAAACCTTCCGGCGTCGTAATTACCTGAAACTCATTCTCTTCTTCCACCACATCCTCAGCCCCGGCCTCCAAAACCAATTCCATCAAATCATCTTCTGATATGGTGTTCTTGTCGATGAGAATTGTCCCTTTCTTGTCAAACATCCAGGCCACACAGCCTGACTCACCCAGATTACCATTGCTCTTGGCAAAATAATGGCGAATATCAGCCACCGTACGGTTTCGATTATCCGTCATGCATTCCACCAAAACTGCCACACCAGCCGGACCGTAGCCCTCATAGAGGATCTCTTCATAGACCTCGCCTGCTATCTCACCCGTGCCTTTTTTGATGGCCCGGGCGATGTTTTCCTTTGGCATGTTCTCAGTCTTGGCAGAGAGGATGGCCGAACGCAGACGCGGATTGCCGTCAGGGTCGCCGCCGCCGGCTCTTGCAGCCACGGTAATCTCCTTGATCAACCGGGTAAAAATCTTCCCTCTTTTGGCATCAATCGCCCCTTTTTTTCTTTTGATAGTCGACCACTTCGAATGTCCTGACATATTATTTACCTGTTATTTTTTTATAATTCATTCCCAATACAAAGACCTCCCTGCTCTCGGAGCGGGAACTCTTGGGCTTCACTATTTTGACCGTTTCAAAGACCGCCTTGACCTCCTGGACAAATTCAGGAAAATCCTCCCCCTGAAAAACTTTACAGATAGAGTGACCATGTTCATGGAGTAAGGTGCAGGCAAGCACCAGAGTCCAGCGGACCAGGCGCAATGATTGCTGATGATCCGCCCAGCGATTTCCTGTGGTCTTCGGAGCCAGATCCGAAAGTATAATTTTGAAGGCCGGCCGGAACTTCCGAACCTGTTCAATAAGGCCAGGTGCCATGATATCCTGCTGGAGCCAATGAATCTCGGAACCGCCCTGCCTGGGAGAAGCGACGGTCTCCTGGAGATCCACCCCAACCACAATCCCCTTTGCGCCGACAATCTCCGATGCATATAGCGACCAGCTGCCGGGATGACACCCCAGATCGAGAACGCTATCGCCCGGACGCAGGAAATGGTACTTCTTTTGGACCTCTTCCAGTTTGTAGACCGAACGGGCTGGATATTTCTCCTTTTTTGCTTTGTTATAATAATAATCTTTTACTTTCCGCACGTTTTAGTCCATTTGTTCTTCTTTGACAAGCAAAACCCAAGAGGCCGAACCCGGTTAAAACTCATTCTCAATCGTCTCCCTATTCTGCAAATATTTCGTCAGCCAGTCAAGCGCTTCCTGTCGATCATGCACCATCCCCTCGACTCTTGCTGTCTCCAACGCCTCAAGAACCCGTGAAAAAACAGGCCCTGGCGTCAAATGAAACACCTCGATCAGATCGCGACCGGTCACCAGTTTCGATCCGGCGAACACCGGTTGTATAGAATGCGCAATTATGGTCTGCAATTTCTGAAAGAGGAATTCCAACTCCTTCTCCATTGACTCAGGCTTCATTTCCCCTCGACAGGCAAGGCTGTCCGCCATGGCCAAGAGAAAAATGCCGGGTAACTCCCGTCCCGCCTTTTTCCAGATGCGAAGGCACGCTTTTTTGCTGAGTTCCGAGGTTCGAGAGGCATTGCAAAGATGAAACGGGTACATATGAAGTTCAATCAGCCTGCCCACAACTTCCCTGGCCTTTTTACTCCAACGCAGCCTCTTTGCAACGTCAAAAAAGATCTCCCGCCCAACTCGATCATGGTTATAAAAAGTCACCCGGCCCTGCTCATCCGGATGGACTTCTTTTGTCGCCGGTTTTCCCAGGTCGTGGAGCAGAGAGGCCCATTTGAGCCGAATCTTTTCTTCTTCTATATAAGGTAAAAAAACCGAGGCCCAACCAGCATAATAGTCTCCAGGCCGCCGAAGGATTTTCTCCATACAGGCAAGGGCTTCAATGCTGTGCGAAAACACATCCAAATGGTGGAAGCCGGGCTGGACCAGACCGGAGCCTGCTTTCAGCTCGGGTATGATATGCCAGAGGATTCCGGTCTTAGCCATGGCGGCAAAGGCCTTTCCTGCAAGCTCTGAGTCCATAATCAGATCCAGCTCATGGCTGACACGTTCAGCCGCAGGCCGTACAATGAGGTGGGCACAGCTCTTAATCTCATCTAAGACTGAAGAATGAAAAGAAAACCTAAGCGTTGCGCAAAAACGAAAGCCGCGCAGCATCCTCAGCGGATCGTCTGTAAAGGCACGGTCGCAGGTTCGCAGAATCCTGTTTTGCAGATCGTCTCGTCCGCCTGTAGGATCGAATAGTTTCGGCTCATCGGTTTCACTCAGTAGATCCGAGAGAGACACCGCCATAGCATTGATGGTGAAATCCCGATGGTTGAGATCCTCTTCTATTGAGACGGCTCCACGTCGATAACCACTGATATCGATTGTCAATCCCTGCCAGACCAGACGAACAGTATCGTTTTCCGGTTCACCCAAGGGAACCACTGCCCCGCCACCGAGTTCCTTCTGCAGCATTCGGCAACAGGCCGCGGCCTCCGATTCGACAACCAGATCAAGATCGACGCAAGGTCTATCCATTAACCAGTCACGCACCGTTCCTCCCGTCACATACAGGCCGCTGCAGGCGATGTTAAGGTTGGAAAGAGCTGCCACAAGGGCTACCGGATTAGTCTGCAGTCTCTCCTTAAAGGCTATGAACCGCTTACTGCTCACTCTATCTTTTTTCTTCTGTTTTGTTTATATTTTGATTTTCCCTGTCCACGCAAATTTACTAAGATAATAACATATCATGAAGGACCTGAATACCCCCACTTGCAGCAAGGGAGAAACCGGCATAGATCCCATCCCTTATGATGCCGGTGCCTTGCAACCTTTTTTCTATCTGGCTCCCATCAAAGGAGTGACCGATGCCCTCTTTCGGGATATTTTCAATTGTCATTTCAAAGGGTTTAACGCCGCCGTCGCCCCTTTTATCAACCCGCAGCGGTATTGCACAGCCCACGAGAAACGT
Organism: Desulfocapsaceae bacterium; assembly: GCA_046704745.1. Lineage (GTDB taxonomy): Bacteria > Desulfobacterota > Desulfobulbia > Desulfobulbales > Desulfocapsaceae > CAWGGS01. The sequence continues at coordinate 8,889 of JBJKRL010000008.1, read as the reverse complement.
CTTGCCGACATCCTGCCGGAAAACAATTCAGGTCTGCCGATTGTCCCTCAGCTCCTGAATACCGACGCCGATGATTTTATTGTTCTCGCCGATCGCATGCACGATCTCGGATACACCCATATCAACTGGAATCTGGGTTGTCCGGTTCCCATGGTCGCCAGAAAGAAACGGGGATCCGGAATCCTTCCCTATCCCGAGAGGATCGTCGATTGCTTAGAAAAGATCTTGCCAAGACTCAAAATGAAGCTGTCCATAAAAACACGGCTTGGATACTACGACCCCGGTGAAATCATGAACCTTCTGCCTCTGCTCGATGTCTTTCCCCTGCAGGAAATCATTATTCATGCCCGCCTGGGCAAGCAGCTCTATGCCGGCAGCGTTGACCTGGAAAGCTTTGCGCGGTGCCGGGGTGCCACGCGCCATGAACTGGTCTACAACGGCGACATCACCGATGTTACTTTCTTTTACAATTTGCAAAAGCAATTTCCCTGGGTTACACGTTGGATGATCGGCCGCGGCGCCCTGGCCGATCCGTTTCTGATCCTGTCGCTAAACGGAAAAGCTACGGATCCGTTTGAACATCTGACAAAGCTGCGGGCATTTCATGCCGATCTTTTCCATACCATGCGTGAACGGCTCTCCGGGCCGGGCCACCTGTTGGGCCGAATGAAACAACTCTGGCTTTACCTTATCGGGTCTTTTCCCAATCAGAATAAGGCCCTAAAAAAGGTCAAAAAGGCGACAACGGAAAGTCAATACCTTGCCGCTGTTGAACAAATATTTACTGCGCCAGATACGATAAACCCTACATAGCGACATAAATGTGAGGCACTTATGAGGCAAAGAGCCGAGCGAGGAGCCCACGGAAGCGTACACAATAGTACGTGAGGAGGCACCACAGCGAGCGACGCGGGCTTGGTGAGATGGAAAGCACTTAGGCCGCTGTGTAGAGAAGCCACCCCTGATATTGAATTTGTAACAAATAAAGGATATAATATGAGCACAGCACGGAGCCATCCTTGCAAACCGTCTCCAACCGAAAATTCTCCAAAATCAGCATGTCAGGACCATATTGGCCGGCCATTACTGCAATTTGTGGGTATATATGCCCTTTGTGGTTCTCACAAAATATACAACCCGGATCTTCTTCAACCACCCCTGAAGCAACAAAACTTTCAGATGAATTTATGAAAATCAACACACGCTTTATAAGAAGTCCGGACCAGAATTAGAGATGGTTTGCTTCCCGGAGTCCCCATGGTCGAAAATTTAGAGAATCATTTCAACAACAATTACTGCGGAAAACTCCTCCACGAAGACTGCAGTCCGGATTTAAAACAAAAGGTCCGGGAACAGATTGCAGCCTGTTTTTCTTTTGATCAGATCGACATCCCGATCCTGCCTTATATCTCAGCCTGGCGAATCGACAAGCCGGGCATCTGGTATGAGTATGTCAGCAGACAGTTTCTCGCCCTTTTCAACTGCACACCGGAGATCATCGCCAAAACCTTTTGTAACAGCATCCTCGACCGGCGGGAATACCGCAACAACGGCGGCACGACGCCTATCGTCCGGGAGATGATCACCCCGGGAAAAGAGATAGAGACCCAACGCCTGGATATTCGCGATAAAACCAGCAGAACCGGCACAATGGAAGCTGTTTATAAGGTCAAACTGTCCGACGGCCGAACCTTGTGGCTCAAGGACTGGGCGTCAATTTCAATTTTCGAACTGGACGGAATTTGTCTTTCCCCAGGTTATCTAACCGATGTCAGTATGGAAATGCTGCAAAAGGATCAGCTGAGCGAGATAAACGCCGTCGTCAACAAAGACAAGGAATTGCTGGTTGAGGCTGAGCGCTATGCAGCGCTGGATCAGATATCGGCTCAGGTCTATCATGAGATCAGAAATCCCGTTCTGTCCATCGGCGGTCTTGCCAAAAGGCTGTTAAAAAAGCCGCCTGCCGAACCGCAACTCTTCCTCGAGGTTATTGCCAAGGAGGCAGATCGTCTGGGAAAGATCCTCAATAACCTCTTTAAATATACCCAACGCACCGAACTCTCGCCCAAGATCTCCGATCCGGTCCAGCTGGTGGAACGGGTAATCTCTCTTCTCCAATCGGAATTCGAAGATTTCGCTGTCAGGACAGCCCTGGTTGTAGAAAGCCCGATTTCCAAAATCTCCATCGACCAGGAACAGATCTATCTGGCCCTGGTTCACATCATAAAAAACGGCATCGAAGCCATGATAGACGGCGGCAATCTTGACATCAAAATCAGTCAGTCGGAAACGGATGTGATAATTTCGATCAAGGATTCGGGAGAAGGCATTCATATGGTACACAAAAAACGGGTCACCGAGCCGTTCTTCACCACCAAGGTGTACGGCACCGGACTCGGCCTCAGCTTGGCTCAGAAAGCCATTCACCTCCACCAGGGAGAGTTGGTCATCAACACGGTGACTCCGGGCGGGACGGAGGTAATCATCTATCTTCCTCTTAGTCAAAAAGTCAACCCGCTATCGGAAGGTTTGGCTATATGACTCCGCTGGAGCAGCGGTTATACTCCTTTTCTCCCCGGCAAACAGAACGGTAATTTCAGCCTCTTCCTGCCCAAGGGGCACCTTCTTGCCGTATCGGACCACCAAGGAAGCAGCGGCATGGGTGTCCTGCTGCAGCTTTTCAGGGTCGAGGCTTGCCGCTCTTCTGAGAATGGCAGTTGGCCCCGGACGGGTTTCCATCCACAGCAGCATGTCGTCTTTCTCAACGAGTTCTTCCAACCGCGTATTGTCCTTCTCGTCCCGGCCCAATATCAGCCAACCGCCTCCGGGCAGCCGGAACTGGCGGCCCACCAGCAACAACAGGATATCAACACGCCCGATCTCACCAGGCTCGATGCCGAATTCCCCTGCATACAGTCGTGCCACCCGGTGGCTTAAGATCGGATCGGCAAGCTTGCATCCGCCGGCAGGGGAAGGAAAATCTGTAATTCCAAACTCTTGGGCCAAAGCGATCTGCCGGGAGCGGCCACGACCGCTGAAATCAAGCAGGCGGTCCCGATCGATAAGTCCTGTTCTCTCAGCCTCTGTTTCTTTTAAAAGTTTGGCTGAAAGTGGTCGCAGGAGGATCGTCCGATTGCCAGAATCGCGTTCGATAACGTTCAAGGTGTCCCGCCTCTGGGACATGGGCCGTTGCCCAAGGACCTCTCCTGTGAGCAAAAAGGAGGCGCCTACCTCGGCCATCATCAGTTTTGCCCGGCCGAGCATGAAAATTTTACAATCGATGCAGGGATTGAAGTTTTTACCAAAGCCATGGGCGGGATTTTGCAACAGTTGCAGGTATGGCAAGGTAATATCCTCTACACGGACATCGATTTGATATTTTTTTTTAACCTCGCGCTTGTAGCCCTCAGGATCGCTCAAAATATGGTAGTCAAAAAACGGGGAAACGAATTTGATTGCCACAACTCGTATCCCCTGGGCGGCAACCACTCGGCAGGCAAGAATGGAATCGAGCCCGCCGGAAAAAAGCGCCAGGGCGCACACCGTATTCATGCTTTTGCGCCCCCCTTTTCCAACAATTCCATTGCCCAGGCATGGGTCTTACTCGACACGGACTCCCCGGCCAGCATCCTTGCCAGTTCCTGCACCCTCTCTTCATGCGAGAGCCGCGAGAACTTCGACTGGGTTCGGCCGTCATCGACTGTTTTTAGAACAAGAAAATGATCGGTGCCGCGCGCGGCTATCTGCGGCAGATGGGTGATACAAAAAACCTGGTGATGTCCAGCCAATTCCTGGATTTTCCTGGCCACCGCCTCTGCCGCCTCACCGCCGATCCCGGCATCAACCTCGTCAAAAATGACGGTCTCCACCATATCTCTTTGCGCCAGAAGACACCTCAATGCCAGCATGAGACGGGAAAGTTCTCCGCCAGACGCCACCTTGGCAAGCGGCCGCGGCGGCTCACCGGGATTGGCTGAAAAGAAGAATTCCACCCGATCCCAACCATGGGAGCGGATCTGGGCGATATCCGTGGGATCTTCCTGGAAGCGAACAAGGAAAGCAGCACGGTTGAAGGCAAGCGAAGCCAGCTCTTTCTCCATTCCTTTCTCCAGCTTTTTTCCTGCCAGTCTTCGTTCTGCTGAAAGATCGGCGGCTGCAGCCAGCACCTTCTTTTCAAGTTCCGCCACCTCTTTTTGCAAATGTTCCATCCGTATTTCCAGATTTTCTAAGCTCGCCAATTCTTTCTCGGCCTTTTGGGCATGGGCGTGGATGGCAGCAATGGTGTCGCCGTATTTCCGTTTCATCTGCCTTATCAAATCCATACGGCCGCTAACATATTCAAGACGGACGGGATCGTTTTCCAGGGCATCACGGTAATGACGGAGTTCAGAGGCCAAATCCTCCACCTGATAAGAGTAACCAGCCAGGTCTTCAGCCAATTTTTGCGCCTGCGGATCCAAAGCCGCTGCCAGTTCCATATTTTTACGGACCTGCGTAAAACCTTCCTGAAAGGTCGATGCAAAAAAAGAATAACTCTCATGACTGAGTTTGATCAACTGATCGGCGCTTTTCAAACGCAGCTTCTCCGCCGCCAGATCGTCGTCTTCTCCAATAGTCAGGTCAGCCTCGCGTATTTCATTTACCTGGAAACGCAGGAGATCCTTTTTTTCTTCCTTATCTTTTTCCTGTCTCAGAAGGTCTTGGAGTTCATCTCTATTCTTCCGCCAGAGCCCGAAAAGGTCCTTGAATGTCTCTCTTTGTTCCAAAAGATCTCCCAGATTATCCAAGAAATCAAGATGAAAGGAAGGTTGCAAAAGCTGTTGGTGATCGTGCTGGCTGGCAATACTGAGCAAGTTGTCGGCGATATCCGAGACTGTTTTGGCAGTGGCAAGAGAGCCGTTCACATAGAGCCTGCTTCGACCGTTACTCTGTACAATCCGTTTGATTATTATCGTGGTATCTTCTCCAAAGCCCCCTTCTCTTAGCATATCCAGAAGAACGCCGTGTTCCGGGCGAACTTCAAACAGGGCCTCCACCGTGCAATTTTCAGCCCCGGTTCGCACCCAATCCGAGGTTGTTCGTGCTCCTGTAAGAAGGTGGATTGCCCGCAGCATGATGGATTTTCCGGCTCCAGTCTCTCCTGTCATAACGATAAGACCTGAAGAATCCATATAATTATCAAAACTTAATCGCAGAGTCTCTATCAGGGCAAGATTTTCAACTTTTAGTTCGCAGAGCATAGATTTTCTTCAGCAATTTACAGAGTAATCTCTTGCTTATTTGCAAGAAACAAATCTGTTTCAAGGTTCTTAATCTCCCTTTCGGGGGGGTAGAATGTCATATTTCCCTTTCCTGACTTGACTCGTTTTAAAAAGGGTTTTATCATAAGCAGCGCAATAAAGGATGAAACGGCCATTTCACTTAGTTATCAGCGTTGCCCCTGGTCCTTATGGACCGCCCTTCGATTCGAATCAGGTATATCATGATCAAGAGAGCTAAACTCAGTGCCAGCCTGGAAGACTATATTGAAGCCATTTACCATATTGTCGAGGAAAAACTCGTAGCCAGAAGCAAGGATATCGCTATGCGGCTCGGGGTCAGCAGGGCTTCGGTAACCGAAGCTTTACGTGCGCTTTCCCAAAAGGAACTGATCAATTACGCCCCCTATGAGGCCATCACGATGACCGATAAGGGCAAAAAAACCGCAGAAGATGTAATTTTCCGCCATAACGCCCTAAAGCGTTTTTTTACCGAAGTCCTTTCCATCGACAACGAGACAGCCGAAGAAGGCGCATGCCGTATCGAACATGCCGCGCCCCCCGAAGTCATATCCAGGATGGTCAACTTTATTCAGTTTCTCCAGCTCTGCCCTCGAGGAGGCGACGACCTGATCGAAGGCTTTGCCAACTTTCATCGTCTGGGAAAGACCAAGTTGAATTGCGATGAATGCATTTCCAACTGCCAACCGAACGGCAGTGGCAATAAATAAGCCCTTCGACCACCTCACCTTCTTGTTCCGGTATGCGCCGCTGATCCACCGGGATGCGTGATTTAAGGCCAACGATTTACTGTTTATTGCCTCTTTTTGACCATCTCGGTAATCTCTCCTTCCTTCGGAAAGCGCCGCAGTTGAGACTTGGAAAAAATCTTTTCTCCGTCGATTGCCACTTCGTACACCCCGCCGGATGACGCAATCAACTCCACCTCGACGGGAAAATCCCTTTTCAGTTCCGCTTCCAGACCGGAAGCCCGGGGAAGATAATTTCATTGTGTGCAATATTCGATAGTTATCTTCATAATACAGCCTCCTTCATGTTTGGTATTCTCCTTGATGCGATAAGGATGGATACCCGGTTTTCACCCGATCCTGTTATGGCAGGAGATCTTGCTGGCCAATCACATAGTACCCTTGGGGCAACATAATAAACAGTGTGTCGCACAATCGAGGCTAACCTCCTGTGAAAACAAAGTTTAAATACCATCGACCGATTTGTTCGACACAATAATCATCGAAGTCGAGCTGGTCCGGATAAACATCCCGGTCAAAGGCAAGAGGTATTATACACAGTCTGAAATGAATTTCCATACGGGAGAAAAGAAAAAAAGAAGATCAGGAATTTATAAGGGAAAGCTGGAAAAGAACAGGAGATTAAAGATGAAAGGTACCACGGATAGAAAGGTTCCGGGATCTTAAACAATTAAGAGATCCGTAGATATACCAATCTTAGGCACATTCAGACTCTGTTAATGCTTGGCTTGGCACCTTATAGCATTTGATATCAAATTACCTTCGAGCAATTTTTCTTTTTCCAACGCCTTGGAAAATTTATTTTCCGGTAGATAAATGAGGGTGAGAAACCGAGAAGGCGAACGAGGGTCAATTGTTCGATTTGGTTAGACAACGGACATAAAATGACACATACAGAAGGAATCAGGAACGGGAGTGGTATTAATGAAATGGCCTGAGGATAAAAAATATTCCACGTTCTTTAATGAGAAGGGCCTGAGATAATTTTTTGAAACGGTCCAAACATGAACTGGCAAACTGTTTGTTACGTTTTGAGACCAATTTGAATTTATAAGAACCTGAGCTGTAGGGGTTCGGCTGCGTTAGCATCAAATAAACAACCATCCCCAGAGAGATCGATTGCTTATTAATTATTGAGGTATTATGGAAATAGGTATCGCCGGGCAACCCATATTCACCTTGTATAAATAGTAAATAGTACAATACTTAGGGGCCACTCGTCATTCCGACTCCTGGCCCCACATATTCAATTGCCCTGAGTGGCGAGATCGTCGTCGTAGAGGGTCTCGAAGGTTAGTTTATGTTTTGATTCTTCCTGGGCAAGGAGTTTGAACAGTTTGACAATCTCCTCATCAGCGGAACCCATGGCAAGATTGGTATAGAGTTTAACCGCCATCTCTTCACGTTTCATGGCCAGAACCAGAATATCCTGCATGGGCATACCTTCGGAATATTCTTTTTCCACCATATAGTTGCTGATCTTCAAATCAGGGACCTTGGTCAGCTGGTACCTGTCGATGACATCTTTATTCTTGGTGATGTTGGTCAACATCTTTACATGTTTTGCTTCTTCCTGCGCCAGTTCTTTAAATGTCCTGGAAAGAGAAGAGACGGATTCCTTCTTGCTTAAATCGTTATAAAAGGTGACCGCTTCTTTTTCCTTGTCAATGGCAAAATCGAGTATTTCATCGATGGATTTAAAAGTCATTATCACACCTCCTGAGGTGATGATTGGAAGTAGACATCCCACAATTCCAACAAGATGTCATGATTTTAAAATCAATCAGCATCTGGGCGACAGGAAAAAACTTGCTTTCAGCCGGGCGGTAGAGCGACCAACACCCGGCTGAAAGATTATCCTCTATCGCATCACTTTTGAGTCTGGCAACAAGACGAGCAAAGCCCGTCATATCCGAATTGGTAAAGAATCCGGAAAGATCAGAGACGGCTGATGATCGAATCCCTCGGGACGTTGCAGATCGAGGCAACCTGTTTCGGATCAAAACCCAGACAAAGAGCAAGCAACTGGTTGTAGTCGAAAACCGGAATCTTATAGCGCTCCTCGCCGACCCGCTTGTTCAAGGTATTCTGGACATTCTCCATATGCATCAGACAGGTGATGCAGGAAACGGCAATAAATTCAGCCTGGGTCTCTTCCAGTATAGCATCAAATTTGCTTTGGGCAAATTCAATGGCCTGCTCCGGTGTGCTTTTCATAAACCCGCCGGCACCACCGCAGCATTGCAGCTCGCGACTGTAGCTGTCCACGGTAGCACCAAGCGCCTCAACCAGAGTCCGCATCCCTTTCGGTTCCCGGGGAGATTCCTCGAACCCGACGACTTCACTGGGAAAAAGCGTATGGCAAGGATACTGGACAACCCCGTGCATGCCCTTCAAATTCTTTTTTATCTGACTTGAGATGGTTTCAGGCCCAATTTCTTTATACAGCACCTCCGAAACATGGCGGACCTTTGTTTTCCCGGTTACCTGCCTGCCCGTAGGTTCCAGCAGTTCGTTGACCCGGGCTTTTTTGTCTTCATGATGCATGATATGCTCCCGTCCCATACGTAGGGAGCTGTAGCAGGAACCGCACTGCACCACCATATCGCATCCTTTCTGCTCTGCAATGGAGAGATTCCAGCCGCTCGTTGCCAACCAGGAATCATCGTCTGTTGACGGAAACGCACCGAATGCCGGACAGCAGACATAGTTGTCGGCATCCACCAGATCAATGCCCAAAACAGGCATCGACGCCCTTATCGCCCGCTCTACATCCGGTCGGATGGCAGGTGTATTACAACCAAGAAAAAGACATAATTCCATTTCTTATACCTCTTTTATATGAGAATGATCGTTCACGC
>JBJKRL010000007.1:0-24800 GCA_046704745.1 Desulfocapsaceae bacterium | reverse complement strand
ATTTCTCATCAGTTCAGGCGGCGTCAGGTTCGAAGTTTTTGGCAGGGGACAGGTAAGCGAAGACTCCGATAGTAATCTATGTTCACTGCCAAAAACTGAAGAAGATGGCGCCGCATGGACTGACCTTTGGTGAACACTGTGTAAATTTGGAGCTGCATAGGTTTTCTTAAAACATATTGGATCTTTTACACTTCCTTCAAATTGACACAGTGTTCATGAGAAATCCGAGCTGATAAGAAGTTATCACAAAAGGAGAGGGCAGGCCAGATATTTGTCTTAAACAAGGAGGAATTGCACGAAATCCCAATAGGAGCTTGGGCGGAAAGCGTGGTGATATCTTGAAGTAATACAGGAGATGATCGGAACGAGCCGGAGCAATCTGAATTAAGAAAATGATTGTTGCAGCAAGTCCGGCCTGACGTTCAAGAGTCGATGCGGCCCGTTAGTCAAGGAGACGTGAGGTTCACTCTACTTAGGTATGTGAACCTCACAAGCGACGAGGGATAGCGGACCGGATCGGCTCTCCCGAAGGGTGGAAAATCAGCTGGTCGGCTCTTTTTCTCCAGGTGCAAGTTGCACCCAAAGAGCAGGTGAATTATTCCCGGGCAACGTTTTATCTTTATAAGACATAATTGTTGTTCTGCTCATTTTTCATGAACGTCAATCTGGGGGAACCAGACTCTGAAAAGTTGCAGTCTGTTACTGTTCTTTCCGTGATATGTGTGTGTTATGATCGGTTGTCTCATATCTCGGCGGCAATGAGTGCAGCTCCCAGTGCGCCAATATACTGTGGAGCGGGAGGTGTCAGGATCGTGCGTCCCAGTTTTTGCTCAAGCAGGATCCTTACGCAGGGATTTTGGGCCACGCCGCCGGTAAAGACGACATTTTCGCCGTCTGAGGTGACGCGGTTGATCATACCGGCAACCCGACGGACGACACTGGCATGCAGGCCACGAGCGATCTCCCGTGGGTTCTTCCCTTTGGCAATAAGGGAGGTGACTTCGGACTCGGCAAAGACCGTGCACATGCTGGAGATGTTGAGCGCCTTTTCGGCAATCATTGCCTCGAATCCGAAGTCTTCGATGGAAAAGCCCAGGGTCTTGGCCATGATTTCTAAAAATTTTCCAGTTCCGGCAGCGCAACGGTCGTTCATTTCGAATTTTCTCACCCGGCCGTCCGGGGAGAGGGCAATGGCCTTGCTGTCCTGGCCGCCGATGTCAATGACAGTTGCCGCTTTTGGGAAAAAGGCCCGGGCCCCGCGGGCATGGGCCTTGATTTCGGTTACTGTAGACGCATCATACGCGATTTCAAACAGGCTGCGGCCGTAGCCGGTGGCAACGATTCGGGCGAATTGTGCCCCGTTGATCAATTTTTCGGTTTCAGCCAAGGGGGCGAAACCGGTATCGGTCTGCGAGCTTGAGATGATGCTGCCTGAACCGTCGACCACAACCAGTTCAATGGAGCGCGAACCGATATCGATTCCGGCAAAAGATGTATGCAATGGACTTTTCCTTTTATCCTGAAAATTCATACATATATCGTGCAAAATTCAAAACAGCCCCAGCTTACCGGAGTTGCTCAATAAAGGCCTCTATCCGGGTCTTGAGCTGGCCCATATCCTCCATGCTGTAATCGGTTTCTATACGCAGCGTCGGGATATTGTTCCGTTCCAAAGCCTCTTCAACCCCAATGGCTTCCATCAAATACGGCTGGCAGAATTGCAGGCCGTAATGGATAACACCGTCAGCCTTGTATTTGGCGGCCATCTCTTCTATATGGTTCAGACGGTTCGGGTTTGGGGTGAAGATGGCGCAGTCCACCTGGTAATAACGATCGACAAGGGCCTCCATCATCGTCTCAACTGTCGTTCCCGAGTCATCTGTAAGGTTCCTGGTGCCGCGTTCTCCGACGCAGGATTCTTCGCCCACGATCACCGCCCCTGATGTTTCGACTATCAGAGGCAGCTTCCAGTTGGGCACGGCCTGGGGGCAGCCCGATACCAGGATACGGGGTGTTTTTTGGGGAAATGCCCCCATTCCATTGGCAATACGGGTTTCCAGTTCGTCGCAGATCTTTTCCACCGAGGCGGTAAAACGGGCAGGATTATCGTAGAAGAATACCTGATTGGCAAGCAGGGCGTCGAGGCCGGAGATGGGAGCAGGATCGGCTTTGCGAAGAACAGAAAGCCGGTGCATGGCTGCCCGTTTGGCGTTTACCGTGCGGATCGCCTCTTTTAAGGAGTCGGTGGTGATCGCAACACCGGTGAGTGCTTCCACCGCTTTTTTAAAACGGTAAAATTCCGATTTCAGGAGTTCCCGGCCCTGTTGGGTCTTCATCTGCGGCAGATCCATGACATAAAGATTGTCGACCAGATCCTTAAACGTTTCGTAGGCTTTTTTCTTGCCGTCGCAGGTGTTTTCCCCGACAACCATATCGGCTGCTTCCAGATAGGGACAGACTTTGCCCAGTTTGAAGCCGAAGGTGGATTTTATCAGGGCACAGGTGTTGCGTGGCAGGAGTTTTTCCACCATGTCGGTTGCGAAATCGGCTCCGGCGCAAAGCCCGACCAACGTGGCATTGGCGGCAAGTACGATTTCTTCGGGCACGAAGACGCAGTAGCAGCCGATGATCTTCCTGCCGGCTGCTTTTTCGTCCAGCAACTCCTTAATCCGCAGGCCATGTACTTCACTCATGACAAAATCGAAATAGCCCATGGTCTCAGGGCGATTTTTCTGGGCAAGATAAATATCGCGGTAAGCCGGTCCGAGCACACCCAAAAGGGCGTCATGGGCCTCGAGGTCCAGGCCGAGTCCTTTCCACATTAAACGATAGTCTTCACTCATTGTTGTTGTTCTCCAATGTTATCTATAGGAAAATATGATTGATTCAGTGCAAAAAAAAGGTGCGGCAGCACCTGATAATAATGACACTTTTAAGAAGTGTCATTATCACATAGCATAGGAAATATCAATTAATTTAATCGAAAAAATGGATAGCCAGCCGGACTGGTTTGCTGAAGATCTTCTCCTCTTAAATAAAAAATGTCCCGGAAATCTTGCAATTGTCCGTCATCGAATTTAATGTGATCGAAAACCGGTAATCCGACATGGTAACCATCACCCGATCGGATTTACCCGTATCTCTCAAGAACACTGTATTACTATTTTGGCTTTATAAAAGGGTTACCCGCCGACGGTTCAGTTATGTAACTTATTGATTTAAAGTATCGTCCCTGTGCCCTGCCTGAGGTCTTACGAAGTCTTCTAATTTGACGTTACCGATTTGAAATGATTCCTATATATCCGGCTACCGCTCCAGTCACAATTGATCATCGTCCGCTTTTGCATCCCCGATTTCAAAAGCTTTCACACGGGATATCCGAGTTTACTTTCGCCAATATCTTTCTCTTCCGGAAGGCTCATAATTACCACCTCTCACTTCTTGACGACGATGTGGTGGCGATTTTGGGAAAGGACAACAATAAACCATTCTTCATGCTCCCATTCGCAATTCCTGGGAAAACGGATCTGGATAGGCTGTTTCAAGATCATGAAGGGATGAAATGCGTGTCCGAGGAACAAAAAACGATCTTTGAGGATCTTGGATACGAGGTCGTTGAGGATAGGGATAATTTTGATTATCTCTATCTTCGAAAAGAGCTTGCTGAACTGAGCGGCAGAAAATTTCATAAAAAAAGAAATCTGGTGAAGGCCTTTCTCGATACCCATGACTACGTGGCAAGACCTTTGCTTGAAGAATACATAAGGGATGCCCTACAGATTCTTGAGGATTGGCGGGAGGCGCATGGTGCGCTCGGTGATTATTGGGCAGCCCGTGAAGCCCTGGAGCAGTCATGGGAACTTCAGCTTTGCGGGGGGATCTATTACGTCGAGGACCGTCCGGCTGCTTACACGCTGGGAGAGGAGCTGGCAGGCGGGACCAGCTTTGTCATTCATTTTGAAAAGGCCGTGCCTGGGTATAAGGGCCTGTTTCAGTTTATCAATCAAAGCTTTGCTTCTGTTCTGCCCGAGAAATATGTAACGATTAACAGGGAACAAGATCTTGGCGATGACGGTCTCAGGCAGGCCAAGCACAGCTACAAGCCGTCGGGATATGTGAAAAAATATAGAGTATTTTCCAAATAAAACACCTCATGGTAGCGCTGGGCCTTCGGGGGGCGGGTCCGTGAGTGAGGTGTGGACTTTTTTTGGGGCAGGGAATCATGGAAACGAAAAAGTCATGGGATTTGAAATTCAATGTAGGTTCCCCGGTTATCGATAATCAGCACAAGGTCCTTTTCGATCTGATCAGTGATCTCAGCAATGCGATCAGGGCGGGAGGGAACATGAGGGTGTTGGACTCGCTCCTGGGGGTCTTGCTCAACTATGCCTTTCAGCATTTCGATACCGAAGAAAAATATTTTCGCAAGCATCCCCAATACATCGCCCATTGTATGGAGCATTATCATTTGATCAAACAACTCAATAATTTTATAATAAATTTCCGAAACAACAGACCCATAGGAGACCGGACCCCTTCCGATTTTTTAGAGAATTGGCTGCTTGACCATATCAATCAATATGACAAACCTTTCCTAATAAATGAGACCAAGGACCTCGGCCTGAAACAAGAAACCGAGCAGCTCGAAGAGTATGAACCGGAATACAAAGAAGACGTCATCACAAGCGGGTCCGGCATAATCAGGTCGTGGACGGTGATATCCGGGTTTACTGCTACAACGCCAACCTGTTGAAAGGGTGTAATGCAACCATTATTAATATGAGCGCGGGGGGCCTCAAGATAAAATCCAAAGAAAATCACGAGATTCATGATCTGCTGGTCATCAGTTGCAGCATAGGTACCAGTTTTAAGATGAAAGAAAAGGTAACAGTAAGAACGATTAACAAGGATACGTACGGGGTTGAGTTCGTATCCCCGTCCCAGGCAACTATTGATTTTTTAACAAGACTCTACGGTGCTGTGCACTTCAGTCATCATCGGCCTGTCTGATGCCTCCTGACCGAAAAATGAACAGTCCTCCCGCATCCATTCAGATAGGTCGGGTTTCATTGGTAATCAGTTTTACTTTTGAACTCATAGGAAATCGGGATATTACAAATAATTGTCCGTATCGTCCCACCGGAGGATTGCATGGCTAGGCTGGACCCAACCACCCTTAGGGCATCCTGGAGTTCCTGATCATGGTCAACTGTTGCAATTTCAGGTCTGTTCTCATGCATTTTTCCTTCAGGTTGCAATATAAAATGAACGATACTATCCTCCTGCCCCGAAGAAACAGTTATTTTCCCACCAGGCTGCAATGTTGCGAGGAGATAAAAAAACAAGTTCGCGAAAATAAACTGTATCAGAGAAGGATTGCCGTATATCATAGGCAAACCTTCTGAAAAAGAAATAGAGAGTCCAATTGATTGTAAATGAGCGAATCTGGCGAGAAAACAAAGATCTTCATTAATGATATCATTGAGTTGGAAAGGACATAGTGGGGTGTCATATCGATGAGCGAATCCATTCAAACCTATGGCCATCGCAGCAACCATCGATACCCTTTTGTCAATGGTTTCTGTCAGTTTCAAGAGTTTCGCCTGCAGGGCAGAATCATTGGGGACACCTCTTCCCAGCAGGTCTGAAATCAGCCCGTTTGATTCCTTAATTATGGCAAGATGATTCTTCAATTCATGAGAATAGCCAGCCAACATCCTGCCTATAGTCTGCAATTGTCGATCATGGAAGGTACCTACTATAGTCTGCATTATGATCCCTCATGATGTGGACAAACGTTTCCTGTAAGCCTGTTCGATTTTTCCAAGTAAAGCTGTCAAATCAACAGGTTTCATCATATAATCAAAGGCTCCCTGTTCCATCCCGGCTATACCTGCAGCGGCAGAACCATGCCCGGTCAAAATAATTATCTCTATTGTCGGATCAATCGATTTTATTCTGGAGAGGAGTTCCAGTCCGCTCAAATCAGGCATTTTTAAGTCCAGAATGATTACGTCCGGTATTTTCTTTTCAATAAGAACTAATGCATCCGCCCCCCTGTTTGCAGATCTGGCCTCAATTCCTCTAAGAACAAGTCGTTCAACCAGAGTGGAGGCAAATTCCACTTCATCGTCAACTATCAGTATCTGCATTTTATTCATGTTTCTTATCCTCTATATTTTTATGGATAATCGGGATAGTAATCGTAAAAACGGTCCCTTGGCCGACTGTCGATTCTACGCTGATGGTGCCGCCGAGTTTTTTGATCAATCCATAGGTAATTGAAAGTCCGAGCCCCGTTCCTTTCCCTTGGGCCTTCGTGGTAAAAAATGGTTCGAAAATATGTTCGAGGATTTTGGGTGGCATACCCGGGCCATTATCCTTGATCGTAATTTGAACGAAATCTTTTATACCGACCGTTGAGATTTCGATTATCCCATCATATACAATCGCATCGATTGCGTTATTTGTTATATTCAGTAGTATTTGTTGCAGTTGTCCACGATCGCTTTGAACAGATGGAAGCCTGTCTTGGAGATTCGTCGTTACTTGGATGCGATTATGCAGTGACTCGTTTTCCAGATACGTAATTACTTCTTTTACGACTTGGTTCAGGTCTATGGCCTCGATGGTCGCCTCCATGCGTCTGGCAAATCCAAGGAGTCGATGGGTGATGTTTTTGCATCGTATTATGCTATCCTGCACTCCAAGCAGGTTTTTTAATATCTTCTCCTTATGCTCAAAGGGAGGTGTTATTCCCAGGAGATCTTCTATAAGACCCGATTTTTGACTGATAATAGCAAGAGGATTGTTGATCTCATGAGCAACGCCGGCTGCGAGTCTTCCGATGGATGCCAGTTTATTGGAATGTTCAGCCTCGGCAAGAAGGGATATCTGCTTTTCATCTGAGGCACGAATCCTTTCAGTCAATATGGTAATAAGTTGATATATAATAACAATTACGGTGGCGCTGCATCCAAGAAAAATCAAGAGAAGACGGATTTTAAAAGAGGCCCATTCCTTTTTGTGTACATAATCCTGCTCGGTCAGCACAAGAATCCACGGGGTATTTTTCAAGGCGCTGCTGGCATGGAAGGTTGCATTTTTCTCATCCTTGTTATAGACAGCAATTCCTTTTTTTTCCGTTACCTTGTCGTATTTTGAGAGAACCGCTCCATAGACTGTGGAAGCCGTTTGCAATTGGCCTGTTCTATTTACGATAAACATATCTTTTGTGGCTTTTGTATGAATTGTGGCTACAAATTTCTGCAAAGTATCGGCATTTATGGTGGCTCTGAGAACCCAGAAATCACTGGTTTCCGGATTTTTCTTTCTGACGGCGATCACAAAATGCGGGACTTGACGAAAACCCAGATACACACTGCTTATAAAGACAGTCTTGCTCATAACCTCCTTAAACCACTCCTGATCTATGTAGTCTCTCCCTTCCAGATCGTAGGGGCCCACATAAGAACGTTGAATACCCTTTGAATCAATAACCCCCAGGTCGACGAAGCCGTCATATTGTTCTTTAAGCCTGTTGAGCAAGTGCTGCAGGTTCTCTCTGTGCAAAAGTGAAGAATAATAATCTTCACGGGCAATAAATTTAACAATTGACTGTAATCCTTCAATGAAAGCCTCAATTGTCTTCTGAGCACCATCCAGTCTCCACAAGAGCTGATCGTGTTCTTCGGAATGCAGGAGATTTTGATATTGAAAAAAGCCCAGGCCTGCAGTGATTGTTACCGGAACCATGGACATCAGCACCATGATGATAAAGAGCATCCGTTTAAAATGGGAGTAACTTTTGCCGCGATAGGTCTCATCGCTTAGCGTTTCCGGATCAACCGGTAAAAACCGGGTAAAAAGCCTGCGGAACCTATCCATTGTTACAGGCCATTTTCATAAGCTGATGGAAGAATCGTGCCCTCAACCAATTTCCCTTCCCCCGCCAATTCAAGCGCTTGCGGATAGTCTCCTATAACTGAGTCAAAAACATTGATCTTTTTCCAAGTAAGAAATTTATAGTGACGTTCTTCAATGCCACCGCAGATGACAACCTCGATGTTTTCTTTGATAATGAGATTGCAAAGTTCTTCAGCCGAGGGTCGAGACATAATGATCGTTCGCGGCTCATCAATAATCCGGCTGCCGTCATGATTTGCAATAAGCACCTCTGACGACAAATCGAATCTTTGCGCTATGGAGTTGAGATAGATAGTGATTAAAATTTTCATCGATATAGCAACCCATCATGTCAAATTATGGAGATTCATTTTCCGCCATAGGGTCGTACGCCCCCAGCCCAATTCCTTTGCCGCCTTGGAACGATTTCCATGTGCCTTCATCAGGGCATCGATTATCATTGTTTTTTCGATACTCATCCAATCTTTTCCGGAATGGAGGTCGATTTGCCCTGAAACCGTTTTTTTATCTGGCTTCCCATTTATTCCGTCTTCACTTATTTTTATAACTGGATTTTCGTCATCAGCATTTGAATCTGTAAAAAGGTATTTGGGAAAATGCTCGGTTCTTATTCTGTCATCCTGGCAGATATTGACGCAATATTCTACGATATTTCTGAGTTCACGGATATTACCGGGATAACTGTAGGAGGTCAGTTGTTCCAGACTTCGGCTAGTAAACCCCGTTATCTTTTTTTCAAGCCGCTTTGTGAATTCTCTTAGGAAGTGATCCAACAGAAAACGGATATCCCCTTCCCGCTCTCGAAGCGGCGGCAGGTGCATATGCAGGACATTGAGCCTATAGAAGAGATCTTCCCGAAAATTCCCTTTTTCCACTTGTTCCTTGAGTGACCGATGCGTTGCCGCAATAATTCTTACATCGACTTTTACTTTTTTATCTCCACCCACCGGGAAAAATTCTCTGTCATCCAGTACCGATAGCAGCTTAACCTGGAGAGGCAATGGCATGTCTCCTATTTCTGTTAGAAATAAGGTTCCTTCCTGTGCCAGTTTAAACATGCCGGGTTTATCCTTGATTGCCCCGGTAAAGGAGCCTTTGACGTGACCAAAAAGTTCAGATTCCAGCAGCGATTCCGGGAGTGCGCCGCAATTTATTTTGATAAATGGGTGTCTGCCCCGTTTCGATGCTTTATGAATCGCCTCGGCAATCAAATCCTTACCGGTTCCTGTTTCTCCGGTTATCAAAATGGAGGCATCGGTATGCGCCATAAGAGGCATAAGCTCGAAGACTTCCTGCATCTTCAGGCTATGACCAAGAATGCCGGTCGAGCTTTCAGGAAAAAGTGCCGTGTTCATAACCGCATGGAGGCTGGATATATCCTCCAGGACAATAATAAGACCTCGTATCTTCTCAGATTGGCCACGCAGAGGGGATATGGTGAATTGGATGAGAATTTTTCTCCTGTCCCGATTTATAATGTCACCTTCTACGGTCAATGTCTCCCCGGTCGTGAAAACCTGATGGAAAACCAGACCTCTTGTTCCAAGATTGCTCCTGATGATTGAATCTCCGTATACTCCGATTGCATCCGCACAAGTAAAACCCGTCATTGCTTCTAAAGAGCGGTTCATGGTCACAATCCGCAACTGATCATCCAAAATAGCAATACCATGCGGGACGCCATCCAGGATATCATCCCTATTGATAGCGTCCGGATCAGATGGGCTTTTCGCAACCATTGTCATGTTCCAGAAATTGATTTTTCACGATAGACAATCTCGAACGAGTTTCATTTCGTTCTCATACCTTATTTCCTTTTGAGAAACAAGACAGATCAGGAATTCTTTCGGCAGCCGAGTCGTCTTGTTTCCACAACAACTCCACCCGAACGCATTTGTACCATCAATTAAACGGAACCGGCTTTAATTCCTATTTATCCGTGCATGCGCTCCCTGTATGGTTCGGGAGAGTTCTTCCATATCGACAGGTTTTTGTAGATAGGCGAAGGCACCAAGAGACAGGCAGGTTTTCTTGTCTTCCTCTGTTCCATGACCTGTCAGAATGATCACTTCTATTTCCGGATTCTTTTGTTTGGTCCTGCGTAAGACCTCAATACCGTCGATTCCCGGCATCCTGAGGTCAAGGACCATAATTTCCGGTTTATCTTCATCAATAAAGTCCAATGCCTGCTGACCATCAAAAACAGCATATGACCCGACGTCTCTATTTATCAATCGTTCGGAAAGGGTCTCAATCAACTCTCTTTCATCATCAACCAGGAGAACTTTAGACGGCAATTCGAAATGTTGGCTGCGATATATGGAGTTGTCGTATTCCATCCCTATAACAACCTCGACTTTTTGAACGCCGTTTACTATCTGTGCTATGCTGCTCAGTTCATAAGCCAACCCATTAAAATTAAGTACACTTTTATTCACTTCCAGGGTTATATTTCCCCGGTTGGCATGAGCCACCATTTTATGGCCTTTCTGTAAAAGTTCTTTTTCAACTTTTGCTTCAAGAAGCATATCTTCTACTGCTTGTTTTGATTTTTCCGTTTCAAGAATGGAAGTCTTGTGAAAATTATCGACGATAATCTTGGCGGATTTTTCAAGAGATTTATCCCCAAGCGGCAAGACCACATCATACAACGATCGGTCTATCGCTTCTTTTTTAAATAAGAAATCCGTCCAGATATAGGCATTAATATCACTTTGTTTTATCAGCTTCTTGGCTTCCTTTTCCGATATGCCTTCGGTGATTGCCTGGGCAATGCGGTTTGTTTTTTCATCAGCGATCAAAACTTTCAAAACATGGGTAATACTTTTAGGAATTAATAAAGAATGGTACCCCGCGTAGATACAATGAGTGACACCATGTAATCGATTGGCAAGCTCCATTTTGATCAAATTAATATGCCGCTCCTTTTCCAAGGTGAATTGATTAAATACGGAGATCTTTTCATACATTGAATGCCGAATCTTCTTTTCCTCTATTTTATATGCGGCAACGACCTCTTCGATTAGCTGATCATCGGTAATTATTTGGAAGTTGAGGGACTCTGAGAGATGCCTGAGAATCTCTTCTTGTCTGGTAAAAGACTGAAAAAACAGTGCAATCGATGGCATATGCGTCTCCTGTAGAGAATATCTTGTCAAAATCAGCTCGTACTTTTCATGAGAGTATCCTTGAATCAGTGATCAGCAATATATATGCCATTGATGGATGCTTTGTTATTTTTCTCCTCACTGCGGATAAAGCAATCGCCTAGCCTGTGAGATTGTTTTAAAATGTTTCGTTATGTGCCGAAACTGTTTCCGGTTTTGAAAAACTGTTTCATCCGGTTTCCTTGGGCAGGCGTTGGAGGCTCTGGTTTCTTGCCGGAAGAGCTTTTTAGCGGTCCAGGCTCTGATATCTCAGTTTCGGCAAGGGGAAAACAAGAAGGGAAAACTCTAGATCAAACAATATAATAAATGTTATATCAGTATATTATTAAAAACAGCATAAGATCATCATCCTTTTCTCCGTCTGTAATTATACCAGAGGTATGATAAGAGGCGGTGTCTGCCGTCCTTGTTTTCCTTTGATGTGCGCCTGTTTCGATATATCCCTTTATGTTTCTATTTGTTTCTTATTGGTCCATTTGCTGGAACAGCTAAAACTGGTTCAGGAGTTGCAATCCCCCCTGTAACAGTTTTCGTGTTGTCTGCACACCCAGGGGCAGATTCTGCCAGTTCCGGCAAAAAAGCTGAAAACAAGAGCGCAAAGGCCGGAATGGGAACTGCCTGAAGAGGCTCACTCTCTAGTAAAAACTGCGCAAAGGGATTTACATGAATAAAAAAGCCAATTACTTCATCCGACTTCAAAAGGTACTGACTTCAGCCTTTTTTATTCTGATCATTATTCCGACCCTGATCATTACCTGGGTAACTGCTACCAGTTCACGAAAAGAAGCCATCGACAAGGTGGAATTTTCCGAGGTCCAGCTCATAGAGCATCGAAAGGATGTGATCTCCCTTTTTCTTAGGCAGCAGGAGGAATTGCTCGCCAATCTGGTCCATCTTTATTCCAGAGAGTATCTGCGCGACCAGAAGAATCTGAATCAGGTCTTCACTGCCGTCAGTAAAAATGGTGATATCGTCGATCTCCATGTCATCGATTCTTCGGGGGAGCAACTGGCCTACGTGGGACCATACCGCAGCAGTATCGCCGGTAAGAATTATAAGGATGCTCCCTGGTTCAAGGAGGCTTTGCTCAAAGGTAGGCATATCAGTGATATCTTCAAGGGGTATCGGGATATCCCGCATATCGTCGTTGCGGTAACGGATCCGCTGAAGACCATGGTTCTGCGGGCCACTATCAATTCCGAGATTTTCAACAACCTCCTGGGCAATGCCCAGATTGGTCCCCATGGGGACGCCTTCATCCTCAATCCGGCGGCCGAATTCCAAACCCCGAGTCTGCTGGGTGTCAACAAATTGGAGCCCTGGGAAAAAGGGTTGCTGGAACGCCATGAGGGGACGTCGGTCAGGATCATGGAATCGTATCTCTATGCCACTACCTGGATGAAGGACGGACAGTGGTTGCTGATCATCAAGTCGAGGATCGAGGATTCCTTGGGGCACTTCTACGAGAGCCGGAACCGCAACCTGATTATCATTGCCGTGACCTCGGTGGTAGCGCTCCTTGCTGCGGCCTTTATCAGCCATATGATGGTGGTCAGGATGGAAAAGGCGGAAAGGGAGAGAGCGGAAATGAATCAGCAGCTTTTACAGATGGAAAAGATGGCGGCAGTCGGGCGATTGGCGGCCGGCATCGCCCATGAGATCAACAATCCATTGCAAATGATAACTACCCAGGCCGGCTGGATCAACGAACTGCTGGAAGAAGAAGATCCGGAAAGGTTGAAAAACCGGGACGAGTATCTCGATTCGGTGAAAAAGATCAAATATCACGTCCACAGGGCCGGGACAGTGACTCATCGTCTGCTCGGTTTTTCCAAAAAGATGGACAGCCAGCTGGAGTCCGTCAATGTCAACGAGGTCATTGAAGAGACCATCTCCTTCATCGAAAACGAGGCTAAAAACAACAACATCGAGATTCGAAGGAAACTGGATGCAACCCTGCCCACAACCATGACCGACGGGGCCCGGCTGCAGCAGGTGGTCCTGAACATCCTAAACAACGGCATGGATGCGCTGGCCCAGAACGGCCGGATTGAGGTCGCAAGCAGGATAGACGGCGGGGATATCGTCATTGAATTTGCCGATAACGGGCCGGGCATGTCCGGAGAGGTCTTGAAGCATATCTTTGACCCATTTTTTACTACCAAGGCCCCCGGCAAAGGAACGGGGCTCGGAATGTCCATTTGTTACAGCATCATGCAGAAGCTGGGAGGCAGGGTTGCTGCGGCCAACAGGAAGGAAGGCGGCGCTATCTTTACAATCCTGCTACCGATTATCAGCGAAATCAAACAGAAATAAGAGTGAGTAAATGAGGGCGTAATGCTCCGGAGGGAAGGCAATGGCACAATTTAACGTCCTGATCGTAGACGATGAACAAGAGTTCCGGGAGATGACAATCAAACGTCTGAATAAGAGGAACCT
Organism: Desulfocapsaceae bacterium; assembly: GCA_046704745.1. Classification (GTDB taxonomy): domain Bacteria; phylum Desulfobacterota; class Desulfobulbia; order Desulfobulbales; family Desulfocapsaceae; genus CAWGGS01. The sequence goes on along the minus strand of JBJKRL010000007.1, from coordinate 11,268 downwards.
CTGTTGTTACGGCGCAGAAAACGGTGAGGAGGCATTGGAACGAGTGGAACGACAACCCATCGACGTCGTGCTCCTGGATGTCAAGATGCCGGGAATGGATGGGATCATGACCTTAAAAGAAATCAAACGGATAAAACCCAATGTCGAAGTTGTGATGCTTACCGGCCATGCCTCAGTGGAATCGGGAATAGACGGTATGCGTTTGGGAGCTTTTGATTATCTCATGAAACCCATCGAACTGGAACCCCTGATCGAAAAACTGAAAGAGGCCTACGAAAAGAGAAGAATCCATCAAGAGAAACTGGGAAGCGGGTCGAAGGTAAATGAAATGAAAATAATTAGTTGAAAACATTGCCGGATGCCGGTTGCCGGACCCGCCCCTCTTTATTCCGGAGAAACCGGAAAGGGTAGAAGGGGTAAAAACGATCCCGCACAAAGGAGGATATTCGGGGTGCAGATGGAGGCAGGGTACGGAGACGGTTTTGCGGAAAATAAAATGAAAAATAACAATGGAGGTCAAACAATGCGTATACTACAAGATTTTGGCCGGTTTCTTATGGAGGGGGCCAAAGCTCAGGCAAGCTGGGAGATGGAGATGTCCAATAATATTCTGCGCAGTCGCAGCAGACGGTTGATACTCTATCTATTGCTTATACCAATCCTGTTCGGAGGAATTGCACTTGCTGCAGGCGGCGGGGAGCTACCGAACGTTCTCGGCGGTAAATCGGCTTATATGCCCTCCTATTATACGTCTACCATCTTCTTGGCTTCGATATTTGTCGGTCTCTGCGCCGGTCTGATAACCGGTTGCATCGGTGCGGGCGGGGGATTCATCATAGCACCGGCTCTGATGAGTGCCGGGGTCAAGGGTATCCTGGCGGTTGGAACCGATCTTTTTCATATCTTCGCCAAGGCGATCATGGGCAGTGTTTTGCATAAAAAACTGGGGAATATTTCAATATCCCTGGCTGTTACCTTCCTGGTCGGCTCGATTGCCGGGGCAACACTGGGCGGTATGCTGAACAGGTTCCTCTACGATCTCAACCCGGTTTTAAGCGATCTGTTTATCACCGTCGTTTATGTCTTTATCCTCGGTTTTCTCTCTTTTTATGCCCTAATCGACTACTTCAAAGCCCGTAAGGGCGACCTGGCGTCGTCAGCGCCGGGAGCAGGGGCGGCCGAGGCCATCCCTCCCATGGGAAAAAGATTGCAGTCCGTGCATATCCCTCCCATGCTGACCTTTGATGAAGGGATCACCCCTGGCGGGCGAAAAATCTCGGCGGTATTTCTTGTCGTAAGCGGATTTATAGTTGGTCTGGCGGCAGCGATCATGGGGGTCGGCGGTGGATTTTTGACCTTCCCGATCTTCGTCTACGGGCTCGGCGTCTCCTCGATGACCACGGTGGGAACCGATATCTTCCAGATCGTCTTTACTGCCGGCTACGGTTCCATCAGCCAGTATGCCATCTACGGATTCGTCTTTTATACTCTGGCCATGGGCATGCTGCTCGGATCCCTGGTCGGAGTGCAGATCGGCTCCCTGGTGACAAGAGTCGTTCCCGGCATCATGATCCGGGGTTTTTTCGCCCTGGCGGTTACGGCCGGTTTCATCAACCGGTTCTTTGCAATGCCTGGAAAACTGCAGAGTCTGAAAATGCTATCGATAACCAAAGAAGCAGGAGCTGTGCTCGACACAGTGGGAAACATCCTCTTCTTTGTGACCATCGGTGCCTTCATGGTTTGGGTATTCTATGCTTTCTTTAAAAATATCAGCTTATTGAAAACGGAGGAGATACGATATGAGCATGCAGAAAAAATTAAAGATCAGAGGAATTCTGATGGTAGTAGCCTTCTTCGGCCTTCTGGCAGTGATCTTCAGCCCAGTCTTCCCGGGGAAGAATAATAGTCAGAGAGATAATGGTCTCAATTATATAGACAACCTGTTCAACACCGTATCTAAGGGATCGTCCTATTTTATTCCCGAGTCCCTTGAGTCGGCAGGAAAATATGTCGGCAAAACCATATCGGTGAAGATAAAGGCAGACAGCGACAAATCGGCAATGGAAATGAAAACACTGCTTGAGAGAAGCGGAGCCCAGGTGACTGTTAACGGCCAACAGCTGGCGATTACGGGTGATATCGGTTTGATCCTGAAGGGGAGCCTGGCGGACGCTGACCTTGTTTTCAATAACAATGGGAAGGCGGTGACCGAGAAATACGGTTTTTCCGAGAAACAAGTCCTCTATGATTGGTGGATGGCATTTAAGGCCATGGGCGATGATCTGACCAAGCAGAAGGATTTCAAGAACGCCAAGGCCCTTGCCAACATCCAGAAAAAGGCCTTCGAACCCGCTTATAATTATTACGGGGTCGAGATGATCAAATGGCAGGAGAACATCACGATGATTCTGACCGCCCTCGGGTTCTATGTCTTATATACGCTCTGGTACGGCTTCGGAATTATGTATCTCTTTGAGGGGCTGGGATTGAAGATAGGTCACTAGGCCGTATCTTCTTCAACGGACTGCGGAGGTGCAAGATATCTCCGCAGTCCGCTTATGTTTTGCAAACATATTGCCGCCGGACAGGCAAAAGCATCAATGCACAGGATCATCACGTATCTTAAAGAATTGCTGTCCCCGGTTTCCGCCTCCTGCAAGGGACCGGGGGAGCTTTCCATAGACTTCAGGCAGCGTTACGGACGTTTCCGCAGGCTGTTGACGGCCAACAACAATGCCCTGCAAGCCATGGCGGAGCTGGAGAGGATCTATTACAGCGGCGAGTCCTATCGCATGATGGATATTCGCTCCAAAATCACCACCATCCTGGTCAATGTCTATAAGATGATCGACAACCTCCTGGAAATGTCGGATGGGAAATACCAAGAGCTGGAGACCATTTTCGAAGGGATCGGTCACGATCTGGAGGCAATCATTGAAAGAAAACCCAAGCCCGTCCAGGGGTGTTTTGTCCTGCCTCTTATCGAAGTTTCCAGGAAGGATACAGCACAGGTCGGTGAGAAGATGGCAAGTCTCGGCGAAGTGGCCGGCATTCCCGGCTGTACGATTCCACCAGGCTTTGTGGTGACCTCCTCGGCCACCAGGCATTTTCTAAGATCCGAACATATCTCGGAGATCAATCGGCGGCTGCAGCTATTGGCCTCCGACGATCTTGCAGGCCTTATAAAGACCTGTGAGGAGATAGCCGCCATTATCCGAGACAGCCCCCTGCCTTCCGATCTCGAGGAGCAGCTTTTCATGCATTACAGCTTGTTGGAAAACGCCACCCTGCCAGGCTGCCGGGTGGCCCTGCGGTCGAGTGCCTTGGGAGAGGATACGGCAGGTATTTCCTTTGCCGGACTCTACAAAACGATTCTTGGTGTCGATCGAGCAGGTCTTGTCGCCGCCTATAAGGAGATTGTGGCCAGCAAATACGGGGCCAAGGCTATCAGTTACCGCCGGCGCCGCGGCTTTCGCCACGAGGATATCGAGATGTGTGTCGGCTGCCTGACCATGGTCGATGCCTTGGTCAGTGGGGTGACCTATTCCAAGGACCCGGGGAATGACGAAAGCGATGTGATGCATATCAATGCCGTGGCTGGGATAGCGGCCGGTGTGGTAGACGGAACCCGGACCACGGACCTTTATCTGGTTAGTCGGGGAAATCCTCACACAGTTGTCTATAATGAGCTGCGACAAGGGGAGGGGGACGCGGTTGCTTCTCTCACCTATGGGCAGGTTAAGAGACTGGCTGAAACCGCTTTGCGCCTGGAGAGGCATTTTGGGGGGCCGCAGGATATTGAATGGTCCTTTGATCATCAGGGAACCCTCTATATCCTGCAGAGCAGACCGATGCTGGTCAACCGGGACCGGGGTTCCGGCGAAAGGCAGCTTAAAAGACTGGAAGGAGAAACGCGAGAGAAACCTTTTGTTTTCGGTGGGATATGCGCAAGCGCAGGTCTTGCCTGCGGAGAGGTTTTTCTGGTCAATCCGGCAAAGGAAATTTCCGGCATTCCCAAGGGGGCCGTTCTGGTGCTCGAGTATCCCCTGCCCGAATATGCACCTCTTTTGGGCCGAGCAGCAGCGGTGATTGCCGAAAACGGCAGTGAGGCAGGGCACCTTGCCACCGTCTCCAGGGAATTGGGCCTTCCCGCCCTGTTCAGCCTGCCCCATGCAATGCAGGCGCTGGCCGATGGTGAAACAGTAACCGTCAACGCCTCCGCCAGGGCTGTTTACCATGGGTGTCGGCAGGATCTGCTCCGGCAAAAGGCAGTGGCCAGGGACATCATGGCCGGCAGCCCGGTGCAACGAATTTTAACCGAGGCCCTCCAATATATCACACCGCTCAACCTGAGCGATCCGGCATCCCTGCAATTTAAAGCTAAATGGTGTGAGACCCTGCATGATATCACCAGGTTCTGTCACGAGAAGTCAGTTGCCGAGATGTTCAATTTTGGACGGATTCATCATTTTGACAAGGCGGCGGCCAAGCGTTTGGTGGGCAAAGTTCCTCTGGAATGGTGGGTTATTGATCTGGCGGACGGGTTCAAAAAAGAGATTCGGCATTCGGAGAAGACCATCCGGATCGAAGATATTGTCTCTGTGCCGATGCTGGCGATCTGGCGGGGAATTTCCGCTTTTCCCTGGGCAGGTCCGCCACCGGTCAGCGTCCGCGGATTCGGCTCCATCCTTTTTCAATCGACCATGCGGCCCGAACTGGACCCGGCTGTTGCATCGGCACTAACCATCAAAAATTATTTTCTGATCTCGGAAAATTTCTGTAATTTCAGTGTCCGCTTGGGCTATCATTATGCTATGATCGAAGCTTATCTCAGCGATCTTCTGACCGAAAGCTATGTGACCTTTCGGTTCAAGGGTGGGGCTGCCGATATGCGGCGCAAGGCGGTGCGGGCCAGGCTCCTGGCCGATATCCTGCAGCATTTTGACTTTCGTATAGAGCTGCGTTCGGATTCGCTGCTGGCCCGGCTCAAAAAGAAGCCTACTGGGTATCTTGAAACCCGCCTGCAGATTTTGGGATACCTGACCCTGCACGCCCGCCAGCTGGATATGGTCATGGACCGTCCGGGTGCGGTGGAACAGTATAACGAGAAGTTCTTGGCCGATATCGATGAGATGCTCACCCGGACGATGGTCTAGCAGGTTAAATGATCCTGCAGGCTGTACATTTTTCGGCTTATTGGGAGAACCACGCAATGGTAAGAAAGAATAAACTGCTCTTGGTGGATGATGAAGAGGATTTTCGTGCGATCATGGCCAAATTTTTTACTAGACGTGGGCTGGACTTTGCAACGGCGGCAGGCTGCATGGAGGCCTTGGATTGTCTGAGCAGAGACGCCTTTGATGTGGTGATCATGGATGTCAGCATGCCGGGGCTGGATGGGGTCAAGTGCATGACAGAGGTAAAAAAGGTCAACCCGGATGTGGAGGTGATCATCCTCACCGGCAATGCCTCGATCAATATCGGTCTGGTGGGCATGAAAAAGGGGGCCTTCGACTACTGTCTCAAGCCCATTGATTTCGATGAGCTTATGGAGAAGATTATCCTGGCACGCGAGAAGGCGTCAGGACAGTCGGGTCCTTAATCTTTTTCCGGTGTTGATAGGTTGCAATTGGAGGTCAACTTTTGCCCATGTCTTCCCTTTTCCAACGTATAAAAAATCTCCTCTCCTCTCAATCCGTATCTCCTGAAGAGCTTGAGCAGAGGTTTCGCTCCCGTTATCGATGTTTCAAGGCCCTTCTGACCGCCAATAATGCGGCGCTTGCCGCCATGGCTGAACTCGAGCAGGCTGTGGCCTCAGGGCAGCCCTATGGTATGGCCCTGATTCGATCAAGATCTACCATTGTGACGGTCAATGTCTATAAAATGGTGTGCAATCTTATGGAGATGGCGGGTGGACGGTACGGCGAGCTGGAAAAGGTGTTTGGGCAGATCAGTAAGGAAATTGAGGCGGTAATCGAACGGAAAACCGAAGACTATGAAGGTCCCTGGATTCTTCCCCTTGCCGAAGTTGATGTAAAGGCGGTTGACCAGGCCGGCGAAAAGATGGCAAATCTCGGCGAGGCGGCAAGATTGCCGCAAATAAGAATTCCCGCCGGATTCGTGATGACGGCCGCAGCGTCGAGGTATTTCCTGGCCGCCAATAACCTGACCCGGGAGATTGATCGGCTGATGCAGCTGCTCGACCCCGAAGACCTGGAAAAGCTCTATGAGACCAGTGCCGCAATCCAGAAGCTGATCAGTAGCAGCCCGCTGCCGGAAGATCTGAAAAAGGCATTGCTTGCGGCCTATGACCGGCTGGAGAGACAGACACGGCCCGGCATCATGGTGGCCATGCGTTCCAGCGCCCTGGGCGAGGACCTTGCCGGCGCCTCTTTTGCCGGCCAGTACCATACGGAACTTTTTGTGGACCGGGACTTCCTCGTCCATACCTACAAGGAGGTGGTGGCCTCTAAATACACCGGCCGGGCCATTGCCTACCGTCTGAAAAGAGGATTCCGGGACACCGATATCGAGATGTGTGTCGGGTGTCTGGCAATGATTGAAGGTTCGATCAGCGGGGTTGTCTACTCCCGAGATTCCATAGATCCGGGGAGTCCGTGGATGGTGGTCAACTGTGTTGCCGGGGCGGCGAAAAAGGTGGTCGACGGAACCGCAGCGCCTTTGCGCCTCTTAGTTGCCCGCAGCGATCTGCGGAAGATCTTTCTTGGTGGCAGCAACGACAGGCGGCAAGGGGCTTTGGCCGTCGGGCCTTTTCTGGAGAATCGCCTTGAGGTGGACCAGATCGAAGCATTGGGCAGTCTGGCCCTGAGGCTGGAACAGCATTTCGGTATCCCCCAGGATATCGAATGGACCATCGACGGTGAAGGGGAGATCTTTGTCCTGCAAACAAGACCGTTGGCGTTTACTTCGTGGACAGCAGATGATGTGAACCTTGCCGGGCCGGAGGATGCGGATGTCCTGTTCCGGGGGAGGGTTACAGCCAGCCCGGGAGTTGCCTGCGGGCAGGTCTTTGTTGCGAAATCGGCTGTGGACCTTCTGCGGTTTCCAAAGGGGGCGGTTCTGGTGGTTGAGCATCCTCTTCCCGACTGGGCCCCGCTTCTCGGACGGGCAGCGGCCCTGATTGCGGTCACCGGCAGCGAGGCAGGGCATCTGGCAACGGTGGCCAGGGAGTACGGCATTCCTGCGCTTTTTGGGGTGCCGAATGCGGTAATGGAGCTGGCTTGCGGTACGGTTGTGACCGTCGATGCCGCAAAAGGCAGAATGTATACCGGGCGGCGCGAGGATATAGTACGTCAAGCAGCGTCGGCTCCCGACCTGATGGCCGGCAGCCCGGTGCAGACTGTTTTGAAGCAGGTCCTGGCCCGAATGAGCCCGCTAAACCTTACCGATCCCGGTTCTGCCGCCTTCAAGTCGTCCTATTGCCGGACGCTTCATGATATTACCCGTTTCTGTCATGAAAAAGCGGTAACGGAGATGTTTGCCGTTGGTTCCAGCCGCGGGTTTGATGAGCGGGCCGCCAAACGTCTGGTGGGAGATGCGCCGCTTGACTGGTGGGTGATCAATCTGGCCGATGGTTTCCGCCGGGAAACTGAACTCAAAAACGATACTATCCGTATCGAAGATATCGTGTCTCTTCCAATGCTTGCCATCTGGGACGGTATGACCGCCTTTGTCTGGAACGGGCCGCCGGTGGTGGATGTGAAGGGGATGGGATCCATACTTTACCAATCGATGATGAATCCCGAACTCGACCCGGCCGTGGCGAACCGGATGGCAGGGAAGAATTATTTTTTGATTTCCCGGAATTTCTGCAACCTGAGTGTCCGTCTCGGCTATCATTTCGCCATGATCGAGGCCTATCTCAGCGATCTGGCGACGGAGGGGTATATAAGCTTCAGCTTCAAAGGCGGTGCGGCGGATGATTCCCGCCGCGTTGCCCGGATTGAGCTGCTTTCTGATATCCTGAACCTTTATAATTTCAGAGTGGAGCTGAAAGGGGATGCCTTGAGTGCCAGGATGGAAAAACAAGCTTCTGATTTCCTGCGTCGGCGTTTGAAAATTCTTGGGTATCTCATAGTGCATGCCCGGCAGATAGACATGATCATGAACAATCGGGCCAGGGCCGACGGATACCGGGAGAAATTTCTGGCCGAGATTGAGACCTTTCTTAAGTAATACTCAATCATGGTTGGATATGGATGGTGGGAAACAGCCCTTTCCTGATTCCTTCCGGATATGGTTGGATGGTGTTGAAGGAGATATGCTGGTTCTTCTGGGCATGCCCTTTGTGGTCACTACCGTTGAAAAAGGCGCCGTTGGCTTGCAGGATATGGTGGATGCGGTCCTTGAAGGTCGAGATAAAGGCACCACCGTTTCCTTCGAAAAAAAGATTGCCGATGACGGCACCGGAGTCGATGGCGGAAAACTTGTCGATAGCGATACTATTGGCCGCAAGATCCGTACGGTCCTTGATCATTCCCCAGACCAGGCATCCGGGGGGGATTTCCAGGGCTTCCTTGCTGTCGATGACGGTATGCGGCATGACAATGGAGTCTTCGCCGATGGTGAGTCTGGCATCCGGCCTGCCGCGCAGGAAGCTGTTGAAGCCGACGAACACATGACGGCCGAGATTCGCTTCACAGATCTTGGCACCGTGCGCGGTGACGTTGCAGCCTTCGAGCCGGGAATTGATGATAAAGCAGTTCTCCTGGGCATTGGCGCCTTTGCCCAGCCAGGCGTTCTGGAGAAAGGCGCGCTGTGCGACCAGCACATTCTCCCCTATATGGGTCTGGCCTTTGGTTACTGCATAACGATCCAGAGAGGCATTGTTGGGCACCGGGACAGGATGGTCCATATGGACAGTATCGAAGATGCGCTGAAAGGCCTCCTTGCGGTCTTCGATAAAATCGATGAAGAGTCCCTGGGGCGGAGTTCCAGCTGTGAAGTATATGTAATCGTTGAGCTTGTCTATTGGATGCTGATAAAAGAAGTTGAAATTGCCGGGATTCCTGACCCAGACGGTTCCCGGTTCAATCCGCAGGTGGCTGATCTCACCGGCCTGGATGTAGGAGAAATTGCCGATCACGCTGTCGCGCATGGTAGTCAGGTCAGAGGTGGCGAAGACGCCGAGGAAACAGCCATTGGAAGGTGATCCGTGGATATTGGCATAGTTCATTGCAATGGTATCAGTGATAAAGAATTTTTCCAGCGTTTCCGGGTCGTGTGAGTAGTTGTGAACCAGGGTTTTGATCAGCAGGCTGTCCTGGATGTCGATCTCTTCGTCGTCTGAGACCGGGACTTCATAGTCCTGATAACACAGGAGACTGCCCTTTTTTTTTAACTCATCTCCCCTGATGTCGCTCTTGTAGAGCAGGGAGTTTGTCACCTTGCAGCGGCCGAGGAAGTAACTGCCGGCCAGATTGGAATGCCTGAACTGGAAATTCAACGGATGGTGGGGTGAGATACCGTAGAAGGCGTAGAATTTTACCATCTGGACAAAAGGGATCAGCTTCTGGACATACGGATTGACGTCGAATTCCAGTTCGCGTAGATTGATGTTCACCCGCTGGATGATCCGGTCATACAGTTTTTCAATTTCCTTCATACCTTCTTCTCCGCATATTTTTATATGGAAGCTCGTTGGGAATCTATGCATGCTGGTTTACTCTCAGCATGGCATTGAGCACCGTGGAAAAGACATCCGAAAGTCTTAAAACCCCAACAAAACGATCTTCTCGAGTCACCAAGAGGGAAAGACGATTCTTGACAAACATCAGATGGGCTGCGGTTTCCAGCGAGGTGTTCTCGTCGACGAATTCATTTTCAGTGATGGTTTTCATGAACTCTTCCACCTTCATGTTCATAGTTTTCGGGTCGGTGTAAAACTCTTCCAGCGATGATTTTTTCAACCGGTGCTTCTCCCGCATCGTGGCAATGAAATGTGAGCTGAATCCGAATTTCCGCATCTCATCAATCCTGTCAGTGTAGTCATCCCGGGGCGCAAGTGCCCGCAAGATATCGAGCTGACTGAGTTTACCCAGGACTTTTTTATTCTTGCCCATAATCAAGACCATCCAATGAGGATAGATTGTATCTGCCATTTCCCGCTTGGCGTTTTCCAGCGCAATAACCGCCTTAAAAAGAGAGGATCCTTCAGGGATGGTGGCGTATTCCGAAATCGGTACCATCAGATCCTTCACCAAATACTTCATGCCATCGGCTTCTGTAATTGTGGTAGTCATCGGTAAGTTGCTGAAAAAACAATTTAAGTTTGTTGAGCATGAACTGTAAAGAAGTCGATGATTCAAATTGCAAAATACATGCCGTACAGCAAATGCGGTGTCGATATTAAAGATGAATAAGCGGAGGAAAGGAGGGAGCAGGCATCGATGTTTCGGCGATTACCAAAGTCGAGGCCTGGTAGCGTGAGGTTTATTTATTGTTTAAAATATCCATGATCCGAATCCGATAATCGACGATCTCGTTTCTAAGGGAAGAGAGATTGGCGATCTTTTCATCCACCTTGGAGATGTGGTGATCGAGGATCTCTATAAGCCGAGGGGTGATGGTATCGAAATCCTGTTGATTTATATCGAAATGTTCCGCCAGATCCTGCATTTCCTTTAGCGATATCCCGAGTTCCTTCAACTTGAGGATGAATTTTAGACGCAGGATGTCGTCCTTGCTGTATGTTCTGGTACCTCCCCCGAGTCTTTCCGACGGGCCCATGAGGCCTATTTCCTCATAGTAGCGAATGGTCCGAGTCGTGATTCCAAGTCGCTTTGCCAACTCTCCTATCTGAACGGTTTTGTTTTTGCTGTTCATCTAATAATCCTTTGTTCTTCGGTCCCTAAATGTCACCTGGCGCTGCTGTCTGAACCGGATATGCTCGCGGAAAAATGATACCAGCGGTTTGTTTTAGCTGGTTGTTTTACCTTTACGTAATCAGTATGCTAAAATAGCATTGCTTTTATCTGACGTCAAGCCAAAAAAATAACGCTATAAAACAGAAGTATTAGTGCCTCTTATCTCGCAAATAATTCAAAAGTGTTTTTTTGCCTTGACCTTTACGTAAGGAGTATGGTTTTATTGCGATAAAAGAAAATAAAAAACGTTCTTTAGCAAGCAAGAGGAGCGAGAGATGGAAGCAAGCCGTGAGATATACTGGAACATCGGACATCAGGCCACGACGCTGGTACCGATGTACCTGTTGGCGACAGCATCGCTGGCAGTGCTGATCTACGGATT
>JBJKRL010000006.1:0-62425 GCA_046704745.1 Desulfocapsaceae bacterium | reverse complement strand
GAGGTAAGCACCCTCCGGGCATAAACTCTGACTCCGATATTAGGTATAGGCCTCCGGTTAAATTTGCCATCGCGTCTAGATTTAGAAGAGGTAAGCGAAGACTCCGAAATCCCTCGTTTCAGGATGGAAACTAACTAAATGTTTCCGGTGAAATTTCCCCACACACCTTAATCTTGAACGAAAAATCTAATTTTTCAAGGCAGCCCGAAAAAAATAAAAAACAATTGTAGGAAATTTGTGGGATCCGTCCTTTATACTGTTACCGGAAGGAGAATTCTGGGTTTTAACCCGGGTTATCCGATAATCGTTCAGAACTGAGGCGTATCCTTTTTACAGGACGCCATAAACCCATCCCAGGGGGCAAAACCTGTGCCATCAAGGCTACGGGACACCCGCGAAAAGGTTACACCTCAGCTCCTAAGCCTTGAGGTCAGCTCAATTTTCATCATTTGTTGTGCTCGCTCCATGAATATGGACGTTCATGAGAAAGTCGGGTTGGCACGGTAGCTGCAAATTTTTTTTCAGGAGGGGGACATGGAAAAAAGAAGGCATCCACGAATGAGGATAAATGATTTTACTGTCGATGTTTCAGACGGAGTTGGCTTTTTTCAGGGTTCGGTTGCCGATGTCTCCCGGTTCGGTCTGGGATTGATTGATCTCCCCAAACGCATCAACGGGGATGCAAAGAGGATGACCGTAGTCATTTCAGGCAAGGCAGCCAATTACAAGATGAAAGTCAGACCGAGATGGCACACTCAAGACGGTTATACAAAGCTTGTCGGGGCGGAAATTATGGACGCTCCTTGGGGATGGACAGAATTTGTGATGAATTTAGAGCCTCCGGTGGAAAAAGACGTGTGGGATAGCATACACATTTGACACATCCGGAAGTCTCCTTTTATGGAAAAAAGAGATCGGTGGGTACCTCTCATCCCAGGGCTGATAGCTGCATAATTTGCAGCCGACGTGCTTCCGTTCCAGTGATCCTGGAGTTAAACCTGAAAAGGTTACCTGCTAATATATTATTATCAAAAATACAAGAGACATACATGGGAACAATGACAGAGAATACTACAGGAGATTCCATAGAGGCCATCGTTGATATGGCCTATGAGATATGTGATAAGTTGCTTCTCTTCGAAGCCAGCTCAATGAAGGAAAACGAAATTCGTTTTTTCCTTGAATGTAACAGGATCAATGAACGGGAAATTCAGGACAAGTATATCAACCTTGTGCGAAATTATGACCGGGAGACCGGCGGCTACAAAGTGTAATGTAATGCAAATTTCAGGTTCATCCGATTCAAACGTACTTATTTATAATCCATGGAAGCGATGACCACCGACGGGTTACTGCTTACGGTTTTGCAAAAGTATGCTCATTCCGGATGAACCCTGTTTACTCAACCAGGTTGTACTTTTCCCGCAGCTCTCTCGAGAGGTGGTTAACCAGGGAAAAGGCACTTTCCACGGTTTGCCCCTTGTCTGGATTGACGAGACAGCATGTTGCCGGCGATAACAGGCCTTGGGCGACAATTTGCTCCATATCCAGCCCCTTCTTGGCCAGATATTGCCATATCCCTTCCAGCTTCATGGTAAGAAATCCAAGACTCTCTTTAGCAAACACCTCGTAACCGGTGGGAACAATACCCCACACCAGGATGCCGCCCCGGTCGAGAAATCTCTTGATCGAGCCGGCGCAGGACGAGAAGATCTCGGCATTGGTATAGATGTCGAGTGAGAGGATATCCAGATCGAGACCCAGCAGGAAATCCCAGTCCGGATTGCCGCACAGATGAATGCCCCGCGGCCGGTCGACAGCTGAGAAAAACTCGTCCAGGTCGGTTTTGGCCTTTTGTTCTCCATAGCCCGACATGGCAGAGAAGATAAACTGCAGCCCCGGCTCATCGACAAACATGAAGGCGTTGGCGTTTTTTTCTTTTAATCTGGAAAGTTGGATATTAATCCTTTTGGCCATGAATTCGAGCATAAACGGCCTGATGGTGTCATCGAAGATGATGGGACGGTCGTCCTGGTTATGAATATTGAAACCGAAGCTTACCGGTCCTTCAAGCTGTCCGCGGATGGCCGGCCGGGTGGAAAGCTCTTTGGCCAAGAAATCATGATAGACAACAGAATATTGTTCACTGACATCGAAATAGAGAGGGTCTTCAAACCGGCTCATGGTCTCCTCAAATTCTTGGATGAATTTTTCCATTGAGAAGCGCAGGGTCTTTTTTTCCATATTTAAGACGATTCCCGGAAAATGCTCAGCGGCCTGAACATACATGTCTTCGTAATAACTGTAATTCGGAAGCTGCGGCCAGAAAGGGATATCCAGGGTCAAGGCCTGTTCAAGCGCCTGGGCGACATCGGTGTGGGGCATCACGGCCATGGCCGTGGTCATGAGGTTTCCGGGTATGGGCATCTGCATTTCTCCAACTTGAGTTTTTTCTAATTGTTCACCAGCACCCATCTGCACGCGATCAGCCTGACATGCATAGGTCAACTATAGCCTGTCAGCCTGCTTGCACCCAGCTGGAGCACTGGTGAACGTTTACAAGTCATTGGTTTGGGTAGTAGTCAATCAATACGGTAAACGGTTACATTTTTTTTAATTCGGTTGCCAAGTAAGAAAAGTATACAGAATAAATAAAGTATGAAATTGATCCATGTCAATTTCATGTCGGGAAATTTAGTATTTAATACATACAGAAAGAATTTGAACAAGACGGGAATACAAGAGAATCATCTATGCCGGCAAACAGGCATATTTTTAAAGCACTTTTAATCCGGTTGATATGAAAAGATAAAATCCCTATTTTTCACGTTGGAGGGTTGGGAACCTTTCATACAGGTTTTGCAAATCCCGCAATTGCGTGCTTCCTGCAGAGAGAAGCTGGAAACAAGATCATGGAAATCGGAAAAGCTTCAACTGTGGCCCCAAACACCGAAGGGCGGAGCCTTCTGGGAGGCTATCTTGTCTGTGCGATCGTATCGACGGTCATTTTGGTAGCGGACCTCTTTATCCCCCTCGGCGTAGCTGTTGGTGTTCTGTATGTTGCCGTAGTCCTTCTGACAATCCTTGCCCGGGATGAGAGACGTACTGTTATTTTTACCGTTGCCGCTTCTCTTCTCATTGTTTTCGCCTTCTTCTATAAACAGCAGGTTGACTCTATGTGGAAGGTCATATTCAACCGGGGAATATCGCTCTTTGCCGTTTGGATAACAGCGGTACTGGGGATTGCGCGAAACCGGGCAGAGCGGAGACGCAGTGAAATTCTTCATGAACGGGAGAAGGCCCTTGATGAGATCAAAATATTAAGAGGTCTCCTTCCCATCTGTGCCTCCTGCAAAAAAATCAGAGACGACAACGGGTATTGGACCCAGATCGAAGGGTATATCAAAGAGCACTCGGAGGCAAACTTCACACATAGTGTTTGCCCGGATTGCGCAAGAAAGTTGTATCCCGATTACTTCAAAAACAAATAAATTCCATTTCATTCAAATGATATGAAATGATGCAATCCAAGGTGATCAAATGAAAGGCACAGAAAAAACAATCGGCGCAATCGTTGCCGAAGACTATCGAACAGCTCAGGTTTTTCAAAAATACGGGATTGATTTCTGCTGTGGGGGCAGTACTGCATTTTCATCAGCCTGCACCGAGAGAGGAGTCGACCCTGCTCTGATCTTGAGAGAGATTGAGACGGCAAAAAACGAATTCATTGGTCCCATCCAGAATTATTCTTCCTGGGAATTGCCGTTTTTAATCGACTACATCATCAACATCCACCACTCTTATATTAAGGAAAACACCGGGCAGATTGCTACGTTCGCACATAAAATCGTGGAGGTACACGGTTTAAATCACCCCGAATTAGCTGATATAGCATCACTCTTCGATAAGATTGCAGCGGATTTAACCGCTCATCTCAAGGAAGAAGAAAATACTCTTTTTCCTGCGATCAAGCGAGTGCACAGCAAGAGAAAAGCGGCAGAGCCTCCGGATCCGGATGACATCAGAATCATCGAGAAGTCATTGAATACATTCGTGTGGGAGCACGAAGCGGTAGGTGAGGCGGTCCACAAGATCCGTTCTCTGGCAAACGGGTATACAGTGCCTTCAGACGCCTGCAACACGTACACCGTGACCTATCGAAAGTTACAGGAATTCGAGGACGATCTGCACAAGCATGTACACCTGGAAAACAACATCCTTTTCCCAAAGGCCCTTGATCTTTTATCCCCTGAATAAGGTTGCCATTTCCTTCTTGAAACCTGCGGGCACTGTTGGAGTAAAAGATAGGAGGTGAAGGTAGATCATTGGGAGGTATAAAGGAGGAACCAGATGATTCTCAATATCAAGCAAACCGAAGGTGCAGTTATGTTTGTCGCCTGCGCTGCAGCTGCTCTTTGGGTCAGCGTGACAGGTTGGATAGCAACACCTCTGGAGATTCTTCGTGTGGCAGTGCTTTTTTGCCTTTTTCTTGCCATCAAGCTCTTCTTCATGAAGAAGGTATCCTCACCGACGGGTTCCGGTGCCATCGTGATGGCCATCGGGATCTTCATAAACGGTGCAATCGTTCATTTTCCTTATCTTAATAAGGTATTCGCACCTTCGTTTGCGATGATCCTTTTCCTCCTCTTTATCTTTATCGCCTATTCCTATCTTGTCGATACGCTGCAGGGAAGGGTATTTAAGATGCATTTTGATAATCATGTCGGCATGTTCGCTGTCGGAACCTGGATTGCCGGCACCTCCGTCTGCGGTATTGCACTCTGCCAGCGACTGCCGGAGTGGAGGCTGCTGGTAAAGATCCTGGTGGTCGGAAACATCGGGCTGTGGTTCTACTTCGTCTATCGAGCGGCCGTAAGCTTTCTTCATTTCTTTTCCGCCGAAGCCTGGCGCAAGGTCCACGGCGTTTTGTTTCTGTCGACAGTCAGCACTCAGTCACTTGTCATCGTTTGGAAGGTGGCCTTTGGTACGAGCACTGCGTATGCCCTCGTTGCCCCCTGGGTAATTACCTTCGGCATATTTCTGTATTTCGTGAGTTTCTATTTAATATTGAGGCGATACGTGCATGAAGGCTCGGAGATTGATTTGGATAAGGGATGGTTCAATACCAACTGCATTACTCATGGGGCGATGTCCATCACCGGGCTGGCCAGTGCCGTCTCCGGAGTCGTCCCGGCTGATCTCACACTTCTTATCTGGTTGTGGGCCATCTCCTGGTTTGTCATTATCGAAGCCATCGAAATTGCCCGCGTCGTCAAACGCACCAACCTGCATGGATTGGTCGACGGTCTGATGGTATACGATCCAACCCAGTGGTCCAGAAACTTTACCTTCGGCATGCTCTATGCCTTTACCCTAAACTTCCATATATCACAAAGCAGCGCTGCAAATACCTGGCTGATCCCACTCCACCAGGCAGTACTTCGGTATTTCGCCTGGGTCGTCCTCATCCTGCTTGTACTGGAAATCCTGATTTTTCTCCGCGATCGACTCTCTCCCATGATCTCTGCAACCGGCTCAACTCCGTAATCTGCAACCTATTGAACAACCTTGCGCCGAAACTCGATCCACCCCCGAAAGAAATAACCCAAAGGCGCACTCCAGATATGAACAAGGCGGCTGAAAGGAGAAAAGGCCAGGAGGGCAAGAGCGCTTAAGACGTGTATTTTATAGCTCAACGGTACATGGAGCATAAGCGAAGGATCGGGAGTGAAGGTAATGATACTGCGGATCCAGGGAGCGACCGTATCCAGGATATAGTAATCACCGAAGAAGACATTATAGAGACCGGCGCCGACAACAAAGATGAGCCCGCCCACGGTGATAAAATCGTTGAGACTTGTCGTACACCGGATTCTGAGATTAGACATACGGCGGTATAGGAGCAGGCAAAGGCCGATAAGCGCCGCACCGCCCGCGGCTATCCCGCTGTAATGGGCTATGAATGAGTGGGTCTCGCCGTTGATACCCACAAGGTCGAATATATGCTGGGGAATCAAAAGCCCGCCGATGTGCCCGAAAAGCGCCAGAAGAATACCCCAATGAAAGATTGTCGCTCCGTAAAAAAGTTGCTTTTTTTCCAGGAATTCACTGGATTTCGCATTCCATTTATACCGGTCGGTCAGGTACCTCGAAGCATGGCCGACGGTGAAGATCGTCAGTGCAATATAGGGAAAAACCACAAATGCCAAAGTATAACCCAGATTCATGTCAGACCTCCTCACTCATTGTGGCAGAGGGGAACCCATATGGGGTTGGAGTATGCCGGCGGCCAGTTCCACCAGTTCCGCATACGGGTGTTGATTCTCTTTCAGCCGCTCAGCCAGAGTCGCAACCTTTCCCAGACAGGACCAGAGCAGCTCGGCATCTTCCGGCTCCGGACACAGTGCCAGAAACTCCAACACCAAGGGCAGGTAATCCGGAAGCTCACCGCCGGTAGTATCATATCCCTGCCGGCAGTAAATCCGTAAGAGCCCCGCCAGAACCTTACCCCGATCCTCGCTGTCGCCCATGAGATGATAGCTCAGATTCAAACTGGTTGCCGGATTCAGATCAAAGGCTGACGTATATGTCTCTTCCTGTGCAAGGGATGGGGTTTTCTCCGCATAGGCTAAAAACTTCTTCAGGATTTTTTGTTGCTTCTCCTCTCCGGTTGTACCGAGAAGTTCCAATTGGTCAGAAAGTTCCGACTTCCACGAAGCGCTCGGGTACTCCAGCAGAAAGGCCAGAATCTTACAGAGTTTCCGTTCGTTTTCGGTCATGGCATCTCCTCCTTATACAGCTCAGCGGTAATCGGGAAAGCCCGCACAGCCCTGGAGGGCATGCAAGGGACTCTTGTCCGGATGAAATGCCGTGGGTACGACAAACCTGTCCTCCAGCCTGGCAATCGCCAGCAGATTGTACATTCTCAGGATGCTCTCCGGATCCAGACCGACTGAGGCAGGAATGCTGTCATCGGGCTTGTTTTCAACTCGTGTCGTCCGCATGTAGGCACGAATTGCGGCAAGTCGTTTCAGGGCAAGACGAACCGGCTCCTCGTCTCCCGCCGTGAGCAGGTTGGCCAGGTACCTGACCGGGATTCTCAGATTGTCGACGGCGGTTACGATATCCCGGTCTCCCGCAAGTGCCTCGACCGGGCTAAGCGGCGGAATATACCAGACCATGGGCAGGGTGCGGAACTCAGGGTGCAAAGGCAAAGCCAGACGCCAGGCCTTGGCCAGCAGATAGATAGGCGATCGTTTTGCGGCAGCCAGTACATGATCGGGTATGCCTTGGCTTTTCGCGGCCGCGATGGTTTCCGGATCCGCCGGATCGAGAAACAGGTCCAATTGGGCCGGATAAACATCCCGGTCGGTTCCGACCGAAGCGGCCTCCTGAATGCGATCGCTGTCATAGAGGACCACCCCCACATAGCGGATTCGCCCCACACAGCTATGGGCGCACAGTGTGGTGAGCCCTGCTTCGATACGAGGAAAACAGAAAATGCATTTCTCAGAGCGGCCTGTCTTCCAGTTGAAATAGACTTTCTTGTAGGGGCAGCCCGACACACAGTAGCGCCACCCTCGACACCGCTCCTGGTCCACCAGGACGATCCCGTCTTCGTCCCGCTTGTACATGGCTCCCGACGGGCAGGAGGCGACACAACCGGGATTGAGGCAATGCTCACACAGCCTGGGAAGGTAGAACATGAACACCTGTTTGAAGGAAAGATAGACAGCATGATCAAGTCCTTTGAAATTGATATCCTTTTTTCCGGTCTCGCAGACGCCGGCAAGATCATCCTCCCAGTTCGGACCCCATTTGATCCGCATGTCCTCCCCGGTCAGTTGCGATTTGGGACGAGCGACAGGCTGGTGTTTTTTTTCGGGACTGTTGATCAGGTTCTCGTAGTCATACTTCCATGGCTCGTAATAATCATCGATAACCGGAAGATCGGGATTGTGGAAGATACGCGACACCTTGTGGAGACGACCGCCGGCCCTGAGATGGAGATTTCCTCCGTCCATGCTCCAGCCACCCTTGCGCAGGCTCTGGTTTTCCCATTGCTTGGGATAGCCGATCCCCGGTTTGGTCTCGACATTGTTGAACCACATGTACTCGGCGCCCTTACGGTTGGTCCAGACATTCTTGCAGGGAATGCTGCAGGTATGGCAACCGATGCACTTATCAAGATTCAATACCATGGACAGTTGGGCTTTAATCTTCATACCATTCCACCTCCCCGGCCTTGCGTACCACGATCACTTCATCCCGTTGGGAGCCGACCGGACCGTAATAATTGAAACCGTAGCTGAGTTGGGCGTAACCGCCTATCATATGGGTCGGTTTGACCGAAATGCGGCTTACGCTGTTATGGGTACCTCCCCGCTTGCCTGAAATCGGTGCTCCGGGCGTGTTGACCAGCCGTTCCTGGGCATGATACATAAAGGCCTTGCCCGGAGGAATACGGTGGCTGACCACAGCCTTGGCCATGACAACGCCGTTTTCATTGAAGCACTCAAGCCAGTCGTTGTCTTTGAGATCAAGGCTGCGGGCATCCTCCTCACTGATCCAGATGGCTTCGCCTCCCCGAAACAATGTGAGCATAATCAGGGTGTCGGAATAGGTGCTGTGGATCGACCACTTGGAATGGGGAGTGAGATAGTTGAGCGCCAGGGTCTTCCTGCCGCCCACAGCGACTTCCGGCTGAATTTTGCCAAGGGATTTTCCTACATCGTACGGGCTGTTATCCTGCGGCATGTTGATGGGCGGCCGATAGAGTGGGAGTCCTTCACCGAAATCGAGCATCCAGGGATGATCGAGGTAGATTTGGGCCCTGCCGGTGAGTGTGCGAAACGGCACCTTCTCTTCGATATTTATGACAAAGGGGGAATAGCGCCTGGATTCCGATTCAATGCCGCTCCAGATCGGCGATGTGATGATCTTTCGCGGTTGTGCGGTAATGTCGTTGAAAGTGATCTTTTCCCCTTGTCTCCCCCGGCTCAAATGCGAAAGGCTCAGGCCGGTCCTTTTTTCAAGCCCCTTCCACGACTTGACGGCCGTTTCCCCGTTGGTCTCGGGTGCCAGCTTCAGGATAGCCTCGGCAGCCTGTTTGCCGGTGGCTAGAACCGGCATGCCATGGCTGATCCCGGGGGAGGAAACCGTACCCAAGTCGGCGGCAAGCTCCTCATACTCCTCCTTGCCCAGCCAGGAGACCCCCTTTGCCCCGACGCCGGCCTTGTGGACTAAGGGACCCAGCGCCGTCATCATTTTATAGGCATTGGGGAAATCTCTGTCGACAACTGAGAGTTGCGGCATTGTCCGGCCGGGAACCGCCTCGGTATCGCCCTTTTGCCAGTCGGCAATCTCATATTGGGAGATCTCACCTGGACTGTCGTGCATCAAGGGGGTGGCAACCAGATCCTTCATATTGCCAAGATGCACTGCGGCCAGCTCGGAAAATTTCTCGGCGATTACGGCGAATTGATCCCAGCTGGTTTTGGCCTCCCATGGCGGATCCACCGCCGGGTTGAAGGGGTGGATGAACGGATGCATGTCGGTGGTGCTGAGATCGTGCATTTCATACCAGCCGGCTGCCGGCAGGACGATGTCCGAATACATGGCACTGGTGGACATGCGAAGCTCAAGGGTGACCAGCAGATCCAGTTTCCCTTCGGGCGCCGGATCCCGCCATTTAATCTCGTTTGGCCGAAGCTTGCTTTGCGCGTTTTGCACCGAATTTTCCACCCCCAGCAGATGCTTGAGAAAATATTCATGCCCCTTGCTGCTTGCTCCCAGGAGATTGGCCCGCCAGAGAAAGAGCATCCGGGGAAAGTTCTCCGGCGCATCCGGATCTTCGGCGGCAAAGTTTAGAGAACCGTTTTTCAGCTGTTCAACGGCGTAGGAGACAATCTCGCTGTTTGTCTTCGCACCCTTTTCCGCAGCATCCTTGCAAATAGTAATAGGATTGCGGTTGAACTGCGGATAAGACGGCAGCCAACCCAGCCGGACGGCTATTGCGTTGTAATCGGCCATATGCCGCGGCCTGTCGGATCCTGCCAGAGGCCAGAGAAGAGCATCGGCATTGCTGTCATCATAGCGCCACTGATCGGTGGCAAAATAGTAGAAGGAGGTGCCGTTCTGCTGCCTGGGCGGACGTATCCAGTCGAGGCCGAAAGCCACCTGGGCCCAGGCTGCCTGAGGCCGCACCTTCTCCTGCCCCACGTAATGAGCCCAACCCCCGCCGTTGATTCCCTGGCATCCGCAAAGGGTGGTCAGGTTGATGATGGCCCGGTAGATCATGTCACTGTGATACCAGTGGTTGCTGCCCGCACCTAAAAAAATCATGGACTTGCCGCGGGTCTTGTCGGCGTTCTCGGCAAACTCCCGGGCTACCCGGATCGCATCCTGCCTTGGAACACCTGTGATGGATTCCTGCCAGGCGGGCGTAAACGGTTTGGGATCATCGTAACCGGCGGGATATTCAACTGAAGGATCCTGATTCCCGCTGTCGCCTTCGCCCCTGGCAATTCCCAGATGGGCGCACATCAGATCGAAGACCGTGGTGACAATGATTTTGCCGGCAGGAGTCGTAATCGTCTTCACCGGAACTCTGCCGTTTTTGCTGCCCGGACCGTGATCGTCGAAATACGGCAGGCAGACAGTGCTCCAGTCATCAGCGTCACCGGCGTAACTGAGCTGCGGGTCCACAGGGGAATCCTTTTCCGAATCCAGCAGGTGCAGGTTCCATTTGCCTCCGGTCTCATCCCAGCGAAAGCCAATACTGCCGTTGGGGATGACCCATGTCGAGGATTTTTGATCGAAGACTACTGTTTTCCACCTGGGATTGGTGGTTCCCGCTCCCAGGTCCGCTGCGGTCAGAAAGCGTCCGGACACCAGGGCATCCTCTTTTTGATCGAGGATGACAGCAAAGGGCAGATCGGTAAACTGCTTAGTGTACTCTGTAAAATAGGAGGTTGGATGCTCGAGAAAGAACTCTTTGACGATCACATGGGTCATGGCCATGGCCAGCGCGGCATCGGTACCGGCACGGGCCGGCAGCCAGGTGTCGGCGAATTTGACGTACTCGGCATAATCCGGGGCAACCGCAGCCACCCGGGCACCGCGATACCTGGCCTCGGTGAAGAAGTGGGCATCGGGAGTCCGGGTCATGGGCAGATTGGTTCCCCAGACGATCATATAGGTCGCCTCAAACCAATCGGCGCTTTCGGGAACATCGGTCTGCTCTCCCCAGATCTGCGGGGATGCCGGCGGTAGATCGCAATACCAGTCGTAGAAGCTGATCAGGGAGCCGCCGATAAGAGACAAAAAGCGTGCACCGGAAGCGTAGGCGACCATGGACATGGCGGGTATCGGGGTGAAGCCGAAAATCCGATCCGGGCCGTACTGTTGAATGGTATGCACAAGAGAGGCGGCGATTATCGTTGCCGCCTCATCCCAATCCAGGCGGACCAACCCCCCCTTTCCTCTTTTCTGTTGGAATTGTTTGCGTTTTCCGGAATCGCCAATAATATTTTTCCAGGCCTTGACCGGATCTCCATGGTCGGCCAAGGCCTTTCGCCAAAGCTGTAAAAGAGAGGAGCGGATGAGCGGATATTTGAGGCGAACCGGGCTATAGGTATACCAGGAAAAGGTTGCACCCCGGGGACAGCCACGGGGTTCGTGGTTGGGAAATCCCTCGCCGCAATTCGGATAATCGGTCCGCTGGGTCTCCCAGACGATGATTCCATCCTTGACATAAACGTCCCACGAGCAGGAGCCGGTGCAGTTGACCCCATGCGTTGATCGCACCTTTTTATCATATTGCCAGCGATCGCGGTAAAAATGTTCCCAGTCCCGTTGACCGCAGCGGTCTTCCGCCCAGCCGCAGGAAAATCGCTCTTCCCGACAGCCATCCACGGTTGCGCGAGGGCGAAAAAAACGAATTCGATTCATGAAGTCTTTGCCGGACATCGTTCCCTCCCAAAAGAAGGCAAAACGTTGCGGCACGGAACCGGAAGTACACTGTCTCCACTTTAAAGCATCAGGTCCGTGTCAAGTTTCGCGGTTGATGATCTTTTGTTAGACTGCCTGCTTCGAGTATAACCCTATCATGCCTGTAGGTAATGTAATTGACTTGGGTCAATTCTTGAGAACATTATTTTACCAGCCTTACCTAGAGATAATTTTCAAAAGAGATATGCTTTAGCAAAACTTTGTAGCAGACATAGAAGAAATCCCATGGCTGTTACTGCTTTAATGCTCATTACATATTGAAAGAGGTGAGGTTTTGGGAAGCTCAACCTCATTTTTTTTACGCAGTTTCAAGAAAATTAATTGCCGGCCATCATGGCAACCACATCTTCTTCCGGAGTGCTGATCGGTTTGATATTGAATTTTTCAACCAGCATTTTTGCCACATTGGGGGACAAGAACCCAGGAAGAGTCGGCCCCAGCCGAATCCCTTTCACACCCAGGGCGAGCAGGGCCAACAGAACCAGAACAGCCTTCTGCTCATACCAGGCAATATCAAATGATATCGGCAGATCATTGATATCCTTGAGGCCGAAGGTTTTTTGCAGTTCCATGGCAATAACAGCAAGAGAATAGGAGTCATTGCACTGGCCGGCATCCAATATGCGGGGAATGCCGCCGATATCGCCGAGTTTCAGTTTGAGATATTTATACTTGGCGCAGCCGGCCGTGAGAATAACCGTATCTTTTGGCAACAGTTCTGCAACCTTCGTATAGTAATCACGGGTCTTGTGGCGGCCGTCGCATCCACCCATGACCACAAAACGCTTGATTGCTCCTGATTTTATTGCCTCGACAACCCTATCCTTCAACTTCATAACCTGGCCGTGGGCAAATCCGCCAACAATCGATCCTTGATCTATCGGATCGGGTGGAGGACAGGTTTTGGCCAGTTCTATTATTTGTGAGAAATCTTTCGGCTTGCCGTCTATGCGGTCGGGAATATGGACACATCCCTCAAACCCTACTGCGCCGGTGGTGAAGATTTTGTCCATATGTTCTTTTTTGGGAGGGACTATGCAGTTGGAGGTGAAAAGTATCGGGCCATGAAACGATTCGATCTCAGTTTTCTGCATCCACCAGGCGTTGCCGTAATTACCAGCCAGATGATCGTATTGTTGTAACTTGGGGTAGTAATTTGCCGGCAGCATTTCGCTATGTGTGTAGATATCAATCCCCTTGCCCTTTGTCTGCTCCAGAAGTTCATGTAAATCCACCAGGTCATGACCGGTAACAAGGATGCCTGGATTTTTGCGAACACCAAGATTGACGGTAGTCATCTGTGGCATACCATACCCGTCTGCATTGGCTTTATCGAGTAGAGCCATGGTCTCGACCCCCATTTTCCCGGTTTTGATGACCAGGGCAAGAAGGTCTTCTTTGGACTGCAAAGGATCAACTACAGCAGCCAAGCCTTCCATTAAGAATTCAAAAATTGCCTGGCTGTGTTTTTTGAGCTGATAGGCATGTTCGGCATAGGCGGAAATTCCCTTCAATCCATATTGAATAGTGGCTTTAAGTGAACGCTCGTCCTCATCCGTAATCTCGAGCCAGCCACCGGCACCACTTGCGGCTTTGGCAAGAATCTCATCGTCATTCTTAAACATCCAGGTTGCACATTCCTGAACGTTCTCATCAAAGGTCTTTCCAGTTTTCTTCGTATACGCCTTCACGACTTTTTCTTTCAGCCGTTCACGCAAGGAGATTCCCTGCTTAATGAAATTGATAAAATCACTTTTGCTGAAATTGGCATTTGTGATGGTGGAAAACAGCCCTTTATCAATGAAAAAGCCGATCTCTTCGTCATAGATACCAAATTCTTTTCCTTTTACTCCCCATATGGAAATACCTTTGAGCACCCATATGAAAAGATCCTGCAGATTGGCTACCTCTTCCTTTTTACCGCATACTCCCTGGACGGTGCAGCCCGTGTTTTTGGCGGTTTCCTGGCATTGATGGCAGAACATTGACATGTTTACCCTCCTTTTCTCTGAAAATTGAAGTAGGTTGTGGAATAGCAAGGTGGTTCAATCGGAAACGTTATCCAATTCTACACATCCGACTTCGTCAATACAAGGAATTGGATGAAAAACAATGCCTCCAGGTCAATTCTGCAAGGGAAGATATGAGAAGTTATCTGTAATATTATCAAAAACATACAAGATAGATATAAGTGATAATTTTGATAGATTTCTGATATGAAAAGTTGTTGTCGGTGCTCATGAAGAAAGGTTACAGGTTAGACAGTATTATACTATCAGCCCGTAGCCGTAGAAGAAATCAGGAAAAGAAAAAGTTAAGGTCATACAAGCAACCAACCGGATGATAGAGTTACTCCTCGATCCATATCTTGTACTGAAAAATTATGATAGGCAAAAATGGGATATTGCTATTTGTGGGGCGTTCTTTGAACGCTTTATTTAGAAGAACAATTTTTGGGTAACTTGGGAGAGAAATTTTCATTTTTTTCCGCGCATGCCAAGACGAACCGACAGATTGTGCAGATTGCTGCGATCCAAATCGAGGTCACGGGCGGCAGCGGCCCAATTCCCATTATTGCGTTCAAGAGCCGATTGTATAAGCCTTATTTGGAACTCCTTCACCTCTTCACGAAAATTAATCTTGCCTCGATTTTTGCTTGGGATATCGGAGATCGGCGAAGGGCTGACATAAAGGGCCGACCCGATGTCTCCTGCTAGATGATCCGGTCGGATTTTCAGGAAGTCAAAGCCTTCTGGATTCCGGGATGCTTTGAGCACAGCCCTTGAGATAATATTTTCCAGTTCCCGCACATTGCCTGGCCAGTTGTAGCGAGTCAGCAATTGCAGGGCGTCACCTGTTATACGAATTTCACTGAGCCCAAGTTGTCTTTTTACTCGATCTATGAAATGCCCTGCCAGAAGAGCAATGTCCTCCTTTCGCTCACGGAGTGGCGGCACCGCTATCGGATAGACGTTGAGCCGATGATACAAATCAGCCCTGAATTTTCCGGACCGCACTTCTTTTTCAAGGTTCCTGTTGGTTGCTGCCAGCAGACGGACATTGGTATGCAGGATCTTGTCGGACCCTACCTTCTGGATTTCCCCTTCTTGGATTACCCGCAGTATCTTGGCCTGGATTTCCTGGGATAGCTCTCCAATTTCGTCTAAAAAAAGAGTCCCTCCGTCGGCAAGTTCGAATTTTCCGATTCTGTTGTTGTTTGCTCCGGTAAACGCCCCTCTGACATGGCCGAAGAGTTCACTTTCAGCAAGTGATTCGGGAAGCGCGGCGCAATTGAGATAAAGCATGGGTTTATCGCCTCTGAAAGAGAGGTGGTGGATGGCTCTGGCCACCAATTCCTTTCCGACCCCGGTTTCACCGAGAATGAGAACGGTAAAATCCGATTTTGCGACGAGTTCGATCTCCCGGCGCAGATTTCCTATGGGCGCACTTTTACCGAGTATCTGCCAGCCTCTGTGCTGGGCCATATCCTGCATGAGATCCGAAGCAATCAGGCCCTGGCGTTCAGCCTTTTCTTCCAGGACCTTGAGCAGTCCGGCAACCTGTATCTGGGCGCCGGTAATGAGTCCGATGGTTATCAAGAATTGTTTTGGGAGATGGTCAAATGCCCCTACATCGAGGGCATCGGCCGTCAACACCCCAACCAGCCTGTCGTTCACGTACAACGGACAGCCAAGACAAGCATGGATTTTATGCAGTGCATCCAGGTCTGAGATCAACATACCATCAAAGGGATCGGGAAGATGACTGTTCGCAGGAAAGAGTACAGGTTCCTTTGAACCGCAGATGATTTCCAGACGCGGATGTTCCTTTTTCATATAGACCCGTCCCATGGCATCCGGAGACAGTCCCTTGGAGGCAATGGGGATGAGCCTGTCGGAATGGACCTGCAAAAGGGTCGCCGCGTCATAGGGGATGGCCGTTTGCAGGGCATCCAGCAGCCTCTGATATCGATCTTCGGCGCTCATTATTGAGGTGAGATCGACGGCAATTTCGGATAGGGTGTTGAGAAGATCCATAGTTGTAATAATAACAACAATGTTGTTGATGACGCAACCTAAATTTGTTGTAATATTATATACACAAAGGTTATCGTATTGAAATTAAAGGAATATAATATTGGCACACAAGTTGCTATCTATTGAATAAAAGGAAAATAAAACAGAGCTGAATATACACTTTCAAGGAGATGATGATATGAAAATTATAAAACTTGATGACACGAACGAATTTACCCCCGGAGTTATGAGACGGTTCTTTCTGGTGGAGAATTCCCCGAATTTTAAGATCATCAATTTCAATCTGGATGCGGGAGTCACCTTTCCTGTTCACTCACATGATCTGGACGGCGAAGTATCCATTCAGGTCTTGGAGGGTGAAGGATTTTTCCTTGGTGAAGGCCAGACCGAACTGCCTGCCAGCAAAGGAGATATTCTGATTTCACAGATTCGAGAGCCTCATGGTGTAAGGGCCAAGACGCCGATGAGAATTCTGGTAACTATAGCTCCTCCGATCTGAACTGAAATCTCAGCGGGCGAAAAATTCGCGATAAGAACTCAATTTCTATAATACAAAATCAAAGATTACAAAACAGGAGTATTTTCATGGCATTCAATATCAAGAACACTATCCATTGGGTAGGGAAAATCGATTGGGAACTCAGAAGATTTCACGGCGACGAGTATTCGACGCACAGGGGTTCAAGTTATAATTCGTATCTGATCAAAGAGGAAAAAATTGCACTCATCGATACGGTCTGGACCCCGTTTGCCAAAGAGTTTGTGGAGAACCTTGCCAAAGAGGTGGATCTGAAAAAGATCGACTATGTTATTGCCAACCATGCCGAGAATGATCACAGTGGAGCTCTCCCCCTGTTGATGGAACAGATTCCTGATGTGCCGGTCTATTGTACGAAAAACGGGGTAAAGTCTTTGAAAGGATTGTACCACCAGGATTGGAACTTCCATATTGTCAAGACTGGAGACAAACTTTCTCTTGGTTCCAAGGAGCTCATATTTATCGAGGCTCCCATGCTTCACTGGCCGGACAGCATGTTTACATATCTTACAGAAGACAATGTACTCTTCAGTAACGATGCCTTCGGACAGCACTACGCCTCGGAGTTCATGTTCAACGATAGGGTCGATCAGGCTGAATTGTTTGCAGAATGCATTAAATATTATGCAAATATCCTCACGCCGTTCAGTCCCATGGTTATCAAAAAGATAAAGGAGGTCCTGGGATTCAATCTGCCTGTCGGCATGATCTGTACCAGTCATGGCATCATCTGGCGCAATAATCCCACACAGATCGTCGAGAAATATCTGAGATGGGCGGATAATTATCAGGAAAATCAGATTACTCTTCTCTACGATACCATGTGGGAGAGTACCCGGGTCATGGAAGAACAGATTGCGGATGGAATCCGTGAGGCGGACAGAGAAGTAACCGTAAAACTGTTCAACCTGGCAAAAAGCGATAAAAATGACGTAATCACAGAAGTCTTCAAATCCAAGGCGATCCTTCTCGGATCACCGACCGTCAACAGCGGAGTGCTGGTATCGGTAGCTGCAATACTCGAAGAAATAAAGGGCCTCAAATTCAAATCAAAAAAGGCCGGGGCCTTCGGCAGCTACGGATGGAGCGGAGAGGCAACTAAAGTCATGTCGACTAGGCTCGCTGAGGCGGGTTTTGACGTTGTTGATGAAGGACTGCGTCTTACCTGGGCTCCCGGTGAAGAAAGCAGAAGGTTGTGCAATGAATACGGCAGGGACTTTGCAGGAAAGTTGTAAAACTATTGTATTTTGTGAGTTCCCAAACAACCAGGACTGGTTATACTCTCGTATAATTCTCCAGATTTTGAAACAGCCCTCTAGTCTCCATATTTTAGCCGTAACTCAGGATGTGAGGAAAAATGCCAAAACTATTTGAATCAACAGAGATAAATGGGATGAAACTAAAAAATCGTTTTGTAAGATCTGCAACCCATGAGGCAATGGCAGAGCTTGATGGAACGGTGAAAGATCAGTTGTTGGACTGTATGGTTGAACTCACCCGTGGGCAGGTGGGACTTGTGATCACTGGACACGCTCATGTGATAATTGAGGGTCAGGCTGGCGCTCGGCAAATGGGTGTGTATTCCGATGCAATGATTGACAGCTTGAAACGTATTTCTTCGGTTGTTCATGAAAATGGCGGTGTCGTTGCCATTCAACTTGCCCATGCCGGAAACAGGGGCAAAGGGAAAAATGAATATGCGGCCCTTGGCCCTTCAGATCTTTTTATTGAGGGTGATAAAAAAGCTTCCGCTATGACACTTGATGACATCAAAAGAACGGTGAAGGCCTTTGGTGATGCAGCTGAAAGATCTATCAAAGCCGGATTTGATGCCATTCAGATTCACTCGGCTCATGGCTATCTGCTGAGCCAGTTTTTGTCTCCTTATTATAACAAGAGAGATGACAGCTACAATGGAAGTATAGAGAATCGTGCCAAGTTCCTTCTCGAAGTATATGAAGAAATCAGGAACAGGGTTGGCAAGGCATTTCCCGTGATGGTCAAGATCAATTCAGAGGATTTTCTTGACGGCGGCACCACCGTGCAGGAGGTAATCAAGGTCGCCCATATGCTTGAAGATTGCGGGTTGGATGCAATTGAGATGAGTGGCGGAACCTTTGAATCCGGCAACCTCATTCCATCCAGGGTAGGTACTTCGAAATCGGAAAAACGAGAGGTCTACTACAGGAAGGCTGCAGAAGCATTCAAGAAAGAAATAAAGATCCCGCTTATTCTGGTAGGAGGTTTTCTTTCGTTTACTATTGCGGAGGATGTCGTAAATTCTGGACTTGCCGATTACGTGGCACTTTCACGGCCTCTTGTCAGGGAACCTCATCTTGTTGCAAGTTGGGCTAGTGGAGACACGAGAAAGGCATCGTGTATTTCGTGTAATAAGTGTTTTTCAACCCTTTTTATGGAAGAGTCCTTACACTGCCCTGTTGAAAAAGAGCTGAAGCAATGAAGATGCCTTCCTATTTTAATTTTTTTGACTGAATTCCTTGCGCATCTGCCGGACATCCTGGTTTTCCAGGTAGTCGTCATAGGGTAGCATTTTATCTATAACTCCTCCAGGCAGGATCTCAATAATCCGGTTGGCCACAGTGGTCACCAGGGTATGATCGTGGGAGG
Source organism: Desulfocapsaceae bacterium (assembly GCA_046704745.1). GTDB lineage: Bacteria > Desulfobacterota > Desulfobulbia > Desulfobulbales > Desulfocapsaceae > CAWGGS01. Next base: position 43,210 of record JBJKRL010000006.1, on the reverse strand, counting down.
CGAAGAGGATTATCTCTGGAAAGGCGCTCATCCCATCGTTCAAGGCCTCGATGGATTCGAGGTCGAGGTGATTGGTCGGCTCATCAAAGATCAGCGCGTTGGCATCGGAGAGCATCATCCGGGACAGCATACAGCGAACCTTTTCCCCACCCGACAGAACGCTTATCTTTTTTAGAGCCTCGTCACCTGAGAAGAGCATCTTGCCGAGGAATCCTCTGGCAAAGCTTTCACCCTCGGTAGGCGGGGCGTACTGACAGAGCCATCCAATGAGGTTAAAATCCTGCTTGAAAAATGCACCATTTTCTTTCGGGAAATACGAGGTACTCATAGTCACACCCCAACGGAATTTGCCGGCATCCGGTTGCAGCTTACCGACCAAGATTTTGAACAGGGCTGTCTTTGGGACACCGTTGCTCCCGACAAAGGCGATTTTATCACCCTTATTGACAGAAAGGCTGAAGTCGTGGAGCAACTCCACGCCGTTGACGGATTTTGACAGACCTTCAACCTCGAGGATTACATCACCGCTGGGGCGACCTGGTTGGAATCGTATGAAAGGGTATTTCCGCGACGAGACAGGCAGATCTTCGACGTTGAGCTTTTCCAGAAGCTTTTTCCTTGAGGTCGCCTGTCTGGCCTTGGACGCGTTAGAGGAAAATCGCTGAATGAATTCTTTGAGTTCTTTTGCCTTGGCAGCATCCTTCCGGTTCTGGTCCTGTTTCTGCTTCAATACGAGTTGACTGGCCTGGTACCAGAAGTCATAGTTTCCGGTGTAGATGGTAATCCGGCTGAAATCGATGTCTGCCATATGGGTGCAGACTTGGTTCAGGAAATACCGATCATGGGACACGATGATTACGGTGTTTTGGAATCGTTCGAGAAAACTCTCCAACCATCTAATCGAGGAAGTATCCAGGTTATTGGTCGGCTCGTCCAGAAGCAGGATGCCTGGGTTTCCAAAGAGAGCCTGAGCCAGAAGGACCCGCACCTTTTCGCCACCGCTAAGCTCCTTCATCTTTTTGCTCCGCACCTCTTCCGGGATACCGAGACCGGAGAGTAAGATCGCCGCCTCGGATTCGATGTCGTAGCCGTTCATCTCGGCGAATTCCGCTTCTAACTCGCCGCTGCGGATGCCATCCGCTTCGGTAAACTCGCTCTTTTCGTATATCGTGTTCCGTTCCCGCATAACTTCATAGAGTCTTCGGTGGCCCATCAGCACGGTATCGGCGACAGTCTCCTCGTCAAAGGCGAACTGGTCCTGGTTGAGCACGGCGATTCGCTCCCCGTTGCCGACGATAACCTCTCCCTTATCCGGTTCGAACTGGCCGGCCAGGATTTTTAGGAAGGTAGTTTTTCCGGCGCCATTGGCTCCTATGATGCCGTAACAGTTACCTGCGGTAAATTTGATATTAACATTCTTGAAGATGACCCGCTTGCCATAGGCAAGGGCTATATTTTGTGCTTGTATCATATGGGGTTGTTCTATTGAGTGGCTGATGGTTTGGCGGCGCTATCGGCTGGATGGATCGTTGTTAAGCCGTGATAAGACCGGGCAGATATAGCATTAATCGGGACTTGTTGGCAAGGGAATTATGTCGAACATGTAGAGGCTCAAGGGGTAATTGCAGTCAGGCGGACCTCTTTTAAGTTGATCTATCAAGAAAGGAATTTACAGGTGACCATGAAAAAATGGGAGCTGACATAATCACCATCTATTACTCTTTTGCGTCTAATTAATTCTATCTTACTCTTCAATTTATCTCCTAAGGATTATCCTGCTAAATCTTTTGATGTTGATGTTATCGGGTCTTACGATTTAGTGGAAAGATGTTAACCCTGGTCGATGGGATTTTATTACGTATATCAGGAACACCTTAACCTACGAGATAGGCCACAAACCGAAGGTTGGCATAGCAAACCTTTATTCTGACCCGGCAATGTTGCATGGAGAGAACATGATAGGCTGAGTGAGCTTCAAGAAGGAGCTGCCCATACCAAGGTCTCGTACACTGCATTGTAAAACGGCGTTGATGCAAAGGCTGAGTGAGTTTTGGTTCAGCATCTAATCATAAATATTTTTGATTACCACTGAATCTCAGTTTTGTACGTAAAGAGGGATTGTGGCCACCCTTTTCACGGGTGTCTGTGCCCTGGATGGGCACAGACAAGCCCCCATGGACGGGTTTATGGCGTCCCGTGAAAGGGGTGGCTACAACCCCGTCGTTTTTACCTGAAGATTAGTGGTAATCAGAGAGATATTTTATTCCTGTCTCCAAGGGAGGAAGCAGGGACATTCTGTTGAAATGAATAGATACGACTCAGAAATATTGAAAAAACAACAATATTATGCAAATAGCGAAATCATCACCAGGCTTATACTATCTTGTCAAGGACTTTCAAATACAAATCTCTGGAGTTTTCTCTTTCTTTCCGGGTTAAGAAAGATTCCATAAATCGTATCGGAAAATTCGATGGTCCGGTCGAGGAGTTTCTCTTCGATCAGGGCAAGAGCTTCGACGGATTTGTCGCAAACCGGGTAGTTTCTGTCGTCCAGCCTGATGGTATCATCGAGGAATATTTCTGAAATATTATTGATATCAACCAGTTTGATCCTTCCAGAAGGGGTGATGAGAATATTGCCGACACCGGCCAGGTCAGGTATATGCCGGCCCTGCAAAATCATTTTCCTGGTCTGTTCAATAAATTGGGAGCCGTATTCTCGTACCGCAGTGAACCACCGGTCTCGACTGATGGACAACTTGCAGATTTGAGCAGCAAGTGAATCATACAGGACAGATAAGAGAGTGGCGCTGTCTAACATGCTCCAGGGATCAAGAATAACTCCAATAACATACTCCTGGATCCCGCATAACAATGGTGCGCTTGTTTCCGGACCATGGTATTCAACAATTATCTCGTTTGATTGAGCCACAAATTCCGGTGTTAAAAAATGCTCTACAATTTTTAGTCTTTGGACTTCTGCCAATGCCTCGTCAAGGCAGGAGAGTCGGGTTCGGAAAATTCGCAGCATTTGTTTTGGTTGGGCTTTGGGGAAGTGAAGAACACCGTCGACCATCGTACCGTATCTTTCCACTTCTACATCAGCCGGGTCGAGTATTTCTAGAATGTGGGAACGCAGACCTTGTCTGAAATGTCGGCGAAAGACATATTTCCCATCGGATTTGATGAAGTTTAACCCGACAACATCCTTGTGATCAATGTTGGCTAAATTCCTGATATCTTGTGGCATGGCCGCTTATTTTTCGACTCCGATCAATTGAGCCGCTTGTCGAAGTCGACTAACTAAAATCTCAGCCTCCGGTCCACGTAGTCCAGTCCACTCAATGCTTTTCTGGAACTTCTCGATCTCAGGACTCCAATATTCGTCGTAATTGCTATCGGAAGTCAAAATCGCTTTAGCGGCCGCATCAGACTCATTATTTCCGGTTTCGAAAAAATCAATGAGGGTGGTCAACGTCCGTTGTATCTTTCTGGCTTCCACATTTCATCCTGTTGGGAAAACCCGTATTGTCCGGCTGATACTGCTAATACGGCTACCTTACGGTAAAAAGCTATTAGAATGATGAAAATATTTGTTTGGCTCTAATAAAAAATATGCTGCACCGGAAATCATGTCAAGAACAACACGCCATAAGATTGATTACGCTTGATTCACTAGTCTCATGAGTGGAAAATATGTGGAGTGCGACCGGGTAAGGTTGTGTAGTCCGGCGGGTGTGAATTTCGCCCTGGAAAGCAGGCCAGCCACCGGGTAGTGCCAACACTTTTCCCGTGTGTCGTATTGTTTTGTGATTGCTGAATTATTTATTCTCAACTGTAGAAGATGAGCTAAAGCCGATTGAAGTATACAAAAGTCATCTCTTTAATACGACGGTTCCAGCCAAAAAGAAATAAAAATCCAGAAACCTGAAATAGAGATCTTTTCCAAGAGACCCATTCCAAAATTATGGAGCGGGTCTCTTTTTTGTTTCAAAGGTACAAACAAATTGACACAGTGTTCATGAGAAATCCGGGTTAGCCAGAATCCCTTGTCTGTTATCTGTTTTTCAGGTTATGGTATAGTGGAATATGTGGACTTTGGTCGATTGGAATTTGTTACATATACTGGCCAGCAACCTTCCTCAGGATAGTCCTAACTGATCGTTTTCAAACTGTGGTGCAGATAGCCAATACTACCCCCTCCTTTTATCCCTCTCATTTTTTGTCGACGCACCCTCTCGACAGTCGCAACTCTGATTTGCATGTTCGAAATATGTGGGAATGTAAAACAAAAGACCTGGAGCGGTTTGCAGAAATTTTTAAAGCGCTCTCCATCCCTCACCGCCTTAGAATATATATGAAACTAGCAACCAAATGCACGCCGGGCACGGTCTGCAACGTAGAGGCGGGAAGCAGTGCCTATATCGATTAACTACCATAATGTCGTCTTATTTCTTGAGTTGGATGTATGGTATTAATACTGGAGACTGATTAAAATATTGTTTCGATGAAATCAGGAATCGGACATATGAGATCTTGAAAGCTTGGTCGATATGACGCAACATTCGCAGGCATTTGCAGCGTCGAGCGAATTCGATATAATTCAAGAAGGCTATTGGTCATCAACCTCAAGTCTCTACAAGATACGTTTGAGTGTTTTACACCAGGGAAGGCGCTATTGGTGTCGCTTTCAAAGCCTACCCAGTTTTTTGTGTGTTGTCTGTGCGAGGTTGCTGCGTTCAGATTGCGGTATCGGAGGGCTTGGGTCGTGGAACCGTTTATGATGAAGGAGGAAATGTATGCACAGCTTTTCCGTCTATGATATGTACCAGCGAAACGCCCGCCTCTACAAGGATGGGACTGCCGTGGTTACAGACGGACTCAGGCTTAGTTTTGAAGAACTGCTCCGGGATTCGAACGTATTCGCCGCTGCTCTGGTCGGCATGGGGATTGAGAGGGGGGACCGGGTGGCGGTCCTGGCCATGAACGATCACAAGTTCTTTACAGTATTCGGCGCGGTTGCGGCCATCGGGGCCATTGTCGTCCCTCTTAATTGGCGCCTTTCGGATGAGGAAGCCGCCTTTATTCTGGTTGATTCCGGGGCTAGGGTACTCATCTCCGATGGTAACCATGCCGAAAAAGCCGAGGCACTGGCCGGCATGGTGGGTGGAATCAAGACGATTTGCTGGGGCCCGCCCGACGGCCGGTATCCCGGCATGGACACCATGGAGAAAGATGTTCCCCTGGTCGAAACCTCGCTTTCAGAGAATGATCCCTTCTGCTTGTTATATACTGCCGCCGTGGACGGACGGCCCCGCGGGGCTGTCCTTAGTCATGGGAACATCATCTTCAGCAACATGGAGATGGCTGCGACCATGGGGCTCTCCTCCAGGGACGCCTATCTCAACATGCTGCCGATCTCCCGTATGACTGGGATTAACCTCTCTCTTTCAGTTATGCACGTAGGGGGCAAGAACGTGATTATCGAGAAATTCGACGAGGATCGTGTTCTGGCGGAAACCGAACGCGAGCAGGTGTCGATATGGGGAAGTTTTCCACCCATGCTCACTCGTCTCACGAAGGCCGCGGCCAAGTTTGACGGGGACCTTTCCTCCCTCCGGCACGTCATGGGCCTCGACGGATTGGACAACATCCGTGCTTTTGAAGATAAGACCGGCGCCGTGTTCTGGATCCTCTATGGGCAGACCGAAACGTCCGGCCTGGTGAGCCTTTCGCCGGCCATGGAGTGCCCGGGGTCGGCCGGTCGCATCGGGCTGCTCACAAAGGTCCGCCTGGTGGACGACGCTGGCAAGGATGTCGCCCCGGGAGAGGTGGGAGAGATCGTGGTCCGTGGTCCTCTTGTGTTCCAGGGCTTTTGGAAGCATCCCGAACTGACCGAAACGACCTTCAGGGGTGGGTGGCACCACACCGGCGACATCGGCCACCAGGACGAAGACGGCATTCTCTGGTTCAAGGGGCGAAAGCCGGAAAAGGAGCTCATTCAGCCCGGCGGTTATAATGTATACCCAGCGGAAGTGGAAGCCGTGGTCCTCGAGCATCCTGACGTGCGCGAGGTCGCCGTGATCGGCGTACCGGACCCCAGGTTTGGAGAGGGGATCAAGGCCGTCTGCGTGCTATCGAAAGGCAGCACATTGACCCCCGAGGAACTGATGAACTTCGTCGCCTCCCGCATCGCCCGCTATAAAAAACCCCGGTACGTTGATTTTGTCGATGTGCTGCCCAAAAAGGCCGACGGTGCCATCGACCGGGAGAAGGTTAAAGCAGCCCACGGCGGATAGCGGTGTTCCGCAGGGACGGTTTTTAAAGGAGCGTTATGAATCCAGGCTGTGTTTTTCTTGGATCAAGCACCGGCAGCCATCCAGCTTCTCAGGACGATTCCTCACGGAATCGTCCTTGCTTTCGGCTGGTATTTATTTTCCTATCTCACAATAGAAACAGGGTTTACATACACGGGATCTGCACCCCATAAGATCACGCCCATGCCGGGCGTACACAAGGCACTGGACCAGACAGCGGAATCCGTACAACCAAGCTGTGCTTGCTTGCACGGCTCCTGCCGCTGGTCGGCTCCGCGGTTTGAAATTGACGGAAGTACACAAAAGTAAGAATGCCGTTCAATTGAAAGTGGTAGAGCAACAATATGGGCAAAACCTACTCTTACCTTGCGATCATCGTTGGCGCGGTATGCGTCTATTCCCTCGTCCGTACAGCCCTCTTCCCCCAGAACATGCGCTTGGAGAACGCCTTTATCCAGGGCGCTCTGATCGGCTTCGGGCTGGCGTTCGTCTCGGCGCAGATTTACGCAAGGGTCAAGGCCACAAAGGTCAACGGCTGGATCACCATGTACGGCTTGGGCCGTCCGAGCAACGGCATGTTCATGCGCGCCGCCCACGCCCAGCTTTTCCCCGGTCCGGTCAACACGCAGGAGGAGGCCATGTACTGGTGGACGAACGCGGATGGCGCCGGTCATGCCCTCACCGGGGCACACGATTACGTGCTGCACTTCCCGGCCGGAGGCCTCCGGCCGAATAGAGCCTTCTGGTCGATAACGATGGGGGATGCGCGGAATCACTTTGTGGCGAATCCTCTCAACCGGTACAGCGTCAGCGATCGTACCGGCTTGGCCCAAAACCCCGATGGTTCGGTCGATGTACGTATTCAAAAGGCGGCTCCGTCGGGGCACGAGTCCAACTGGCTTCCCGCACCTTCAGGCAAGTTCATCCTCTGGCTGCGCGTCTACATTCCTGGCGAGACCGTCCCCAAAGGCGAGTACCTCGTGCCACCAGTGGTCAAAGTGAACTGATGGCCATGAACAACCAGAATTTGCTGATCTTCGGTGCGGTGGTGGTCGGTGTGTGGTGCGTAGTGATCTACTTCTGGCCACGCATGCTGCTATCCGCATACAAGCGGTCGGCGCTCGGCAAAGGATTCGGCGACGGCCCAATTCCGGTTAATACGCTCCATACGCAGCCCAAAGAACTCTTTGCCGAGCCATCGCGGCACTTACCGCCTCAGGCTCGAATGTGCTGACGGTGGGCGTGAACCATGACACACTCCTGACGGCTGGCTGGCTAGACCTCCGTCAATGGCCGCTCGTCTTGCACGTACCCGACATGAGCGATCGCTACTACAGCGTGCAGTTCACCGATCCTTCGAAGAACACTGTTTTTGCCTACGTCAGCACGCGCACGATGGGTAGGCAGGCGGGAGACTATCTCATTACGGGGCGGAATTGGAAAGGACAGGTACCGGGCGGCATGAAGCAGATAGCCTCGCCGAACAACTCGGTAATCGTGACCGGGCGCGTGCTTGTGAAAAGTGACAGTGACCTGCCGACGGCCTATGATCTTTCGAAGCAGATTCGCCTCACACCACTGAGCAGCCAGTAACCCGAAAGTAGCAGTTGAAAAGCGGCTCAACCCGCGCTTACACCCTTCGATGACTATCTATCGCATCAAGGAGAAAGGTTTGTCGGATAAAGAACTAGTGGTAGATCCAGGTTTTGTTCACCACCGAAAGTTGAGACTATCCTTCAAGAGAGCATGCAAAAGTGGGAGAGGCACTTCTGAATGTCTGTATTTGCGAAGGTGTTCAGCATGGCTTTCCTATGGAATCCAAAGCAGATTTACAGATGATGAGCAATTCATATCTCAAGTTCCCCGTTTAGACTCACCCGGTTTTGCATGCTCTCCAATACCCAGTATTCTTTTGAAGAAAAAAACATAGTATTGCAAAACACACGAATCCCCCTTTCGGGCAATAAAGGAATCAGTATGTCCACTTTTTGATTTTAAAAGTACGCTTAAACCGGATGAACCATTATTCCCACCCATAGGTCATTCGCCACTAAGACTTCCCACTTTTGGGGGCTCGTGTAAAATTCTTGGGAACTTTTTTCATGCTTTTATCATCTATATAGTGAGACGAAAAAATGGAGTACAGGAATATGGAGAACCCAGGCACTTTCAAATTGGCAGTAGGCGACCTAACCGATCAGGAATTGATTCAACGGGTTCGTGAAGGGGACAGGTCAAGTTTCGAACTGATTATGCGTCGACACAACCAGCGTCTCTACCGGATAGCTCGCGGAATCCATCGTAACGAGTCGGATGCTGAAGATACAGTCCAAGACGCTTATATTCACGCGTTTGAAAATTTGCATCGCTTTTCAGGAAAGGGGGCCTTCTCCGCATGGTTGGCAAAAATAACCGTCAACGAGGCCCTTGGTCGTCTGCGTCGATCCAGTCCCTGCAAGGACACCATTTCCTTTGATGACTCACATGAAATGCAGGAGGCGAACCTTATGGCCATCTCAATTTCCAACCAGTACAGCCCGGAACAAAACGCAGCACGGGAAGAGGTGCGCCGAATGCTGGAGTCCCTCATAGATTCCCTCCCTGATATTTATCGTCTTGTTTTTGTATTATGTGGTGTGGAGGAGATGTCCGTTGCCGAAACTGCAGCGTGTCTTGACATCGAACCCGCCACTGTAAGAACTCGATACCACAGGGCAAAGAAAATTCTTCAGCAGAGCCTCTCCTGCCTTGTGGATTCAACCACCGGTGAGGTATTTCCTTTCGCCGGCGAACGTTGTAACCGTATTGTCACCGGAGTCTTCCGGAGACTTGAACTCAATGGCCGGAAGTAACCTACGCGATCATGTTCGACCACTGTAGGTACACCTCCTCCAGGCATTGAGAAGCCTTTTATAAGGAGATTTGACATGAAAAAAATGCTAGTCTTACTCACCATTCTTATGGCGTTGGCTCTCCAGGCATTTGCAGCTGGTTCCAAGGGAATGCCGGATTCATCCTACAAAAAAGTCAGCGATCTGGTCTCACTTCCCGAGTTTATCCCGGGGATGGGAACTCTCTACGTAAAACCTGCGACCCTGCCGGTCGGTCCCTACCTGGCCTATGACCGGAAAGGGACGCTGGTGTCGACCATATACATGGTGCCGCTAAGTGATATGGAAAAACATGAGAATTTTAAAGGATTGATGACCGGCAATGGTAAGGTGAAAATGGTTGATGTCACTTTCAATCCAGGACACCCCGGGTTAGATTCCCCCCATTATCATATCACCATATGGCATGTTAATCCTACCTCGGCAAAGCTGAAATAACGCTTGCCGGCAGATCTGACGTACTGATGGCCGGCGGAATATAAATACTTGGTATAACCGCCGGCATCGCCTTTCGAATGGTTATGCCTGAGCAATTTTCAACCGCACAATTTGCCCTTGAGAGCCTTATGTCCGGTTGGCCCGGAACTGCCGCCGTAGGGCAGCAGAAGGGGACGTTCTCAACATTTGAACTTTACAAGAACTCCAAATTTTTTTAATCATGCTTTATGCCAAGAAAAGCACGGATCGCAGTTCTGGTCTTCCGCCTGTATAACCCGTTTGCATCGCATGGATAATATCCACGCTCCATCAGCTAATAATGAATGAATTGAATCTATTTTAACCTTGGATCAGGAGAACCTTTCTCCTGCTCAGTGGAAGTATAAGAGAGCGCAATAACGGTAAACTGGTAGCGTGACGAGACCACATATCCGTTCATACGGTAATTGTAATATGCTCGCACTTCGTACTTCCCCGGCAATTGACCATTAAAAATTATATCGCCATGGTGCATTCCTTCTGGTATGTATTCGTAATCTCCAGCTTTGTTATCCGGAGCCCCGGAGCTAACAATGCAAATCCAATCGCCGCTAGTACCGGGAGCCCCGGAGAAATGAACCTGGATCGGCTCTCCCTGGCGGTAGGTGTGCCTGCCGGTAATCACTCCGAAATTCTTATCAACGGAAGATTCACCATATCCTTGTCCACCGGCGGCCCCTTGATCTGTTACGAAAAAGGAATGCCTGGCCGAGACGGTATAGCCGGTCTGCCAGTAATCGTAGTATACCCGGACCTCGTATTTGCCTGGCCCGGGTGCACTAAAGATCGTAGATCCATCATGCACCCCAATGGGCAGATAACGGAAGTCGCCAGCTGTATTATCCGGCTCTCCAAACGGTACAATGCAGATCCAATCGCCAATAAATCCGCCGGCTCCGGAATAATGAACCAAGATAGGTTCTCCCTGGTGATATACTTGTTTATTGGTAGACACGCTGGGCAAGATACCGGCGTTGGCTTGTCTATAGTGAAAAAACAGAAAAAAATAAAGCACACAAAAAACTGCCAGCAGTCCAGTGTTGATTTGTTTCATCAGCTTTCTCCGTTCTTTCCTCTATTGCCACAAGAATCTCAGCCCGGCGACAGGGTTTATCTGGTCACGCGGTTTTACTATAAGCAGGTTGAGGAGCAACCTTTCATGTAGTCCGTTATCGGGATATTTACGTATTATTGTGTGCCCTGTACTCCTAGGCGTCGTTTAATTGTTGCCGATCATACTTATCCTTCTCATTTTGTCCCAGGATAGCGGCACTTGCGGTCCCAGCACCTACATGCCTGCGCACCTTTGTGCATATATATCTACAATCACAGGACGTTAACGACAAAGGAATTGCCAAGAATCCAGCCAAGATCACCACTTCATAGCATTCTCTGATTAATTCTTAATGATGAGTATCCCAGTCTCTGTGTTCGCCATAATCGCCATGACCATGCCAATCTTCATGATCATGACGATCATCACGATCATGCCATCTATCCTGATCCCAATGACGATCGTGCTCCCACCCCCACCTGTCCCTGTCCAAGTTTCTATGATAGACATGGTGATAGTATGGATATGGAGGACGCGATTCATAGATAATTTCTGGAACTCTGTTCACATAATGCCAGGGACCACGCCAAGAATAGGCACGATACCAATAGCCGTCATAGTGACGCCACCAGATTCCCTGATAGAACCTGATATCTTCACCAATTCCGGGTGCATAATAAACTCTCGTTCCTGGAATCAGGACCAATCCAGGTTGGGAATAAACCGGGGCGGGCAAGACGAGTCTGAACTCAACCTGTGGTGACAAAGCGTACACCGGATGCGACAAACCGACCGTTAGCAAAAATACTGCCCCAATCGTAAAAAGAAAGGATCGAAAAGAGTACATACCGATACTCCAGATATAATTTATTGTGTCAAATAAAAGACAAATTATTAAAGCCACATATAAAAAGTAACCCTTTTTTAAACTTGGACAAGATCCTGAAGAGATCGAGTGGACTTGTCCAAAAATTCAGGTGTTTCTAAATACAAAAAAAACCGTGCTTTCCCTTCAAAAGAGCGGCTGAGGACACCCCCTGCCCACTGTGGCAGAAATTTTGATGAAAAGCGTTATCTCATTAATGAGGTTGGAAGCTGGATCAGGCCTGTGTTGATGCCTGCCTGAAGGCTAATCCGATGCCGGGAAGTCAACTTTTTAAGAACATGGCAAAGCCGGATTTTGTTGACTATCACGACCACTTTGCCAACTCGACTCCTGAATCCGAGTGGCGCGCCTGCCTCGAGCATGCGGCGAAAATTGGTATGGGGACACGAAGTTACAAACTGGTCATTGTTAAATAGCTGCTTCAAAAAGTCCCAGATCCTTCATGATGACGGGCAGGTGGGCGAATAAAAATTATCTTTTTTATCGGTTGTTCAGGTTGTGATTTATGGGATGTTGACTTTGGAGTGATCTCTATCAAGGTCTCTAAAATGACACTACCTTCTGAATAACACTCAATTTGAGATGTTATTCAGATATGGTTGACATCTTAATTAGGCATCGTAAAATTGATGCTTCAGACTGACCGGACGCCAAACAGTTTCGGCGGTATCAATTATCAAAGCTAATGGACAAAATCATGACTGGTTGGCACAAGAGGATCGCAGACGAGGTGTACCCGATCGATGAGATTACTGTACGTCTTACTTCGGTAACCAAGGAGATTGACCATGGAAACAAATGATCGCTTTCAAAGGGGCTGGGAAAAACTAAAAGAAATTGATGGAGAAGCTGGCGAGCATGTCATCGAAAGCCTTAAGGATATCGCCCCTGATTTTGCACGACTGCTGATTGAATTTCCCTTTGGTGACATATATTCACGACCGGGGTTAGATTTGAAATCCAGAGAAATAGCGGTAGTAGCTGCACTCACAGCTTTGGGAAACGCAGCCCCTCAATTAAAAGTTCATATTCATGGTGCTCTCAATGTTGGATGCACTGAGCAAGAAGTTGTAGAAGTAATAATGCAAATGGCTGTTTATGCAGGTTTCCCTGCGGCACTTAATGGATTATTTGCAGCCAAAGAAGTTTTTTCAGAAAGGTACAAAACGAAAGACTAATCGGGCAATTCGGTAATTATCGCGTTGCCAGAGTCAAAACTCCTATAACTCTTGGCCGGAGATAATCTGGAAAAATTATTCGCGCCCAGCGTTCTTCTTGTCGTGTAAGAATTTTGAGAATGATCTCAAATCATAAGTTCAGTTCATCTCAACCCATTCAGTGTCTCTTTTCGTTAATCCTTGCAATTGCAAATCTTGCGATACAGATACCCGAAAGGTAGCTGCAACCGTTTCCCATTTACCCACCCCTCGAAAGGCTAATCTTGATATTATCTTGATGCATTTTCACTCAATCTTGACCTCTTCTTGATGCCATACCGATTATATTTTTTTCACTCGATTAAATATTGGAGCTGTAAAAATAAGAGCAGAATCATGTCCTAACAACCTCAATTAACTCGGTGAAAATGATTCCGACATCAATAGTCTTATGAACTGGCGCAAACTATTGGTTAAGATTTTTTCACAGAAAAATAACTACCATATTAATATATTGAAATCTCAAAACAGTTAATAGGGATACTGCCAAATATGATTGGTATTGGAACATTGGTTCTGTATGGAACTATCATTGTAGCGGCTGTTATATGCTACTTCCTTTTTTGTGAGTTTTTAAAAAGATAGGAGGGGCACAACCTGACCTTTCAATATAACGGCTCAATTCCATTGTTCACTTGTCGAGATTTCCTCCAGCCAGGTCATCAAATTGGGGCTCGGTTTGAGCTCTGAGAAAAAGGCTGAGAAAATATTTTCCTTGTTGTCGGAGACAACATCCATATACAATTCATTAAGCCAAAATTCCATTCCAAACAGCAGGTAAACGTTGGTGATGGGTATCGAATCTCAGGATTTACCGTTTGTTCCCTTACTATTGCCTACGCCGGTAAATGGAGTCCGGTGTTTGACCATTTCTTGACGTCCTTCTCCCCAAATTTGACAACTTTTTGATGTAACGGTGGGTATATTTTCTTCATCTCCAAAGTGGAGATCTATAACGATGTACTAATGAGTCAGTAAATGTATGACTCCAAAATTGCTCAACAAAGACGATTCCCATGGATGCATATGAATTAATAGAGCTTTGCGCATTTTTCCTTTTGCTTCTGGCGGCGATCAAGCCGTTGGGTTCCTATATGGCGGACGTGTATCAGGGTGAACGAACCATCCTTTCCTCTGTCTTGATTCCGATTGAAAATCGGTTTTACTGGATGTGCGGAATTAATAAGGATAGAGAGATGGGTTGGAAAGGTTACACTTGGAGTTTGATACTGTTTAATCTCCTTGGTGGCTTGTTCCTCTTTTCAATTCTGCTGTTGCAGGGCGTCCTGCCTCTTAATCCGCAAAAATTCCCATCGTTTTCCTGGCACTTGGCACTTAATACTGCTGTGAGTTTTTTAACAAATACCAATTGGCAGAATTACAGTGGGGAGACGGCAGCCACCTATTTTACCCAGATGTTCGGATTCACAGTCCATAATTTTGTCTCTGCGGCCACCGGGATGGTTGTGGCCATTGCGCTGATCCGAGGCTTAATCCGCAAGAAGGCTTCTTCTATCGGTAACTTCTGGGTAGACATTACGCGAACCGTAATGTACATCCTGCTGCCGCTGTCCCTCATCTTTTCTCTTCTCCTCGTCTCTCAGGGTGTCATCCAGAACTTCAGCGACTACCAAACCATCCCGCTGCTTCAACCGCAGACGATTGAGAAATCGAGGATGGAGACAAATCAATCTAACGATCTCCAGGCCGCCCCCAAGACCAGCAGAGAAACAATTAAAAACGTCACAATCCCCATGGGTCCGGTATCCTCCCAGGAGGCGATTAAGGAACTGGGGACCAACGGCGGCGGATTTTTCAACGCCAATTCATCTCACCCCTACGAAAATCCAACCCCGATTTCCAATATACTGGAAATTTTTCTTATTCTGCTGATTCCGGGCTCTCTCACCTATACCTTCGGCAGGATGGCCGGCAATCCTCGTCAAGGCTGGGCGCTCCTGGGGATTATGCTTGCTGTTCTAATCCTGTCGATGGCCATTCTTTACTGGGCGGAAGCGAGTGGAAATCCTCTACTGGCAAAGCTCGGAGTACACGGCATCAACATGGAGGGGAAGGAGGTTCGTTTCGGTCTAGCCGGCAGCAGCCTGTTTGCCGTCTCAACCACAGGGACCTCCTGCGGAGCCGTCAACACCATGCATGACTCGTTGACCCCGTTAGGCGGAATGATTCCGCTGTCTTTGATCCTGCTATCCGAGGTTATTTTCGGAGGGGTGGGAACCGGCCTCTATACCATGCTTGCCTTTGTCGTGATTGCCGTCTTTGTGGCGGGGTTGATGATAGGACGGACTCCGGAATTTCTCGGTAAGAAGATCGAGACACGTGAGATGTGGATGTCGATCATAACCGTGCTTACCTCCGGAATCCTGATCCTGCTCTTTTCCGGGATCGCACTATCGCTGCCGTCAGCCATCTCATCGATGAACAACCCGGGCGCCCATGGTCTCTCAGAGGTTCTCTATGCATTTGCTTCAATGGCAAATAATAACGGGAGCGCCTTTGCCGGATTGAACGGCAATACTGTCTTCTATAACCTGACTGGGGCTGTTGTCATGCTCATAGGCCGATTTGCTCCGATTGCTGCCAGTCTCGCCATGGCCGGGTCTTTAGCAGGGAAGAAATATGTTCCACCGAGTCAGGGAACTCTGCCGACGGACAAGGTTCCCTTTGCTCTCTGGTTGACGGTGGTGATCCTGATAGTGGGAGCGCTGACCTTTTTTCCGGCACTCTCATTGGGACCCATTGTCGAACATTTGATTATGACGGGAGGTGTTTAAAAATGTCCAAACATCCGCCTGGTCCAATATCCGTTTTTGATTCCAGAATTGTGAAACCTGCTTTGTTGGAATCGTTTAAAAAGCTCAATCCCGGATTGCTCCGGCGTAACCCGGTCATGTTTGCCGTCGAGGTGGCCGGTGTCATCACCCTGGTTACGTTTATTCTGTCACTTGCCGGAATAAATCAAGAACCGGCCTGGTTCGCTGGTTTTGTTTCCCTCTGGCTCTGGTTGACCACGCTTTTTGCGACTTTCTCCGAATCCCTTGCAGAAGGGCGCGGCAAAGCACGGGCAGCATCGCTGCGCAAAACCCGCACCGATGTAACCGCCAAGCGTCTGGAAAACCCTGCCTTCGATTCCCCGATTACAGTTGTGGCAGCTGCTGAACTTCATAAAGGGGATCATATTCTGGTAGAGGCGCACGACATAATCGCAGGCGACGGCGATGTCATCGCCGGAGCCGCCCTGGTAAATGAAGCAGCCGTAACGGGAGAATCCGCCCCTGTGGTGCGGGAATCCGGTGGTGACCGAAGTGCCGTCACCGGCGGGACAACCGTCATCGCCAACAGCATTATAGTCAGGATAACCGCAAATCCCGGGGAAACCTTCCTTGACCGCATGATTTCGTTGATCGAAGGAGCAAAGAGGCGAAAGACACCAAATGAAGTAGCCCTTGAGGTATTGCTTTTCGCATTGACCCTGGTGTTCCTGTTGGTCTGTGTCAACCTGAGTCCGCTATCCATCTACAGTGTCAAGGCTGCCGGCCAGGGAAGTCCGGTCTCTCTGACGGTCCTGGTGGCCCTTTTTGTCTGTCTTGCACCGACGACCATTGCAGCGCTCTTACCGGCAATCGGTATTGCCGGCATGGACCGGCTTTTTCAGAAAAATGTCATCGCGCTCTCTGGACGGGCCATCGAGGCTGCGGGCGACGTCAGTGTCCTTCTTCTCGATAAGACAGGAACCATCACCCTGGGCAACCGGGAGGCAGTTGAATTCATCCCGGTTGGAAATCATACGGAAAAAGAACTCGCAGAAACAGCCCTTCTTGCCTCGTTGACAGACGAGACCCCGGAGGGCAGGAGTATTGTGGTTCTCGCCAAACAGAGGTTCGGTCTCAGACAACATTCTCTTTCGTCGGATCTGGAGACCGTTGCGTTCAGTCCTGATACGCGCCTGTCCGGCACCAACATAGAAGGCAGGCTCTATCGCAAAGGGGCTTCTGATTCAGTAGTAGCCTTTGTCCGGCAAATGGGTGAGACAACGACTCATGCAGACCTTCACAATATCGTTGCTCAGGTGGCCCGTGCAGGGGCTACCCCTCTTGTGGTCAGTCGTAATTCGGAAATCCATGGGGTCGTAAAACTTAAGGATATCATTAAGGGAGGAATCCAGGAGAGATTCGGCCAACTGCGAAGCATGGGGATAAAAACAGTTATGATTACCGGGGACAACTACCTCACCGCTGCGGCCATCGCCGCCGAGGCCCAGGTTGATGATTTCCTTGCACAGGCTAAGCCTGAGGACAAACTTCGATTGATCAAGGACAACCAGGAAGCCGGTTATATGGTGGCGATGACAGGAGACGGCACCAACGATGCGCCGGCCCTGGCTCAAGCCGATGTGGCTGTGGCAATGAATACCGGCACCCAACCGGCCCGTGAGGCGGCAAACATAATCGATCTGGACAGCAACCCGACAAAGCTTTTGGATATCGTCGAGATCGGAAAGCAGATTCTGATGACACGGGGGAATCTGACTACCTTCAGCATTTCAAACGATATCGCCAAATATTTTGCCATCATTCCGGCTATGATGCTTTCCGTCTACCCGCAACTGGGAGCCCTCAATATCATGCATCTGGCGAGTCCGTCCAGTGCCATCCTGTCGGCGGTTATCTTCAATGCGATTATTATTCCCCTGTTGGTGCCGTTGGCGCTTAAGGGAACGGCTTTCCGGCCATTACCGGCTGAAAAGCTGCTGATCCGCAATCTCCTCATCTATGGAGTCGGCGGGATCATAACGCCTTTTGTGGGCATCAAGTTGATTGACATGTTGATCAAACCATTTCTATGATGCATGGTAAAATAATTTCAGAAACAGTTACATTTGATAATGGAGCATCTCATGATGAAAGAACTCCGACCTGCAATCTTTCTGTTCTTTTTGTTGACTGTCATTTGCGGCGGGATTTATCCGTTGGTCGCATGCGGGATTGCATCAATCGTCTTCCCCGGTCAGGCCGAGGGAAGTTTTATCATCGATCATGACAACCGAGTGATCGGCTCCAGCCTGATCGGTCAGGAGTTTTCCGAGGCAAGATATTTCTGGCCGCGTCCATCCGCAACAGCCGGGTTCGGTTATAATCCCCTTGCCTCCGGTGGCTCAAACCTTGGCCCAACCAATCCTGAACTTCTCAAGATCGTCAGAGAACGTATCGAGACCTTGCGCAAGTCCGGAGTCAAGGGCAACATCCCGGCAGATCTTGTGGAAGCATCGGCCAGCGGCCTTGATCCGGACATCTCTCCAGAGGCAGCATTTGTTCAGGTTCCCCGTATCGCCAGAGCTCGAGGTTTGAGTGAGATGAAGGTGAAACAACTTGTCACGGATCATATCGAAGATCGTCAATGGGGAATTTTCGGCCGGCCACGCGTGAATGTTCTGCAGCTGAATCTTGCTTTGGATGGCATGCGGTCATGACCGAGTTTGACGAAAAACGCCCCTCTCCGGAGGCCTTGCTTAAACTCGCCAAGGCAGAGGAGGACAAGGCTTCCCGCGGGAAGCTGAAGATCTTTCTTGGTTATGCGGCAGGAGTAGGTAAGACCTATTCAATGCTAACGGCTGCCCAACAGCTTAAAACGGAAGAAGTGGACGTCGTAGCCGCCTATGTCGAGTCGCACGGTCGCAGTGAGACGGATGCCCTTCTCGTCGGGCTGGAAGTCATTCCCAAACTCATGATTCAATATGAGGGGGTCCGATTTCCCGAACTCGATACCGATAAGGTCCTGGTACGTAAACCCCGAGTGGCATTGGTCGATGAGCTGGCACATTCCAATGCCCCCGGTTCGCGTCATGAAAAACGCTGGCAGGATGTCCAGGAACTCCT
The DNA here is from genome assembly GCA_046704745.1 of Desulfocapsaceae bacterium. Classification (GTDB taxonomy): domain Bacteria; phylum Desulfobacterota; class Desulfobulbia; order Desulfobulbales; family Desulfocapsaceae; genus CAWGGS01. The sequence continues at coordinate 24,471 of JBJKRL010000006.1, read as the reverse complement.
CAATGCCGGTATCGATGTCTACACCACGGTCAATATTCAGCATTTTGAGAGCCTCAATGATGTTGTCGCCCAAATCACCGGCATCATTGTCCGGGAAACCGTGCCGGATCTTCTGCTCGATATGGCAGCCGATATCCGGCTGATCGATATAACTCCCGAGGAACTGCTGCAACGCTTGAGCGAAGGGAAAGTTTATATTCCCGATCAGGCGGCTATGGCAATGGAAAAATTCTTCCGGCCGGGAAACCTGATTGCCTTGCGCGAGCTCTCGATGAGACATGCTGCTATCCGGGTGGATGAGCAGATGCGGGAGTATATGGAGACAAGGGCCATCACCGGGCCCTGGCCGATCATGGAGCGGCTTCTCGTCTGCATCAGCGGCAGTCCTTTCAGTGAAAACCTGATGCGTATAACCCGCCCTCTTGCCAGCGAGATGAAAGCCCCCTGGAGTGCGGTCTATGTCGAAACTCCCGGGGTTGACGCCTACTCGCGGGAAAACCGGGAAAGGATCTGGCAGGATCTCCGTCTGGCGGAGAATATGGGAGCTCAGGTGGCTACCATTACCGGGTCGTCGGTATCGGCTGCTTTAATTGACTATGCCCTGAAGCATAACATCACCAAAATCGTAGTGGGTAAGCCTGCGAAATCGCGCTTGCGGGAATTGCTTAGGCCGCCTATAGTAGATCAGATCATCCGCAACAGCAGGCAGATAGACGTGTATGTGGTCAGTATCGGATCGATAGATCGCAAGAAGCGATTGCCGCTCACGTTGGAAAAAAAGTCGTCCTGGAGAGGATATCTCGCTTCCTTTTTGTTGATCCTCGGAGCATCTGTCATCTGCCGGATGTTGACGCCTTTTTTTTCTCCGACCAATATGGTCATGATCTATCTTCTGTCTGTCGTTTTTGCAGCTGTCCGCCTGGGACGAAATTCCGCTATATTGACGGCATTTCTCAGCGTGCTGGTATTTGACTTCTTCTTTGTTCCTCCGCATTTCACCTTTGCCGTTGCCGACAGTCAATACCTCTTGACCTTTATAGGCCTGTTTACGGTTGGCGTTGTGATCAGCACCCTGGTTGCCAAAGGGAAAGAACGTTCCGAAGTTATGCAGGCTCGTGAAATTCAGACCACCAGCCTCTACCATCTCAGCCGCGATCTTACCGGGGCAACTGATGCCGCTGCAGTCATTCAAGCTGTACAGAAAAATATCGGGGAAAGCCTTAACGCAGACGTTCTCTTTTTTTCTCCTGAACATGGTCATCTCAAGATTGCCGTCACTAACTCAACCATTGACAAGGATCTGAAAGAACAAGCCGTAGCCGATTGGGTGTTTCGGAACCACCAAGCTGCAGGGCGAGGGACTGAAACGCTTAATTCCGCAAAATATCTCTATCTTCCTCTGAAAACATCCATTGCAACCCTCGGTGTACTTGGAGTAAAGCTGGCAAATGAACAAGGGTACACTTCACCGCAAGTCCGTCTTCTCCTGGATGCCTTTGCCGGTCAAACGGCTATGGCCATGGAACGGGTGCAGCTTGTGCAAAAAGCGGAGCAGGCTCAGATTGTCGCCACCAGGGAGAATCTTGAGCGGGCACTTCTCAATTCAATCTCGCATGACCTGCGATCCCCTCTGGCTTCAATTACCGGCATATTAAGCAGCCTGATTGAAAAAGATGTAGAGCTTTCTGCACTTTCAAAACATGATTTGTTGAAAACAGCTTCGGAAGAAGCATCGCGCCTGAACCGTTTTGTCACCAACTTGTTGAATATGACCAGGCTGGAAGCCGGTGTGGTGAAACTCAAGACAGAGGCCTGTGATGTCCAGGATCTGATAAGTTGTGCTTTGGCTCAAAGTGAAAAGCAAATGAGGAGCAGGACAGTGAAGCTCCACCTGCCGTCAGGGTTGCCTCTTGCCATGATGGACATGGGACTCATGACACAGGTCCTTACCAATCTTTTGGATAATGCGGCCAAATTTTCACCTGCCGGCACTGAAATATCCGTAGTTGTTCAATACGACACATCGTATCTCACCATAGCGGTGGAAGATCAGGGGCATGGAATACCGGAATCCGACATCGAGAAGATATTCGATAAATTCTACCAGGTCCCCGTTCCTGAGGGACATGGTGGGACGGGGCTTGGACTTTCCATCTGTAAAGGAATAGTTGAGGCCCACGGAGGTACGATCAAAGCCAAGAATCGCTCCGGGGATGGCTTTGCTGTCATCGTAAAACTCCCAATGAAAGCGGATACGGCAGAGGAGGTGGAAAGTGGAAAATAAAGCGGAGAAAAGAAAAACGGGTATCCGTATCCTCCTGGTTGATGATGAAGTTGCAATATTGAGATTTTTAGAAACGGTTTTGGACACGGAGGAATTTTGCGTTCATAAAGCGGAAAACGGCCATCTCGCGATAATGGCTGCAGCTGCAGTCAGGCCGGATCTCATCCTTTTGGATCTCGGGCTTCCCGATATGGACGGTATCGAGGTCATTAAGAGAATTCGAGAATGGTCGAAGGTACCTATTATCGTTTTGTCAGTCAGAGAGAGAGAAGACGACAAGGTCGCCGCTCTAGATGCCGGAGCCGATGACTATCTCACCAAGCCATTCGGGGTAGGGGAACTTCTGGCCCGGGTAAGAGCGACCCTCCGGCGAACATTTCGAGAAGAGCAACTTCCCATTTATAAGATAGCCGGATTAGAGGTGGATCTTGTGCATCGGAGAGTACTTCAAGCAGGGAAAGACGTTCAATTAACACCCACTGAGTATGATCTTTTACGTCTCTTGGTAGCCAATGCAGGAAAAGTCCTTACACAACGGCAGATCTGCAGGCAGATCTGGGGAACCGGGTATGTGGAGCAGGCACATATACTCCGTGTCAATATCAGCAACTTACGTCGAAAGATCGAGCCTGATTCGTCCCGGCCACGTTATATCATAACCGAAGTAGGAGTTGGTTATCGGTTCTCGGATAATTTGGCTTAGTCTACGTTTAATCAAGAGTTAAAGAGAGGAGAGTAGTAACATAACTCAACCTAAAGGGGCTGCTTCAGACTGCTAAAAATTGTACGTCCGGTATGACACTGCGTTAAGATAGCCAAATCAAATAGTAATCCTTCCTTTACTCTCACAAAATATTCCTACTGTATATAGACTGTAAACCTCAATTTCCGAGTCAATCGGCCTGCCTCTTTATAAGTACCACAAACGTTTGATGGGGTGTTCTCTGAGTAACCGACAGATCGAATTGAACTTTTCATTACGTAAGTGTCAGATTGGATCCGGATTTACACAAAAATACCGACCAGGCTGCAGGACTTTCCACGAGTAAGTTTATTTCTTATTCTTTATTTTGTTTACCGCATCGACGGATGCACGATTGCAGTTGATACATCCGACCTCATAGCCTTTGGCGTTATGGAGGATGATATTGAGGCATCCATAATCCTGTTGCAAACGGAGGACATTTCCAAGCGGCATATCGAGTATCTGGCCCAGGATTACTCGGTTGACGCCGGCATGGGCCACAATGGCAACGTCGGTTTCCTCTTTGGTGATGTCAACAAAGGCGGGCCAGACGCGGGCCAGCAGGTCGGCAAAGCTCTCTCCATTCAATGGCTTATACCCTGCCAGGTCCCTGCCCCTTGCCTTGTAGCAGCCGGGAAAATGTTCTTTAACCTCGGCAACGCTCAGGCCTTCCCAGGCGCCGAGGGCGATTTCAGCCAGGTCTTGGACGATTTGGGGCCTTCCGCTGATACGATCGCAGATGATGGCGGCGCTTTCCCGGCAGCGGCTGAGCGGACTGCTGACTACTCCGGCGATGGAACGGGTTGCCAGGTACTCTGCCAGTTCGGCCACCTGCGTTCGTCCCTGGGCGGTCAGCGGCAGGTCCTGTTGGCCGACAAAGCGGCGGGGAGTGCTTTCTGTAATCTCTCCATGCCGGATCAGATAGATGGTCGTCACAGGTTCTGCCTTTTGAGAAAGTGTTCAAGATCTTGCCCGATAATTCCCTCCACCTTGGACTGCAGGGCCAGGGCATTATCCAGACGTCGGTGGATGGCCGAGCAGGCGGCAGGATCGCCTGCGTACATTGAGAGCTTTTCATCGAATCGCTGCCGTAGGGGAATCCGCTCGGGTCCGCGGACCAGTTTGTCGGCCAGGCAGACGATCTCGCGTTCGGTGAGCTGGCCCGATGCAGGCAGGACGGCATCTTTATGCCCGGCCACCACGTCGGCAAGATTCGAAAGTCCCAGTTCTATCAAGATACTCGCTCCCTCTTGTTCATGGTGTGGCCGACCTTTGGCGATATCATGCAGCAAGGCCGCGTTATACAACAGATCACAGTCGATCGTAAATGCATGCCGGCTCAACTCCTCCCCCAGGATGGTTGCAACCCGGGCAACAGCCAGGCCGTGGGCCAGCCCCTGCTCGGACAGCCGCAACCGCGCCAGGGCCAGGGCCTCGTCGCGGTCGGCGACTGCCAGCCGGGGCAAACGACGGCTAAGGGCAGCGAAATCATCGGGCGTATCAGCATCCAACAGGATGCCTTTGTCCCAGACCGGGACCACGCGGCTTTCCTGTTGTTCCAGGAGCCCTTTGAGGCCGCCTACACCATTATAGGCAAGTATTTCAGGGAGTAGCCGGGCGGGGATCAGCGGCGGATGGCCGTTTTGGTGTTGGAAACCGGGAAAGAGCACAGTTTGTCCGTCATAGGCGGACAGCAGGGTGGATATGGTGGCATAACGGATCAACGGGATGTCCACCGGCAGCAGGAAAAAGCCTTCTTCATGAGAGAGATGCCGCACCCCTGCACAGATGGAGGAAAACATTCCCTGATCATAATCCGGGTTATGGATGCACAAAAGACCGAGCCGCCGTCCCTCTTCCTGCACCTCTTTGGCCCTGTAGCCGGTGACGACAAGAATTTTTTCAACTCCGGCCCGGCGGAAGGAAGCGGCACAGCGTTCCAGCAAGCTCTGGCCGCCGAGATGCAAAAGCGGCTTAAATTCCTTCATCCGGGAGGAGTAGCCGGCTGCAGGAATGATTGCCGCCACATTCATGCCGCCGACCCCGCTCTGAGCTGTACCAACTCGGCAACGATGCTGACGGCTATCTCTTCCGGCGTGTCGGCGCCAATGGAAAGACCGATGGGGCAGTGAACACGGCTAAGATCTGCTTCTGTGAACCCCTCCTGAACCAGGGAAGCGTAAACCGCTTCTTTTTTTCTGCGGCTGCCGATCATTCCGATGTAGCCGGCGTCGGTACGCAGTGCCTGGGCCAGTACCTCCCGGTCGTGCATATGGCCGCGGGTGACGATGATAACGTAGTCATCGGCTCCCAGGCGGTCGATGCAGTCGGTAAACGATTTGAGGATCCGTACTTCCCGGGCATCCGGAAATCTTGTAAGGTTGGCGAATTCCCTGCGGTCATCCATGACCACCACTTCGAATCCGGTGAAAGATGCGACGCGGGCACAGGCCAGCGCCACATGTCCGGCCCCTACCAGATGAACGACTCCTGGGTGAACCAGTGGTTCGACAAAGATATCCCGGCCGCTGTGATTGATAAGAAACGGGGCTCTTCGGGTCTTGAGCAGAATCTCGGCCCTCAGCTCCTCGTCAATTCCGCCTTCATCCTGCCCATTGACATACTGCATGTGTACGGGCAAGTCGGAGGTGGGCAGGTAGGTCAAGAGCAGTGGTCGTTGGCCGCAGGCATAACTGTTTTTTAAGGCCTTAAACAGCGCCAGATTCTCCGGGGTGACACGATGTAAAAGAACCGTTACCGTTCCGCCGCAGAGCATACCCGCATCTGCTGCCGATGCGGCATTCAGATTAAAGCCTATCTCGACTGTCGGGTGGGGAGCGTCAAAAAGCTCCTTTGCCTTGGCCTGGCAGGCCCCTTCCAGGGCACCGCCCCCCACGGAGCCTTTAAGGGTCCCGTCTTGTAATATGAGCATACGGGCACCTGTTGTTCGGGGTGCCGAGCCGGCATTGCGGGTGATGGCGCCTAAAATCGCAGTCTGTCCTTCTTCCAAAGTTGTGATCAGTGAGTCCAGTATGTGTTGCATGTATCTCCTTTATTTTCGCAAATCCTGTATGGTCCTTTTGACCGTATGGGTCGGGGCAAATTCTGCAACCTGCCCGATCTTGCCTAGAATCAGGGCGCCTGAGGAAACAGTATTCCGGATTGCTGTAATAGACAAGAGTTGTTGTTTGATCTTTCCGGCAAGGGCCTCGTATCCAGAGGCGGCCAGGAAGTCGACATGCAGACGATCGCTACCGTCATGGTCCAGAATGAGCCGGTAGTCGATCAGGCCGGGGATCTGGTAGAGAAAGTCGTCCAGATCCTGGCTGGCAATCCATTGCCCGTCGGCAAACCGGCTTTTGTCCAACCGGCCCCGGATGCCGCTAAGGCGAGCTGTTCTTCCGCCGCATACACAGCGCGATCGATTAATGAAGGCCGTATCACCGGTTCGGTAGCGAATCAGCGGCATGGCCTGGCGTCCGAGAGTCGTAATTACCACCTCTCCGCACTCGCCGTAAGGCATCGGCCGGCAGGTATCCGGGTCGATGATCTCGATGAGAAGGTCCGACTCGCGGATGTGGCAGCCGCAGTGGCCTTCGCACTCGACTGCCCCGCCAAGTCCGGATTCGGTGGCTCCGTAATGCAAAAAGGTCTCACAGCGGGCAATGTCCTCTATTCGGCGGCGCAGAGCGGGTGCGGCATAGTCCGAGCAGAGCAGCATGGATTTCAGGAGACCCGGACCAACAGCATAGGCGAGTGCAAGAAGATGCTGCGGCAGGCCCACGGCGCAGCTCAGACGGTGCCGGTGGATAACAGCGGCCATTGAAGCAGCCTTTTCCGGTGGCCAGATACCGCGGGCCTCTATTCCTCCTTCCTGAAGCGCTCTCAATAAAAGATCGCCGACGCTGTCCGGTTGCTGAAAAGGCAGCATGATCAGGACCCGGTCACTTGAGTCAACCAGAGTCTGCATTCCGTGCAGGAAAAATGTGGAGGTGGCGGCCAAGTCCGCCTCGGTGAAAAACAGGCGTTTGGCCGCTCCGGTACTTCCCGAGGTCTGCAGGGTGACGACCCGGCTGATCTTACTCTGGGAGACACAGAGCAGCCTTTGCCCCTGGCTCACGATATCGTCTGAAGTAAGCAGCGGCAGGTGCTGCAGGTCACAAAGTGATTGCAGCTTGGTAACTCCTGCCAGATGCCTGCGGTAAAAGGGGCTTTCGTTTACGGCATGCTCCAAGGTTTTGCAAAGTGCGCTCAACTGTGCTTGCTCAACGTCCTCTCTGGTAAACCCGGACGGCAGAGCAAAACGTGCGGCAATCAGCGCATCGACCGATGTGGTTTTTGCCCTGCGGCGTTGGGGCCGATGCAGTGGAGTGCCGCTTCTGGCTGTGAGGTTGAAGCTGCAAAAGGGGATCAGCCGTCCGTCGGGCCGGGCGACATGGATACAGCAACCTTTAAGCCGTTCCAGATTCAACGACCAGCAGTCCTGGAATGCCATGGCCGAGATGGAAAAACTCCGCGTTCTGGCCTGGTGGAGAAAATGGTCGAGCGAACCCGGAATACAGGCTTGTATGTCTGCCGGCTCCCGGACACCCGGCCCCCATTGCCTGGCGGTGACGGCGATGGCGGTGAGCGCTCCCTCCTTGGCTGGTTTGGGGCTGCAATCGCAGCTTGAACCTCCCAGCCGCTGCAGGGCTCCGTCTTCCTGTCTGAGGTACCTGGCGGAAAAGGAGCAGAGGGCGTGTTCGCAGCCGGGCGGCCGGAAGTCGTCGATTTTCAGTACTCCCCGGCTCTGCTGCGCCAGGCCCTGCATGATTTCCGGCAAGGTGACATGATCCGGGACAAACGATGAAGGATAACGGCCGAAATAACTTATCGGCTGGAAATGGACACCGCGGACGGTGGGAAGCCGGTCCAGCCCGAAACGGATCAGCTCCCAGAGCTGATCGGTATTGACCCCGCGGACCACGGTGGGAACCAGCACCACACCGACCCCCGACCGGGCAAGATTGTCCAGAGCACGGTATTTCTCTGCCAGCAGAGGACGGCCGCGCAGGGCCGTGAAAACCCGGTCGTGAAGGCCATCGAACTGAAAAAAAACCGAAGACAGGCCGGCATCGCGCAGTCTGAAAGCAAGTTCCGGATCATCGGCAAAGGCGAGTCCGTTGCTGTTCAGCTGGATGAAGGTAAACCCGGCATCGGCTGCCGATCCGACGATATCCACCAGATCGGAACGCAGGGTCGGTTCGCCGCCGGAGAGCTGGAGGTTGCAGCCCCCGGTTTTGGCCATGATCCGGGAAAACATCCGACCAAGGGTTGCCGGGTCTGGATCTGGTTCTCCACCCCCGCTGTCGGCGAAGCAGACCGGGCAGTGCAGGTTGCAGCGGGAGGTGATTTCAACCAGGGCGGTACAGGTGCGCTGGCCGTGCTCCGGGCAGAGTCCGCAATCAAAGGGGCAGCCGCGATCTTTCGAGATCCTGTCGCCGTCATGATATGGCAGTTTGGGGCGGGACCAGGACAGAAAAGAAGGCTCTCCCTTCCACACCGTGGCTGTAAACGAACCATGCTCGGGACAGGTTTTGGCCAGGAGAACCCGGTCTTGCTCTTTAATTAACCGGCCGGTCAAACGCTGTAGACAGTCAGGGCAGACACTTGCCGCCAGGCCGAGAATCTCAGACATCGATGGGACTCGCAGGGTCAAAACCGTTTTCGATCAGGATGGCCAGGGCCCGGGAAAAACACTCGGAGACCAAGCCGCCGCAAAGCTTGAGGTCCGGTTTGCCATCAGAGACGATGTCGGAACAGTTAATGCCGCTGAACCGGGAAGAAGCATAGTCTTCAAACCAATCGGCCAGTTCCCCGAGCATAAGCGGCAGACGATCATGGGCCTCCTGCTCGGCCTCGCCTTTGCCGGCGTAATAGGCGATCATACACGCCGCACCGGTTACCGCGCCGCAGGTGCCCCGGGTTCCTGTAAAACCGTGGCACAGGCCAGACATGGCCCGTATCAGTCCGGGGTTGTGCTGTCCTTGCAGGTCGAGGGCCAGATGGAGGATGATCTGACTGCAGCAAAAGCCCTGATGGCCGAGTTGTAAGATATCAAGATCGTGTTCATTCATTGGGGTTTCCGTTTGGCAATGAGTAAAAAAAGTCCCGGCCGGAGGGCGGCGGAAGCCGTGCAGGCGGCTTTTGCCAGATTCGTATCACCGGTTACCGCCTCCCAGAAGGCCAAAAGCGATCCGTGGGCAAAGACAAATTCAGCTGCCGTCTGCTTAAGCAGCCGGGTATGGTCTTCCAGCACCAGTACCTTAAATCCGGCATCGGTTACCATCCCGGCAACCGTTGCCAGATCCACGGCCTGTGAGAAGCAACAGCGGACAGGCCAGTGGGGCCGGTCACCGTCAGTTTGCGACCGGCTGAAGATGTCGGTGACGGCGAGATACCCATCGGGCCGCAGAACCCGGCGGAATTCAGCCAACACCTGCCTCCGGTCGGTCAGATTCCAGACGCATTCGGCCAACACCAGGTCCAGACAGGAATCCTTCACCGGCAGCCGGGCCAGATCGGCCCGGGAAACCTTAAGCTTTTGACCATACGCCTCTTGCAGCAGCACCGGATCCAGGTCGACGCCGAAGGCGTGCGCAAATCCCCGCTGCCGCAGCAGGACAAGGCTCGCCCCGGTGCCGCAGCCGGCATCAAGAATCATACTGGCTGATGTCGGTGCGGTCAACTCGAGGATCTTTTCGGTGAGTATCCTCCCGCCAGGGCGCAGGCAGGGGCCAAGCCCTTGGCGGACCGGTCCTGAGCTATAAAGCGGTTTCATTTGTCTTCCAGCAGCTGTTCCACCTCCAGCATTTTACCAAGAGCCAGATCTTCCGAAATCAAGACGGTGCCGCATTTCGGGCAGACCGGCAATTCCACCTTGAAGACATTTTCCATGTAGCGCAGTTCGACTATGCCGGGCTGCAGGGGCTCGCCGCAGGGAGCGCAGGTCCAGTTCATATCGGATGGCAGAAAACTGAGTTTCATTCTTCTCCTCCTCCGGCAATGGTCATTCGGTGACTCCAGCACCGCCTGATGAGGTAGATGTCATCCTGCAGGGTGTATTCGACCCAGAAGGTGACACTTCCCAGGCGGGCGGAGGCAAGCCGTACGCTGTCGACGGCATGGACCAGATACCTTCCTCCTTCGGCTTTTTTGTACAGGACACGCCGGATATCGTCCTCGAGGATGCGGCGTTCTTCGAGCAGTGGCAAAACGGATTCGGGAATTTTAAGAGACAGCTGCTGCCAGGGTTTTTCGGGCGGCAGCTCAGAAGATGCGTATCGGGCCAGGAGCTCTTTCTTGAGTCGGCGCCTGTTTATCCTGCGGTCGGAAATTCGTGCCGGAGGCGCATCTGCTGCAACCGCTGCGACTGGAAACAGGATGTCCAGCAGGTATGCCACGGGTTTGCCGGTCTTAGCCAATTGGTCCCGGCACATGGCGCAGTAGGTGAGAAATCCTGTGTCGCTCTGCAGAGCCCGTGCCTCCCGGACTCCTTTGGCGGTGGCCGGGGCGGCATTTTCCATCAGGCCGCCAAAACCGCAGCACTCGGTCAGCTTCCCGGACATGGGAAGCGGAGTGAGCTGTTGGCCGGTCGCCTGGAGCAAGGAGCGTACCGCGCTCTGGGTCTCGGTATCGAGACGGGCGTTGCAGGGATCGGTCAAGGCCAGCGGCGGCAGGGCCTTTGCCCCCGGCACCGGCTCCGATGCCAGGACCTTCCAGACCGAATCGACAGTGACGGCGGGTACATGCTCCCGTAGAATTTTCAGGCAGGTCGAACAGGCGGCCAGGACCTTTGGCTTTCCCATGGAACTCCAGGTTTTTTCGATATCTTTGCAGACAGAGGCGAACTCGTCCACTCTTCCGGCCCAGTGAGCCGGCACCCCGCAGCAGTCGAGCCAGATACCTGTTTCAGGCTCTTTTAAGAGCAGATGATCGTAGAGGGCCTTGGTCTGCTGCGGCCTGATCCCGGCCAATTGACAGCCGGGGAAAAAAAGGATCCGGCTTGCCGTTGTTCCGGGTGCGTGGCGGATAAACGCTCCTTCATCTCGTGCCGAGTGCATCTCTTCAAGGGTGAACCAGTGAGCTGAGGCCGGCATCCGGTTCTCGCGCACCATCTGTCGGCGGGCGTCAAGACAAAGATCGGCCATGGAAAAATCTTTGGGGCAGAGCGTTTCGCACTGCCGGCACAGCGAGCAGCTATTGATGAAGCGGTTGGCCTGGTGCACGCCTTTAACGATGGCTGAATTGTTGTACACACGGCGGGCATAGACCTTGGGGTAGGCCTTGTACTCGGCCAGATAGGTGCAGTGACGGACGCATTCCAGACACTGACAATCGATGCAGCGTCCGGCCTCCTGTACCGCTTCCTCCCGGCTGTATTTTTCAAGGACAGCAGGGGAAATCCTATCTCGGGCCGGAATCCCGTGGGTATTGGTGAAGAGATCGGTATTACCGCAACGCGGTGCCGTCCGTCCGGCAGTAAGCGAGGCCCCTTGCAGAAAACGGTCGATGGAGACTGCCGCTTCTTTTCCTTGGGCAACGTCTGTGATCAAACGGTCCGGGGCCTCTTCGGCGTCAAGGCCTGCGCAGAACCATCCGGACTGGGACAGGGCGAAAGTGAACGGGTCCGGCTCACCCAACATTGTCTTAAGATCCGGTTCCAGGGTATCGTCCAATCCCAGATAGATCGCCTCGGTGGTTACGGAGGCAACCAGTGCCGCATCGAGTTTTTCAACTTGCTGGAAGACAACCCCAAGACCTGATAGCCGCTGGAGTTCTTCCGTAAGGATAGGGGAGGGGAGTATCTCCTGGGGCAGTTGCCTTAGCCGGGCACCCGGGCCCGGTTCCTGGTGCAGCACGGTTACCGGATAGCCTTTCTTGGCAAGTTCAAAGGCTGCAGCCAGGCTGCTGGGTCCTGCACCGACCATGGTCACCTTGTGCGGACGTTCAGGTAGACGCAGGATCTTGGCAGGTGCAGTCGTCAAGTGAACGCAGGCACGTTCCAGAAGACCGATGGCGATGGGGCCGCCCAAAGGCCCCCGGACGCAGAACCGCTCGCAAGGCGCTTCACAGAGACGGGCCACGATGCCCGCCAGAGGCATGCTCCTTTCCAGAACGGTTCGGGCTGCAGCCATGTTGTCCTTGGCTGCAGCCTGGACAAAGGCCCTGGCATCGACATTGAGCGGACATCCGGCCCGGCAGGCCGGAGGTTCCTCCTGAATGCATTTGGCCTCCCAATCACGAAGCTCCTGCTGATCCATTGCCTATCCCTTTTAAAATATTGATTACCACAAACATCCCACAAGGGGGTATAAGCATCCCGTAAAGGGGTCTAAACCCAGCGGAAAAGAGCTATTCCCTCCCCATTTCGGGGAAGCCGAATTTCAAGGGTAATCAGGTCAAAAAAGCCCCTCCGGATGAGAATTTGTCCGGAGGGGATGTTGGTCCGAATTTCTAGCCAGTTCAGGCGGTGTCAGGTTCGTAATGTTTTGCCCTCCCTGGAGTAACGACAAATTGACATAGTGTTTATCTGAAAACCGTTTCTGCTGAAAGGTCGATTGCCGAAGATCCGATTTTCATTTTTTGGTTGAGGCTGGGCCAACCTGGTCCAGCCTTGCCGGTTCATGAGAAAAGTGGGTTCCTCTATTTCTGCAACCCGGCCAAAACCTTCTCGGGCAGGGCCGGGAGACGGGTGATGCGGACGCCGCAGGCATTGTGAATACCGTTAATGACCGCAGCATGCGGGCAGGTCAACGGCAGCTCGCCGATTCCGGAAGCGCCAAAGGGGCCGTCCGGGCGCGAACTTTCCACATAGATCAGCTCCATATTGTCCGGAATCTGTTTGACATAGGGGAACCCGGCACCGACCATACTGGAGTGCTTCTTAATATCTTCGAAATCCTCAGTTAAGGCAAGCCCGATTCCCTGGGCCATGCCACCGTACATCTGGCCGTCCACCACCAGTTTGTTGGCGATCTTGCCGATGTCGGCGACCAGGGTCATCTTCTCGACCGTTGTTGCACCGGTTTTAGTATCCACCGCCACCTCGGCCATGAAAACACCGTACATATAGCAGGCGAACGGACTGCCCTGTCCGTTTTCGTCGCAGGCATTGGCCGGAGCGGTCCATTTGCCCAGGTATTTAGTCGGAATCTTCTCTGCCACCATTTCATCATAGCTGCGATACCCGGCACCTTTTTTCATTCCGGCAATCAGCATATCGCAGGCGGCCTTGATGGCCTGACCGACCACCACCTGCGATCGGCTGCCACCGGCCGGACCGCCGTTGGGGCAGACAGAAGTGTCGTTTAAGCAGAGACGGATCTTGTCAGGAGCAAGGCCAAGAGGACGCAGGGCCTCATGGGCGGTGGCCAGGGTTCCCATATCAGCACCCTGACCATGATCGTGCCAGGTAGTTGCGATGGTCACCGTGCCGTCCGGGTTGAGTTCGGCATTGACTTCAGCGCTGTCCGGGCCGTCCAGCCCGCTGCCGTAAACGCCAAGTGAGATTCCCACGCCGCGCTTTGTTCCGTCGGTGGAGTTCTTTTTGGCCTTGGCAAGAGCTTCCTGGTATTTGGGACGCATTTTGTCGATCAACTCCGGCAGGCTCCAGACCTCGGGACTCTGGCCTGTCGGCGTGGTGGCGCCCTGGCGGTAGACATTCTTGTAGCGCAGCTCCAGCGGATCCATACCGAGCTTCTCAGCCAGTTCGTCCATCAGCACTTCCGAGGCGAATTCAGACTGGGGAGAACCATAGGCCCTGAACGCCGAACCCCAGGAGTGGTTGGTGCAGACGGTGCGTCCCATACCGCGGATATTGGGGATGTCATAGCCGGCGCCGATAAACTGGGCGCCACGCAGGGTCAGCAGGTCTCCGAATTCGGAATAGGGACCATGATCCACAGACCAGTCGGTCTCCATGCCCATGAGCTTGCCGTCTTTGTCGGCTGCCATCTTGACGTTCATGAAAAACGGTGAACGCTTGCCGGTATAGGTCTGCTGCTGGAAATAATTGTAGCCGAGGAACACCGGCCGGCCGGTGGCGAGCGCTGCAGCACCAACCAGGGCTTCCATGGTCGGGCTGAACTTGTAACCGAAGGTCCCGCCTGCCGGATTCTGAACCATGACCAGATTCTCGGGTTCAACGCCGAGACCGGGGGCGATCATGTACAGGTGCAGGTGCAGACCGATGGACTTGGAATGGATGACCAGCTTGCCGTCGTCGTTGACATAGGCAAAACCGACATCCGGCTCAATGGGCATATGCGGTTGGCGGCCGACATAGAAATCGTCCTCGACCACGGCGGCGGCACTGCCGAAGACGGGTGCGGTTTCCTCACCCTTGGCGATGCGCTGCTCAAAGTAGATATTGGGGGTTCCGGGGTGGATCTCGATGGCGTCTTCGGCCATGGCGGCCGGGGCACTCATGTAGGAGGGCAGCTCTTCCAGCTCCACCTTGACCTTCTCGGCTGCTGCCTCTGCCTGTTTTTTCGTGGCGGCACAGACGATGGCGATGGCGTCGCCGAACTGAAAGACCTTCTCGTCGCAAAGAATCGGACGGTCCCAGCCGTCTCCCTTGTTGCTCGGGAAGGTGATAAGACCGGTGATGCGGTTTTTGCCCTTGATGTCCTTATGGGTTACGATCTTGACTACGCCCGGCATCAGGGCGGCCTCAGTGGTGTCGATGGATTTGATTAAGGCATGAGAGACCTTGGCCTGGACCAGTGCAAGCTGCAGGGTATCTTCCGGCAGTTTGAGGCCGAGGTCGGCGCCGTAATCGCAGGTTCCGGTTACCTTGGCAACAGCAGTCGGCCGCGGATATTTGGTGCCCCAGATCCGGCCGTCTTCCGGGATCTTGAAGGCCAATTCGTCCATGCTCATTTCGCCGCGCAGGACCTTGGCCGCATCCATTGTCGCATCGACCAGCTGTTTGTAACCTGTACATCGGCAGGCGTTGCGATGTTTTTGGAACCACTCGCGAACGTCGTCGCGGCTGGGACTGGGATTGCTGTCGAGAAGCCCTTTGGCGGAGACGATGAAGCCCGGACTGCAGAAACCGCACTGGGCGCCGCCATGGACCATCCAGGCCATCTGCAGCGGATGCAGATTGTCCGGGGTACCGATACCCTCGATGGTAACGACCTGAGCCCCGTCGGCTACCCGGCGCATTTTCATGGCACAGGACCGGGTGACCTTCCCGTCGACCAGGACGCTGCAGGCACCACATTGACCTTCATGGCAGCCTATTTTTGTGCCGGTCAGGCCCAGATTGGACCGGAGTACACCGGCCAGGGAATCATCCCCGCTGACTACCAGACGTCTCGGGATACCGTTGACAACAATCTCTTTTTTGATCATAACCGCCCCTCCATGGTGAAAGAATGAAGAATAACGCTGCAAGAAACCGGTTCGAATGGAATCCTTCAGAGGTTAGAAGGCAACTTCCACAACGGAAAAGATAAAACCGTGGTAAACCGGCATACTCGTAAGATAATCTCAGATGGGGACGAAGCTCATGGCAGTCGTACCCCAGCTCATTAGTGAGCAAATACCGTACCAACGCTTAGGTTTGAGCGAGAAAAACCGAGAAGAGTGTCTCTTAACAGCGGAATTAAAAGATAAAGAAGGAATTAGTAAATGTCAACGCTGGGAGTATGACCGGGGAACAACTGTGTAATAAGTGTAACCGATAGTGTCGGAGAATAAACAGTTTTTACACAGTTGGGTAACACAATGGCTAATTGACGATGGCGTGACGCTGCATTCGGTTATACACGGTTTTTCTGGAGATACCCAATTCCCTGGCCACCTGGGTAACGTTCCCCTCGTGGATGTCCAGCATGTGAATAAGTTGCTGTTTCTCCCGATCCAACCGCTGCCGCAGTCTCTGTCTGCGGTCGGCGGGCTGGGCCGGGGCCGCAGTTTGCACCCTGGTGTCGTGCCGGTTCACGATTTCTCCGGGCAGCTGGTGTACGGTAACGATACCGTTCACCGCCAGGTTGGAGGCCCGTTCCACCACGTTCTGCAGTTCACGAACGTTGCCGGGCCAGGGATAGGCATAAAGATAGTGCATGATATCACGGTCAACTGAAAGCCGATGTCCTCTGTCGCGGCAGAGCTTATCAATAAAATGCTGAAAGAGAAGGGGGATATCTTCGAGTCGCTCGCGAAGCGGCGGAATGGTAATCGACATCACATTCAGCCGGTAATAGAGATCCTGGCGGAAGGTGCCTTCGCGGACCTTTTCCAGAAGATTCTTATGGGTGGCGCAGATCAGGCGGACATCGACCGGGATTACCTTGATACCTCCGATCCGGGTCATGCGCCGTTCCTGGATAACCCTGAGAAGTACGGCTTGTTGTTCCAGCGGCATGTCGCCGATCTCGTCGAGGAAGAGGGTACCGCCGACTGCCAGCTCGAATTTGCCGGGTTTGCCGCCCCGGCAGGCACCGGTGAAGGCGCCGTCTTCATAGCCGAACAACTCACTGCCGACCAGCTCCCGCGGAATCGCCCCACAGTTCAGGGGGATAAAAGGGGCACCGAACCGGCTGCTCCGGTTGTGGATGGCCTGGGCGAAAATCTCCTTGCCGGTGCCAGATTCACCTTGCAGCAGGACGTTGGACGAGGTCTGGGCTGAGAGCTTGGCAAGCTCGATCGCTTCCAGCATTTCCCGGCTTTTTCCTATAATATCGCTGAATTGAAGAGACGCCGAGTACCCGCTGAAACGGTGGATCAGATGCCGCACCGCTTTGATGGGTCTTAGGGTAATGAAGGTTCCGGAAAACGTTTCCTGATCGCCTACCATTGGTTCGATGGAGGCCAGGCAGGGGTAGGGACCTTTCAAAGTATTTACCGGCAATTCCACGTCCGATTGTGCTTCCTGCCAATCGAATTGCAGTGTTTTTTCGGAGGTATCCCGGACCAGCAGGTCCAAAAATTTCGTGCCTTTCAAGTCGCTACGGCCTTTGCCGAAGATGCGTTCGGCAGCCGGGTTGAGTTCGGTGACCATGCCGTTTTTGTCCAGGACCAGGACACCGTCTGAGACCATATTGAAAAAACTGACCAATGTCTTGTTGGCCATGGCCAGTTGGTGATTTTTGGTCCTGATCCGAAGCTGGGCGCTGATGGCCTTGGCGGCTGCCACTACCATGCCCAGGGTGTGCATATGCGCCCCTTCGCGGGCTCCGGAAATATCGAGGATACCGATCAGGTTATCATCCGGGTCGAAAATAGGGGCGGACGAACAGGTAAGGCAATGGTGTTTACGGCAGTAATGCTCCGGTCCGGTTACCTGAATAGGCTTTTGTTCCTCCAGAGCAGTGCCGATGGCATTGGTCCCGGCATCTCGTTCATGCCAGGAGGCGCCGATGAAAAAATTGCTGGTCATCGGGGTCTCGCCGGCACCGTCGTCTCCGAACAATTCAAGGATATAGCCGTGCTCATTGGTCAGTACGACAACAAAACCTGTGCCCTTGACGATGTCGTACAGATCCACCATAAAGGGATGAGCAACGGAAATGAGCCGTTCCCGCTGCTTCAGTGCGGCGGAGAGAGCCTCTCCGCTCAAAAGATCGTGAAGGTTGTCGTCATACGGGTCGACTTCAATGGCAAAACATCGCTGCCAGGATCGGAGGATGACCTCTCTGACCTCGGAAATCGAACAGGTGCCGGTATCAATAAAAGTCTGCCACAGTTCTCCCAGCGAACAGGTTGTTTCAGGATTGCACATATTCATATTGTTGCTCTTGATGATGAAAGGTAGTCAAAGCAAAAGCAGTATATCATGTTTCTCCAAAGACCTGAGAGGAATTGAAACCGCGTACAATGAGACAAACTCCTTGGATGTCTGGTCTTTTTACCTTGATCCAGGACCAATGCTATCTGATCAAGAAGAAGCATGCAACGTTTTTTCTTATATTCCTTGTCCATACAGTGAGTTAATCTATTCAATTTTCCCTTTATTCAGTTCAGCGCCATGCTCGGCGAGGAGCTTTTTCAATATCGAACGATGGCATTTCGTCTCATCTTCACAATAACAGCCGATTGAAAAATTGGTGGATTTGGAAAGTGTCGCCAACAATTCAAGAAGATGGGTATTGTCAGGTGTTGAGAGTTCTTTCCGGTAGTGTTTTTCAAACTGGTGCCAATCGGCGGTGGAGCCTGGCTGTTTTTTGATCCATTTGACAAGTTCTGCACTCGGTGCAATCTGCGGGAGCCAGACATCATAGTAGTTCAGCCTTGCATAATCTTCTTTCTTAACACCTCGAGGAGGTCTTCTCACCGTCCCGATTCTCAGGCCTTCATCTTTGTTTCTCGGGCAGCCCAATCGAACGATTTGTACGGCCATTTTTTCTCCTTATAGGGTGTTGTTGTTGCCCGCCATCTTCCGCCATGCCATGAAGCAGGGTGTCGAAAAGAACGACAAGTTTTTCAGATTCGTAATAAACTCTGGTTAGTTGCAATGAGCAGCCATCCATTTTTTCAGCGAAGGAAGAGAAAAGTCTGCCTGCCCATTGCTGAGGGGTTTCTTTTGTAAAATATATTGTGCCCCTTGATGTTGGAGCGCTTGCAGCTTTGCGCATTGTTGTTTTTGGTCTTTTGGTAGGGTGAGAGCCCATCCATGATGATTTAAGACATAAAGATAGACCGGATTCGGGCTATAGGGTGAGATAATCAAAGCCGACGGTTCAATGGTTTTCAACAGATCGGGTCGCTGGTTCTCAAGACTTGCCATGTCCTTTGAAAATTTGAATGTATGAACCATCGTACCTAGAGAGATTATAGCCAAAAGCACAACCAGAAGAGTGCCTTTCTTTGAATCTTTTGCAATAAAATTTTCAAACCCCAAATAGACAAACGTCATGATCATGGGCAATATGCCACCCAAAAAATAATAGTGGACTAAAAAATGCACGCCGATGACCATGGGCAGGGTTGTAACAAGAACAAGCCCAATCCAGAATAGCCACCTGTATACGATGGAATGGGATTTTTTTGCAGTATAGAGCCCGTAAAGAAATAGAGGGAGATAGAGCCAGTTTAAATATTCCTGACAGATAACACGTAGCAAGTCCTTTACGACAACCGGCGTGGTAAAATAGAGTTTGAGGTTCTTTATTATCGATGATCCCATATAAAAATAATGACCCATTTTATACTGTTGGTCGAGATAGGGAACCCAAACACCGTACCAAAGTATCAAGGGGAGAAAAAACGACAAGCCAAGTGTCAACAAGATGATGAATTTTTTATAATGGGCCTCTTTTAAGAATTTCAACGCAAGGAAAATAACGGGCACGCCAAAATAGCCGTAGTATGGTCTTGCCAATGTTGCAAATTCGAGGCTTAGTATGCCGAGAACAAGCCATTTGTATTGAAACTGATAGTGGCTTTTCAAAAAGCTGTAAAGCGCTAACAATGCCAGGAAACACGCGAAAAATTCCGGCATAAACTTGGAGCTGACTAAAAATAAGAATGGTAGAAAACCGATAGAAAGCAACCAGAGATTAAAGTTCGCCTCAGCACGTTTCTGAAGGCATCTTTCAACGTTAATTATTATAAATAGGAGCCAAATGCTGCCAAAGGCAAAAATAAAGGAGAGAATTTTACCGATACCGCTCCATGTGCTTCCCGTTAGTTTATAAACAAGTGCAACCCCATAATTAAAGAGCGGAAATTCCATTCCTGCAATTCCGCTTACTGCCCCTCCTTCATTTACCCTGGGGAGAAAAATATTCATTGAAACTGTTGCAAAATTCCTTGCCACGCTGGCAACATCTGCCTGCCGCCATTGATGACCGCCCTGCACGTAAGGTTGGGCAACATAAACTGCGTGCAACAACACGTAGAGCATTATGAGAAAAAATGTAATTTTGGTATTTTTTGTCATGGCCATATCATTTTTTCAATTGCGGCAACCTTGCACTAATGCTCCTGCTTTATTCAGTGATATAATCTCGGTACCTAGTTTGCTTGCTTTCAAGGGAAATCAACAGGGAGATTTTGGAGTTTCCGGTATTGGGGCTCTTTTATCTCTTGAAGCATTTATTTCCATGCGGGCAAGCAATAAAGTGCATCATCGTAGACCTTCCCGGGTTGATAATCAACGCCGACATGTTCAATATAGTATTGTATCTTTCGTTTTTTAACCATCGTTACGTGTGTTCCGGAAGATTTCGTTCGGGCATTTTTTTCATATGATGATCACTGAAGCCAATCCAGGTCTTTTAGCGATTGGTTGGGATGCTCAGAGTGCATTGTGTTTTCAGATTGGCTGAAGCTATTATTCTCACCAGTGAGCCACTTGCAAAAAGGTCTTCTCGGAGTCTCGCCGGCTCGCTTACCGGCCCAAACTCCGCGTTATGCTCAAAATTTTATCCTCGGAGGTACGCACCCTCCGGGCATAAACTCTGACTCCGATATCACTTATATGCCTGCTGTAAAATTTTTCGCATGCCTTGATTTTTAACCGGTAAGCATAGACTCCGAGAATCCTCATTTTGCAAAAGGCTCTAGTATTTTCAGAGTTCTAAGGCTTTAGGATAATTATATGATATTACAAATACTTGTATTCTTCTGAGCCGTGTGTTAAGTGTATACAAAAGACACCGGTTAAAACAGATATTCAATGAAGGATTACATGATGAAGCTTTCGAAGAGAGTATGCGCCTTTGCGGTCATGGCAATGGTGCTCTGTCCAGCCGTTACCAAGGCTGAGATTTATCAATATAGAGATAAGAACGGCGGGCTTCATTTTACGGATAGTCTTGCCGAAGTGCCTGCAGGCATACATCCTAAAGTAATCGGAGATAAAAAAGAAGAGTCATCCGAAGACCATGTGGAATTGCTCAAAGCGGCAGACGACGCTTATCTTAGACACGACTTCCGGAAAGCCATCGAATTCTACGAAAAAATCATTGAGTTTGAAAAGAGACAACCGAAGTTGGATAAAAATACCTGGAGAGTGGCTGTCGATAATTTGGGGATGAGTTACATCGAGCTAGGGAAGGATGCCAAAGCAAAACAAATTTTGGAATATGGACTTTCAAAAGATGATACATATCCCATGTTTTATTACAATTTGGCCCGTGTCTATGCGGAGATGGATGATTTGGATTCCAGCCTTGCCAATTTAAAGAAGGCGTTTGAATACAGAAGAAATTTGATGCCAAAAGAGCATCTCCCCGACCCGGCCACTGATGTTTCTTTTGTACGATTTATGCGAAATGAACGGTTTTTGAAAACAGTGGAAGAAGGTAACAGATAAGCTCTCCTTTAATTTTTCCCATCGCAATCGGTATCTTGTGGAGGCACTTCATGAACATTGAAGGTCGCCTTGCCATTATCATATTACTCTTGCTCGGCGTCTGCACTTTGCAGCTCTTTTGAAACAGCTCGAAGAAGAAAAAGAAACCATAATTATGCTAGGCACGTTTAGACCGCTCCTCCCTATCGGCTATGGCGCATAATCGTTTGGGGTCAAGGACGGTGATACGGCCTTCTTTATGGGAGACCAGGTCTTTTTTTTGCCACGACAATATTTGTTTTTCCAGGACATTGGGCCAGACACCGCATTGACGAGCCAGCCAGATCAAATCTATATCGCTTTTTCCCTCATTGGATGCATCGTGTATAATTCTGGCAAGAAGGGGTAGAATCTCGGTGCTGAGTCCGCTTTTGGGATGAATCTGGTTTCGCAGTCTTTTGCCGAGCAATTTACTTATGTTAAGCCCCGTTTCCTTACAGGCTGCCATCTGATTCAGAAATTCTTCCGTACTCCAAACCATCACATCCACCTCTTTGGAGTACGGGACAATGGTCGATGTGCGCTCTTGTTGGTCAAGCAAGGCTAATTCGCCAAAGACCTCTCCCTGATGGAAAAGCAGGTCTTTGTGACTTAGAGGATTAAAATTATCCGGTTCGGGAATCAGTAAATTCCCATCATCATCTTCAGGCAGTGAGCGTACGGAGCCCCGTATGATCAAAAAGGCCTCGTCGCCCATTTCTCCTTTCTTTATAATGGATTCCCCCTCGTGATAGATTCGGCGAATATTGGAATCATTAGAAATAATTCTTTCCGGGTTATGAAAAGCTTCGCGCGTACGGGGAGGGAAATTATCCGTATCGATGTATGCCGGGGTCATCGGGACCTTCAACTCTCCGGACTTAAAATCTTCGCCTACCCGCACCGCGTTAAAGGAACGTTTCAATAAACTCATTAATGGTGGGTGGAGCGTGGCGACAATATGCCGCTGGCCTTGTTTTCTCAGTTCCCGGACCGCCATTTTAAAAAGGCCAAAGAGAAGGGAGGGGTGACGCCTATATTTGTGTAAAACACACAGCCAGCCGAAACAAGAGCAGTGGCCGTCGAGTTTGCTGATAAAGGGAGCAAAATCATAATGATCAAACGCCGGTAAGCCCACCGAGTTGTACATCACCGCTCGAATGGTTCCAACAGGCTCATCGCCATCAAATGCAAGAATATTGATGGTTTCCTTCAAGGCGTCATATAAATCCACTATATAATTGCTGGCAGAGTCGAACCTGTGCTCCTGTTCAACAAAGACCCTGTGGCGCAATCGGCACACCCTGGCCATGTCTTCCGACTCTGTTACGACTTTGAACCAAATCGGCATGGAAAACTCCTTTTATAAACATTCGAGAGCAGCTCTTTTCGATGTTCCGCCAAACTGTTTGAAGTAATCCATAGTACTATAATATATTCTGCACATCGCCCCCTCGCTTGTGCAAGAACGAACTCCGTCTTCCGCTGTCTGACCGGCAATTTTTTTACACCGAAAATCCTTTGCTGAGCTTTGAATGTTTAATAATAATTTCGAATATAAACAATTTCTAAACACCCTCTTTCCTATTACTATTCGCAATAGCATGGGTCTAACAACCTGGAATCTCATTAATATATGAAAGGTATGCAAGTACATTCCCTCAAAGAACCGGAGAGGCGATTTTTTGAAACTAGTAAAGCAAAAAATTGAAAACCGCAAGGGGATTATTAAGCGCACCCCCTAAGCCCTTGTAAACAAAGGAGCGCTGGTGTATAAAATGCTTTCTGAGAGATAAAAAAGAGATTCTACCCATAGATGTGGGCTTACATGATGAGGAATTTGGTGGCTGATCTCCACCATCGGTTTTAGCCCGGATTTCTCCGGATCAGAATGTTGGATGATACTTTTTATCCAGTCCTAAGAGTAAAAAATCAAGCAGATCCGGGTGGTGTTCCTTCATATGTTTTTCAATCCGTTCCCAGGAGGTGGCATACGGGATTCTTTTCCCATGGTATTCCACCGGATCACCCACCTGGGAAAAGACAAACCCGAATTTGTACAGGGCGTGGAAGAGCTTCTCCTCTGAGATCATCACCATGTGGCTGATCCCCATCTCCTTGCATTTGAGATAAACCGCTTTATACAGCCCTAGGACAATGACCGGCTTCTGGCGTCTTTCCTTAAACGATTGATCTCCTGTTTTGACATCTGAAACCCCGCCCTGGGACCTCGTAATATAGGATTCCACACCGTGCATTCCGTCTTCAGGCCGTCGCCTGAGCTTCTTTGAGACGGCAAGTCGTGAGATTTCCGTAATAAATCGGGATTCCGGTTTGTCGGAAAAGCCTGTGATTGCCGCGGCGTGGTCCACCGGGAATCCTTTTGGGGAGTCCAGGATCATCCTGACGGTACCGATGACATCATCGTCTTCGTTCAAAGAAACGAAGTGGACAGAGTACTGATCATACCCATCTTTTTCGAACTTGTCCGGGAAATCCTCCGGGTTTTCAAATCCGAACTCAAGGGCATACACCTCATAGCGCAACCGGAAAATTTTTTGTTTCATATCTTCCGAATCAGCCTGCATGAATTTGAATCTTCCGTATTCAAACATTGCCTGTCACCGGTGATGGGAGTTGGCGGAGCTAAGACCTTCAAGTTGAGGAACTTTTGTGTATATTTTCAATCCAACCTGTGCCAAAGTCAAGGAAAAAAGAGGCATGCCTTTTTTGCTGTCCTGTTCAAACACCGGAGGCTGTTTATAGCGGAGGAAAGGACGATAATATATAATAATTACAAATTTTTAAGTGTGTTCTTGGTGATTGATGAAGGTCTCTGGTACTGGATATTGGAACGGGTACAAGACGGGGAAGAGGCGCAAATTTCGTGTTAGCGGAAATTTTCCGGAAAAGCAAACCCATGATACGGAAAATATCTCTTGTTTTTTGGATCTCGAGAAGAGAAGTGCTAGGGATATCTCTTTTGAAAATAGATACATACTATAGTGGTATTAACAATGGTATCAACTATGGCAAACAAATTGCATCTAATCTGTCCCAAGAGGGCGCTGTGTTCACATGGTTAAGAATTTCGTGAAAAGCAATCACTTTCACCAT
>JBJKRL010000005.1:0-5459 GCA_046704745.1 Desulfocapsaceae bacterium | reverse complement strand
CCGAAGATCCGCATGTAGTGATTGTCTATCCGGTCCTTAAACCCGGCAAAGCCGCCCTGGTCGGTGCCGGGCATCCCGGCAAGCTCGATGGTCGATCCGTCCGGATAGACGATCCTGTTCCAAACCACCAGGGCCCTTTCCTGCCCGTAGGCAATATAGCTGTCGTATTTGCCGACCAGCCTTGAGCCTTGCGGGATCAATAAATAGTTGCCCGTTGCCGTGTCATAGACGTTCTGCGACACCTGGGCCAGGATAATGCCCGGCAGATCGGAATTGAGCCCGGAGAGCATGGTTGCGGGAATCACCGTGCCGGTTTTCACCTCCAGGGGGCTAATCTGTTTCTTTCTGGTATGAGCGAGATACTCGGACGGAGATTGGCTTTCCAGAAACTCCGTCTTGTGATCCTGGTCGTTCGGCTCTTTGTTGCCGAATATGCCCTCGCGCAACTTTTCCTTCAGCCGCTGTACATCCCTATACCTTTCGTTGCCGTCACCGCCGGAAGGAATGGAATACGACGGTTTGGCCGACGACCTTCCGACATTTGCGGGACCGGTTGCGGCAACATCCATACGCAGGGCGGAAGGAGCGTTTATGGCCTGCTCGTAGCGCTTGATTTTCTCCGTGCGAATGCGGGCCAGCTCTTTTTCTTCGGGAGAGATTTCCATTTCGGCTTTTTGTAAATGTTCACCCTGGATCTTTTTTGTTTGGGGTGCTGCCGGTTTCTTTTCCTGGCCGATGGAGCCGTATTGCTGCTTGCCCGCCAAAAACTCATCGGCGGCATTCATGGCCGGGTTATAGGACTGTGCCTGTTCCTTGACCGCCCTGTGTTTTTGCCGCTGGCTGGACAGTTGGATCATATAGATAAACGCCAGGGCAACGGCACAGAAGAGAACGAAGCCCACGACCAGGGGGATTTTGTTCAACCGCCTGGCTTTGGTCGGTGTCGCATTCGGATTGAGCAGATGATCAGTCATGGCTTGTTACTCCGACAATTTCGGTGGAGAGGGGTTGCAGTTTTCCGTCAACGAGCCGGTAGGCCCTGGTGTATCTTTGACTTCCGGCAATCACGGACGAATAGAGGGAGTCAGGGGAGGTCCAGTCAATCGTGAAGATGATTTCCATCTCATCACCTCTCTGTTGCCCTACCCCGCCCTCAACGACGCAATAGCCTTTTTCCCGCAATGCCTGTGACAATTGCCCACCGAAGTCTGTCTTCTGATCCGGCTCAATATAAAAGGCTGTGCTTTTTTCCGGGTTGTTACCTGAGATCTGCCCTGCCATATCGGCAGCCAAAACCTTCATGGCTGATTGCCCCAGGCCCATAGGCGAATAGCTCTGAGATGAAAGGGGTGCGCAGGCGGCAAGAAGTAAACAGGAAATAACGACAAGTAACCTTTTCATCGGCTCCCCCTTAATTGGCGTGGGTTATGGTGACTTTGGTCTGCTCGTCCCCTACCCCGGAAATAAGAATCGCCTTGTCGAAGAGCTGGTCCACGATAAAGGTGTTCCCATGCAGCCGGTAATTGACTAAAGACTTGTTGCCGTCATTGATGGTCAGCAGTACGGGAGCCTCGTACATCTGCATAACGCTTGGGGTTTCGATATAGGTTTTCCGGCCATCGTTGAAAACCCGGACGGGCTTCCATTTGGGATCATCGCCCGAGAGGGTGTAGTTGAAATCAAGCCTCGATGCGTCGAATTGCTTCCCTGCTGCGTTCAACCTTCTGTCCCGCTGGTTTTTTTCATCCAGCTTTTTTTGTTCGGCCATATAGTCGGCCCACTGTCTTTGCTCGTTTTCCGGGTAGCGGAAGGTGATAAGGGGGGTGAATTTGTCGTCGTTTCTCGATTTGAGCGAAATAATGTATGTCCTCCGGTCGGTGTTGATGGCAAGATCCGTGACCAAGCCGGAGTCGAGCGGTTTGACATAGATATGGGGCGGGCGGTCGCTGTTGCTCTCGGAGGGGGTGATGTCCCAGCGGGCCGAGTCCCCGCAATGCGGTTTATCGACGATCTTCTCCCCCTGCTCCAGCCGGATCACGCAGACCATCAACGGTTTGCAGACAAGCACAGGCTCGGTTTCCCCGAAGGTATAGACCACGGCACCGTCTTTTTCGGAGACGGGCAAAACCGCCCTTCCCCGCCATTGGGCTGCGAGGTGGACGGCTTTACGGGCTTTACGGTCGAGGGGGGCGTTTTCCGGGGAGATATAGCGTACTGCAGGAGAGGCTCCGTTCTCCTGATCTGCGGCAGCGAGAGTCTTTTGCGGCTCTTGCCGTTCCAGTTTGATCGGGGAGGGCTGGATCTGAATATTGTTTGCCGCCTGCTCCGTGGACGCCCCGTAAGAGGGGGTGCAGCAAAGGAGAACAAAAAGGCAGAATGCCGGAATTTTCGTTTTCATAACTCTTTACTCCAGTTGAAATCTTTAATGATCAGGCCGGTGGGGTTTCTGAGAAGGCTGCGCTCATCCAGTGGAGGCAGAATCTCGGTGTAGCATACCGCGGACCATGTCTCGGCAGCCTTTATGAGTCTGCCGTTCTGCCGGTTCATGGTCTTTTCCTGCCATTGTATTTGATAGGCACCATCCTTGAGCCTTAGAATCGAGGTGATGTCGACATACACCGTTTCCTTTTCGGCCCGCTTGAAGGGATCGTTCTTTTGGAAATGCTCGTTGATCTTCGTCATGGCCGGGGTGTCCTTCTGGATATAGGAATACGCCTCCGATACGTGTTCCCTCTCGATTTGGGCATCGACGGAAACATCCCTGGTATCCTGGATCCAGTTGATAAGCTGTTTTGAGACAACACCCGACAGCACCCGCGCATCGGGTTTGGTGTCGATTGACCTCACCGTTTGAATAGACCCTTGCTTATCCACCTGGACGATGTATGCCCGGACCTGTTTTGTACAGGAGAGATATACGGCTCCCCCTGTTGCGATCAAGGCAATGACGAGGGAGATAAAGCTGAAGAACCGCCACGACCTGGCACTCTGCACATACCCGCCGTAGACCTCTTCCCATTCCCGTCTTGCTTCAAGGAAGGGAGAGGCTTTTTTTATCCCGCTTTCCCTATTCATTGCGTTTCCCCTCTTTGGTCAGATCGACCGCCGGTGAAATGTAGCGCTCATCTTCCGTCGGCTCTTTTTCGGGGCCTGGAGTTGATAGGCGTTGTTCCTGCATGGAGGCGGCCATGCGGCCAGCCATATTGCCGAAATTCCTTACCCTTCCGGTCACTCTCCCGGCCATGTCGTTGACAGCGGATGAGGCGAGATTTTTAGTGGTTCCCCATACGGGTCCGGAAGTGCTGGCACCGGAGCTGCTTTGGACACCATGAAGTTTTGCGGCCTCCATGACCGCCATGACACCCGCGCTGGCACCGGCAGCGGTCCCTATAGCAGCAGTTGCAGCGGTACGTGTAGTGCTAGTTGCCGCCTGACTTAAAGATTGCCCTGCTCCCCAGGAAAAACCATTGATGAGATCCCCGACCATATCGGGAATTGCTTTGACTAATGCAAGAAGAACAACTGCGGCACCGATGAATAGACATATTTGTTTGGTGGTTACGGTATAAAAAGTAACAACCCAAGATTGAAGAATGTTTTCACCAAGCCCAACTATCAAAATCATTACAAAAAGTTTAACGCCCGTTGAAAGTGCCGCTTGGAAATATTTTACTGTAATATTGCTTGTATATGTGCAACCACCAAATCCTAGGAGGATGACGCCTGCATTTAAAATGATATATGTCTGTACGTATACCAAAAGCATCATTGCTGCGATGAGCGCAAATACTATCATAATTATAAAGGAAGCAATCATATAACCTAACGAGTCTATAGGACTCATTACAGAAATTGTATCCATAATTAAGGCACATAGATGATACCCAGTGTCAAAAACACCGGAAGGGGTAATGTTAGGAGCGCCCCCTGCGGCAGCATTTGCATTTCCGCCTGCCTGCTGAAGTGAATTTAATATATCCGCTGCCCAAGTATGACCGTTTTGCAGAAATGCTAAAAACAAGCCGAGCACAATTATTTTTCTTATGGTGTTGGCTGCAAAAGTCGAAATATCTCCCATAGATAAGATTAAAAAAATTGCCATCAAACAAACGTCCATGGCGGCCAATATCCAAAAAACACGAGTTGCGTAATTTTGAAGTGTTGTAACCCAATAACCAGCATTATCGCGGAATGTATCTTTGATTGTATCTAACGCACCTGTGTTCGGAACATCCGCCATTGCATAAGATGAGCAAGAAAGAACCATTAAAACTAATATCAATATTAACAACATCCTATATGTCTTCATAATCTAATACCTGTCGTCTAATATGTTTTCCCCAGCACCAGGAACCGCATCGCCTTTACCTTGCAATTTTTTCCAATTTTCCTTCCTTTTGTTACTGTCTTTTCCCTGGCTGTTGGTATGTTGAGAAATTGCTGTTGAATTAGAGTTGTCGAAAAATTCAATTTTAACGAAATAAGAAAAGCCAGAGAGAGCCAAAATAATCAGAATTATTAATATTATTTTATTATTTAACATCCTTAATCCTCCTAATAAGAATCGTTTAATATATTTTCTCCAGCACCAGGAACTGCATCACCTTCACCCTGGAGCTGTTGCCATTTAGCGTTCTCTATATCTTTTCTATCCTGCTCCTCAGCCATGTAATTCGCATGAAGTTGATTATTGTCGGCAACCAGCTTCCTCAGACGTTGCAGACTCTTGGCCTCTTCTATAGCAACGAGATTTCCAGCCTGTAGTGCTTGTAACCGTCCATCGACCGTTTGAGACATTGTTTCCAAGGTGTTCAACCTCTCGCGCTCGTTGTTCATTGTCATGTTTTGCAAGTGTGCCTCATCTAAAGCATCCTTGATGCTCATCATGTTTGACTGTGACCAGCCTTTATATTTCTGCTGCATGGTCTGTGAGTTCAATGCCTGGCTTATATAAGTTTCATAGCCTGGATATAGTTTGGAGAAATCCGCATCGAGATTTGATGAGGCATAGGACAGCACCTGCCCTTTCTTGACCACCTCGTCGAGCTGCTCGAGGGTATTCACCAAAGGCACTGCGGATAAGGGATCTTCGGCCAGCTTCTCAAGATTGATCAACTGGTTGGTGATCATCTCCACCTCGTGTTCAAGCTGCGTTACCTGTTGGGTTACCTCCTTCCACTGGCCGATATCCGTGCTGATTAGCTCGACATTATTCGCAAGCTGGGTCACTTCAGTTGAAATTCCCTCATAAATATCGGCAATAATACCGGCTTTTGTTTCCCTCTGCGGAAAGAAGAGAGGGAGAAAGGCAAGAAAAAATACTAATTTTTTGTGTTTCCTCATACAGTTACCCCTTTTTCATAAAACCACTGGTTCAGCCAGTTCTCACCGAAACTCTTCCGGAGCTCACGAACTCGCGCGATATCCTCTTTTCCGGTAGCACCGGCTAAAGCCATTGC
>JBJKRL010000004.1:0-6123 GCA_046704745.1 Desulfocapsaceae bacterium | reverse complement strand
CGAGGGATTTCGGAGTCTTCGCTTACCTCTTCTAAATCTAGACGCGCGAAGAATTTTACCGCAGGCATATAATTGATATCGGAGTCAGAGTTTATGCCCGGAGGGTGCTTACCTCCGAGGATAAATTTTTGAGCGCAACGACGAGTTAGGTGAAAAACGCCGTTTTCGGATGGAAACTAGTTAATATAGTATGATATAGAGTCTTGCTCATATTAAAAAATTTGATTCTGATTACCAGTAAAGTTCAGCCTATCCGAATAGTTCTCTCTCTGGATTAGTACCTTAACGTTAGTGGTAATAAGAAAAGAGATTGTCAAGAGATTCTTATTTAGCTCTGCTGAGTGAGAATGATCACCCCTGAACCTGACTGATCATAGACATAATCTTAGGCATTTCTCCCAGTAACGAAATTTTGTTTGTCTTTTGTATATGACAAACACCCAACTGGAAGCAGCTATATAATAGGATTATGTTTTACTTCCGGAGATTGGGTATGAAAAAACCATTTGTTTTTCCTTTCTTTATTCTGGCGTTACTCTTTTGTATTCTCATTTTCCTTGTTTTGACTCCTCTTTCCTCCATCGCTGAAACGAGATATGTGTCGGGTGTTATTATGGTGAACATCCGAGATACAAATGAGAAAGACTATAAGGTGTTGACTTCAGTAGAAACTGGAGACCAGGTTGATGTACTTGAAGAACAAAACCATTTCGCCAAAGTAAGAACTAAGGATAATGTTGAAGGATGGTTGCCGATTCAGTATTTAAAAAAAGATCAACCTTCAATTGGAACTATTGATAAATTAAAAAAAGAAATTGTGGATTTAAAAAAAGAAAAGGATCGGCTGGAATCTGAAAAAAATCCTGTTAACGCAAAAAGTGTTGTTGATAATACACCCTATGAACAAACCATTGCTTTTTTAAAATCAAAAAACGAACAACTTTCAGCCAGCAATAAAGAGTTGCTCGAGAAACTCCAGGAAAAGAAAGCACCCCAAAATGGAAATCCTGTGGGAAAAGAGGCTGAAGCCTTGAAGAAACAAATTATATCGCTGCAAAATCAATTGGATACATTAAGAAAGAATTCTAAGAATGTGGTAGAATTAGCAAAAGAACGAGAGAGTCTGAAGCTTAAAGTCGCAAATCTCCAGTCCGATCTTGCAAAGACACGTGAGCGGAATGAAAAGCTTGAAAAAGAGAAAATGATGCACTGGTTTTTTGCCGGAGCAGCCGTTTTCTTTTTTGGATTTTTATCTAGCAAGATTTTTGTCCGAAAAAAGAGTAAGTTGTCGTTTTAGTAACCCCTTATTTATCATCAGTTCAGATAGCCCAATAAATTATATCCCTTGAGTATGCGACCCAAAAAATGGAGCTGGAGTATTGGCCTTCGACCGTTGTTGGTTATTGATTTTTTTAAAGAATGACCCTTAAGCAAAAAAGCCATTTAGCACAAGGTTCGCATCAAATTTCGTTTTCAAATTACGTAATATGCCTATTTGCCGGCGGATACTCTTCTTCTATGAGCATTGAAAAAAGAAAACCAATAGTTGTCGCGAACATTCTCTTTATTTTCCTCTGCGGTATTATCTTAATCGTTCTCTTACGAGCACCAAAGGAAACTACCGCAAAGCTGCCTCATGATACGCAACATGCAAAATTCCGGGTCATGAAGAGTAAAGCAGAAGCTGAAAAATTCTGTAGTAAATGCCACTCACCAAACGGTGAAGCCCCCCTTCCCGCCAATCATCCTCCAAAATACAGATGCCTCTTCTGTCATAAAATGTAACAGGGATGATTCGGGTTATATGGTTTTCTTAATTATCTCATAAAGATCGTTTGAAATATTGTTGATGACTAACAGGCGTTCAAGATGACCTTTCATGAGCTGCTGCCGTATGGGATCGTATTTTTTCCAATTGATAAACGGCGCAACGAGTCTTGCAGCAATTTGCGGATTGAACGGATCAATGGTGATGAGCTGTTCGGTCAAAAAACGGTACCCTTCTCCTGAGAGTTCGTGAAACCGAACATGATTACCGGAGCAGAAAGCACCAATCAATGAACGAATCTTATTGGGGTTTCTTATAGAAAATGCCGGATGACTTAAGAGCGCCTTCACTCTATCAAGTGTCCCGGGAAGAGATGATGTTGCCTGTAAAGACAACCATTTATCCATTACAAGTGGATCGTCCTTCCATTTTTGATAAAAATCGCCAAGCGCTTCTTCCCGCTCCTTGCCTGGATAATTTACCAGGGATGCCAGTGCTGCAATGACATCACTCATGTTTGTACCTTGATAGTACTGAGTAAGACAGAGCTCAAGACTTTTACTATCCACCGGATCCTCAACCATAAGATACGAAAGACAGGTGTTTTTTAGACTTCTTCTCCCCATGGATTCAGGAGTGATTGTATACTCCCCGGTATCACTATTGCGATTGTAAATGTCGAAAAATTCCTGCCGAAGATGACCGGTAAGTTCTCTCCGGACAAAGAGTCGAGCCTGATGAAGATAATCCGGCTCGATAATTCTCTGCATCTGGGTAAGATAATTTTCACTTGGTAAACTCAATACTTGTGAAATCAGCGACTTGTCACTCTCAACATCTTTGAGGTTGGTACGTATCGCGTCGATAAAAAGATCATCCAGGATGGGTTTCTTGCTCTGCCTCAGCTTGTCACAGAGATCGAGAATAATCGCCGTAGACAGTTGATGGGCAGAATTCCACCTATTGAAAAGATCCGAGTCACGACACATCAAAAAGGCAAGTTCTTCATGACTTTGGAAAGGTTTGATTTTAACCGGGGCGGAAAAGTCTCGCAAGAATGAAAGAATTGGCTTTTCTTCTATGTTTTTAAAGGAATAAGACTGTTGTTCCTGGCACAGTTCGACAACAGTTCCATCATCGTTGCCATCATCAACGCCGTCTTTCTTGACCAGAATATCGTTTCCCCGGCTGTCGAGCAGACCTATTCGCAGGGGAATGTGGAAAGGCTTTTTTATCTCCTGTGCCGGTGTCGCAGAACAGGATTGTTTGACGGTTAAGGAATAGGTCCGTGATTTACTGTCCCAATTGCCCGATACCTCAAGTTCAGGGGTGCCGGATTGGCTGTACCAAAGTCTGAACTGCTTAAGATCGACTCCAGAAGCATCCTCCATGGCCTGGACAAATTCATCACAGGTAACAGCCTGTCCGTCATGCCGCTTGATATAGAGATCCATTCCGTCCCTGAATCGTTTCTTGCCCAGAAGCGTATGAATCATACGGATCACCTCAGCGCCTTTGTTGTAGACGGTTGAGGTATAAAAATTATTGATCTCAACATAGGCATCAGGCCTTACTGGATGCGCCATCGGTCCGGCATCTTCGCGGAATTGAAAATTTCTCAGTACGTTGACGTCGTCGATACGCTGCACAGGCCGGGAGTTCATATCCGAAGAAAACTCCTGATCGCGGAAAACGGTCAATCCCTCTTTCAAACTCAACTGGAACCAGTCGCGACAGGTAATACGATTACCTGTCCAATTGTGGAAATACTCATGGGCCACCACCCCTTCTATGCCGATATAGTCCTGATCAGTGGCTGTTTTGGGCGTCTCCAGTACATATTTCGAATTAAAAATGTTGAGCCCTTTATTTTCCATGGCGCCCATATTAAAATCATCAACGGCAACGATCATGAAAAGATCGAGATCATATTCGAGACCAAAGACATCTTCGTCCCATTTCATGGCTTTTTTCAGGGAGCGCATGGCATGAGAGCATTTTTCCTTGTTTCTCTCCTCCACATAAATGCGCAAGGTCACAGATCGACCCGAGCGGGTTATGAAAGTATCTTCGATATGGACAAGATCGCCTGCGACAAGGGCGAAAAGGTAACAGGGTTTGGGAAAAGGATCATTCCAGACGGCAAAATGCTGGCCGTCTGGCAAATCTCCCTGATCAACAAGATTTCCGTTGGCAAGAAGAACCGGGCAGGATTCTTTCGGCCCTTCGATTCTGGTGGTATAGCGGGTAAGGATATCAGGTCGATCAATAAAATAGGTAATCCTTTGAAATCCTTCAGCCTCACATTGGGTGCAGTAATTGCCGTTCGAGCGGTAGAGACCGCTTAATTCGCTATTTTGATCGGGATTGATCTCGGTTACAACCTCAAGATCAAAGGAATTCGGAACCGACTCGATCTCAAGAAAGTCCTTACTGAGTTTATATTGTTTTGCCGGCAGTGTCCTGTTGTTGAGTTTGAGACTTTTTAAGATCAGATTTTCACCATCCAATCGCAATACATGCGACTGGAGATTTTTGTTTCTTCTTATTGATGATCTGGCAGTGACCTCAGTGTTTTTTGCATCCAACCTGAAGGTGAGATATATTTCATCGATATAGAACTCTGGCGGTGTGTAATCTTTTCTATAGATTGTTTTGGGTTGTTGCTTGTTTTTCATCTTTTTATAGGATCTCTTTTTTTGATAATCAAACCTGTCATAAGCCAGGATTTCTCACCACTCTCTGTCGTGGCCAGGTCAATATAGTCCAGCCATGCTGGTTCGTGAGAAATGCGGGCCACAGTCATTGCCCGTTGACACAAAGAGCAATTTCAGTATATTCCATATGTCACACAAACCACTTATAATAACATTACTATAACACAGATCCAATAAGAGAACTTGCCCCATGATAACAATTAATGAACATTACCTGAAACTGCAGGCCTCCTATCTTTTTTCCGATATAGCCAAACGCGTTGCCGCCTTCCAGGAAAAGAACCCGTCACAGTCGATTATTAAACTTGGTATCGGAGATGTAACCCGGGCCTTGCCCAAGGCATGCATCCAGGCCTTCCATAAGGCAGTTGATGAGATGGCTGTTGATGAAAGTTTTCGTGGATACGGGCCGGAGCAGGGATATGCTTTTCTTCGGGAAGAAATTGCCCAAAATGATTATCAAGCAAGAAGCGCTGATATTTCCGCCGACGAAATTTTCATAAGCGATGGAGCCAAGTGCGATACAGGGAATATCCAGGAACTCTTTTCCCAAAAGAGTAAAATAGCCATACCTGATCCAGTCTATCCCGTCTATCTTGACACCAACGTGATGGCAGGACGAACAGGAGGTTTTCAGGATGGAAGATATCAAGGACTCGTTTATCTCGATTCAACAAAAGAAAACGGATTCGTGCCCTCTCTGCCAAATCAGGACGTCGATCTTATTTATTTGTGCTTCCCCAACAACCCGACAGGATCAACCATTACTAAGGAGGAGTTGAAGACTTGGGTTGATTTTGCAAAAAAAAACAAGGCATTGATTCTCTATGATGCCGCTTACGAAGCGTTTATCCATGATCCCTTCCTTCCGAAATCCATCTTTGAAATAGAAGGAGCACGGGAGGTTGCCATAGAGTTTCGCAGTTTCTCCAAAACAGCAGGTTTCACCGGAACCCGCTGCGCGTTCACTGTAATACCTAAGGACTGTGTGGCCTTTGACTCCGCAGGCAATAAGAGAAACATCCATCCCCTATGGAATCGAAGGCATACAACAAAATTCAACGGTGTTTCCTACCCTGTCCAGCGGGCGGCGGAGGCTGTATACAGCAAAGATGGAAGATCGCAGATTGCAGAATTGATCACCTATTATATGAAAAATGCCGAAATGGTACGCCAAGGAATGGTAGAGCTGGGTTTCGATTGTGTCGGAGGTGTAAATTCTCCCTATGTCTGGATTGATGGAAAACGAGACTCTTGGGAGTTCTTTGATGTGCTGCTGAACAAGGCCGGGGTTGTTTGTACTCCCGGAGCGGGATTTGGCAAATGCGGCAACGGCTATATCCGGATATCAGCTTTTAATTCCAACGAAAATGTTTCCGAAGCCATGCAGAGGATACGAAAGGCACTGTCATAACCTGAAAAATCTATCCAGCCCTGTCTATTACCCATAAATACTTCTGGTTCATCCTGCTCAGGCGTACTTTTTATAACATAGGGAGGCGGAGGTCGTCGCTGGGGGCCGTCCTAGCCCGGATTTCTCATGAACACTGTGTCAATTTGTCTCCACGGCAGGAAGAGCAAGACATTTTACAGAAACAGGAACATTATCAAATTTCCACAGTGTTCACCAAAGGTCAG
>JBJKRL010000003.1:0-51027 GCA_046704745.1 Desulfocapsaceae bacterium | reverse complement strand
GCTGATTGCCTCTTTGATTATTTGAATATCAATCTCGCCTTTATAGGTGGCCTCTCCTTTTTCAAGATCCACGTTTACATCGGATATTCCAGGTATTTTCTCAAGAGCCTGTTTGGTGGAATTCACGCAGTGCCCGCAGCTCATGCCTTTGATTTTTACTGTTGCCATTGTTAATCTCCTGCTAGTGATTTATTGTACATTTGAGAAGTAATTTCTTAATCATAGTAGTACCCAAAGACGGGGAAATCAAGTAGTAGGGCTTGAAAGTATTTAAACATATTATTAAATAGCCTAGGGTTAAAAAAAAATCTGAAATTCAATGAAACAGATACGAACCGACGTTAAAGGGATGCATTGCGCCTCCTGCTCTTCACGCATTGAACGCGTTGTCTCCGGCATGCCCGGAGTGGAAAAGGTGGCAGTTAATCTGGCTACGGAAAATATGGATCTTTCCTGGGATGAAAATGTATGTGATTTTGAAGAAGTAGCAGAAAAAGTAAAAGGTCTCGGTTTTGAACTGGGTACGATGAACGAGGCAGCAGGTGAAGACAACACCTTAACGTTGGACCTGGCGATTACCGGAATGCATTGTGCCTCCTGTTCTTCGCGTATAGAAAATGTCGTTGGAAAGCTCGAAGGTATCATCTCGGTCAATGTCAACCTGGCTGCGGAAAGCGGACGGATTGTTTACAAAAAAGACCTGACCGGTAAACGAAAGATCCGGGAGACTATAGCCGGTCTTGGATTCGATTCGCGTCCTGTGGGCGGCAGAGTTGATGAATATAATAGGAAAAAGGAAGAGACCAGTGCCAGGCTCCTGGCAATGAAAAAAAATCTCATCGGTTCCTTGCTCCTGATAGTGCCTCTGCTCTATATCTCAATGGGGGAGATGATCGGACTGCCTTTACCCAAGATGTTGAACCCTCATATCTCTCCAATTGTCTTTGCCACTGTCCAGTTTTTGCTGGTTTTACCCATTCTCTGGCTGGGAAGAAGTTTTTATGTCATAGGGATTCCTGCCCTTCTGCGTAGAGTTCCCAATATGGATTCGCTGATTGCCGTAGGCACCGGGGCGGCCTTTGTCTACTCCACGTGGAATCTTGTGGAGATCGTGTCAGGGATTGATCCGTCAAAGGCCATGGATCTCTATTTTGAATCCGCCGGCGTACTCATCGCCTTGGTGTCCCTTGGCAAATATATGGAAACAAGATCGAAGTCCCATACTTCAGACGCCATTGCCCAACTCATGCAGCTCAGCCCCGAGACGGCCGTTTTGTTAACTGCTGATGGAGGACAGAGAAATATAGCCACCGATGAAATAGAACATGGAGATCTTCTGCTCGTTCGTCCGGGAGAGCGTATCCCGGT
This sequence comes from Desulfocapsaceae bacterium, assembly GCA_046704745.1. Lineage (GTDB taxonomy): Bacteria > Desulfobacterota > Desulfobulbia > Desulfobulbales > Desulfocapsaceae > CAWGGS01. Next base: position 49,659 of record JBJKRL010000003.1, on the reverse strand, counting down.
AGACGGCTTGATCGAGAAAGGTAAGTCTTCGGTGGATGAAGCCATGCTGACCGGTGAAAGCCTGCCGGTCTCTAAAAACAAAGGCGACCGGGTGATAGGCGGAACACTGAATAAAAATGGAGTTCTCCAAATCAGGACGGAGCAAACCGGAGAAAATACCATGTTGGCAAGGATAATCCGCATGGTCCAGGATGCTCAAGGATCCAAGGCACCCATTGCCGGCATGGCGGATAGGATTAGTCTTTACTTCGTGCCCATTGTTATGGCTATCGCCGTATGTACAGGACTTGCCTGGTATTTCATTGGCGGAGTTGCCTTTACCGTTGCTCTGAGATTTTTTATTGCTGTCATGGTTATTGCCTGTCCGTGTGCCATGGGCCTGGCGACACCAACCTCGATCATGGTCGGGACCGGTCGAGGTGCTCAGCTGGGTGTTTTGATCAAGAGCGGGGAAGCTTTAGAAATGGCGGAGAAGATTCAGGCGGTGTTGTTCGATAAAACCGGGACATTGACTTACGGCAAACCTGAGGTGACAGATATCGAAAACTATTCCAGTACCTTGTCGGATAAAGAGATCCTGACCCTTGTAGGCTCTGCCGAGCAATCTTCCGAACATCCCCTGGCGGAAGCCGTGGTTGCCAGGGTCGAATCGGAAGGGCTTGCAATGGTACAACCCGATTCCTTCGAGCCGTTGGCGGGACGGGGAATAAAGGCCATGGTCGCCGGAAAGAGCCTTCTTTTCGGCAATAAGGATCTCCTGCTGTCTCAGGGAATTCAAATACCTGAAATAGGAGAGAATGAGCAAACTCTGGCCTGTCAGGGAAAGACGGTTCTGTACCTGGCTGTCGAATCCACCTTCACCGCCTTACTGGCCATTGCCGATAAACTCAAAGAGGAGGTCCCCTCTGAGATAGCCCGCATGAAAGAAATGGGCCTGCGTCTGATTATGTTAACCGGCGATCAGGAGATTACCGCCAAGGCCATTGCCGCTCAGGCAGGAATTGAAGAGGTCGTCTCGCAGGTGCTGCCGGAAAATAAGGTTCGGAAGGTACAGGAACTCCAGGAAAAGGGGCTGAAGACAGCCATGGTTGGCGACGGCATCAACGATGCACCAGCCCTGGCTCATGCCGATGTCGGCATTGCCATGGGGACCGGCATAGATATTGCCATTGAGTCGGGAGACATTGTCTTGATGAAAGGCAATCTCGACGGGGTGATCACCGCCCTGTCCTTATCGCGGGCGGTTATGCGAAATATTCGGCAGAATCTCTTCTGGGCCTTTGCCTATAATGTCATCGGCATTCCGGTGGCGGCAGGCGTGTTGTATATATTCGGCGGTCCGGCCCTCAACCCGATGATTGCCGGTGCCGCCATGGCCATGAGTTCGGTATCGGTGGTCAGCAACGCCCTGCGTCTGCGATTTTTCAGTGTGTCGTAAGTGGACATTGTGTAGATCGATACAGCCTAAAGATTTTCCCTGAGAGCAGAGAGGATGTCAACCCTGCGCACCTTCAGAGCAGGGATTACTCCGGCAATAAGGCTGCAAATACCGCAGAGTACCAAGGGCGTGAGTATTCCTTTCAAGGAAATGGCGGGGGTCAAATGGGTCATTTCCCGTATTCCTTTTGACATGATTTCACTGATAAGAGGGGCAGAGAAAAGGGCTACAATCAGACCGATGGCGGCACCTATTAAACCGACAAAAATGCTTTCAGACAATACGATGGTGAGGATCTCTTCCTGACGTGCGCCCATGGCAATGCGAATGGCAAATTCGTGTGTCCGGCGCGAGACATTTGTCAGCATAACGTTGAGGACACCTATCGATGCTATGAGAATACAAAAAAGGGATTGGGTTGCTCCCACGACAACAAAGGTGTGAACGATGTTCCGGCCGCTCTGAATCTGGAATTGAGAAGAACTGAGAATATAGGTCTGAGGCCCACGGTATTTATTAAGAACCGCCTTGATTTGATCAAAAACCTCTCCCATATCTTTGTTGTCCCTCCAGGCAACAACGATCTCTCCCATATCCCCGGGATGCATCCAGAGTTGACGGGCGAGTTTGTACGGGACTACGACACGCTCACGAAATCTATCAACTGTTAGCGGTGGCGGTTTTATAATTCCCACAATTTTAAATCGATATCCATCAATAAGCACAGATGGATGATCCTTTAATTTAATACCTAGGACCTCCATAGTTTCCCGGGTCGCCAGACATTCCCACGATTCCATGGCAAAGGCGGAAGCAGACAGGCTTCTGCCCTCTAAAGGGTGAAAAAGCTTTTCCCTGCCAAGTTGTGGGGTTATGCCGTCGAGAAACAGCATGGTCTTTTTCTGATTGGATTGAGCGCTTACCCGTTTATCGAAAATCGCCGGGCTTACCAAGCGGGCGCTTTTTACTTCCTGTCTGATATGATCGTAGTCTTCTTCGGTAAAAAACGGGTTTATTCTCGTCTTTAAGAGTTCCATATTCGGTCCTGCGTCTGGGCTGATTACCGCCCAGCTCCCGAGCAAATTCGAGAGATCCACCCAGAGAGATTTCTGGGCCCCATCTCCGAGAAAGATCGTCAAGGCTAATCCCAGCGAGCCGAAAGACATCGTCAAGGTAGTTAAGATAAGCTGAAATCGATTGATCCATACTCCTTGAAACATAATCTTCCAGAAGCAGGCGAGCTTTGAGAGTGGCGTAACGCTGGGTGTCTTCATTCATCCGCCTCGCAGGAAGTCGTTGTCGGAATATGGAGGTCCTCAGAAAGAAACCCATCCTGTATGCGCAATATTCTGTCTGCACGTTTGGCAAGCGGCATATGATGGGTCACCATGACCAGTGCCGTATCTTCAGTCACTAATTGATAAAGCATATCGGCTATGATCTCTCCATTATGGGAATCAAGTGTTCCGGTTGGCTCATCGGCTAGTATAATTTTCGGTTGCATGATTAAAGCACGGGCTATGGCAACGCGCATCAGCTCTCCTCCACTGAGCTGATGAGGCTTATGTTTAAATCGGTGGTTCAGTCCCACTCTTTCCAGGGCAAATGCAGCGCGTTCTCTTTGTTTAGACGGCCAAAAACCTCTGTGCAACAGTGGAATTGCTACATTTTCAATAACATTGAGATTGGGTATGAGTTTTGAATCCTGGAAGATATATCCTATCCTTGTACGGATCGATTGTCTTTCGGACTGTGTGAGAGCGGAAATTTCCCTGTTTTGGAAAAGAAACTCTCCGGAATCAATGGGTGTTAAAAGACCCAGGATGTGTAAAAGTGTTGATTTGCCAGAGCCGCTAGGGCCGACAATGGCGATGGATTGACCAAGAAACACATCTAGATGTATGTTGTGAAGAATGGAAAATTTTTCCGACCCGATGATCCATCCTTTCTCTACTTCCTTAAGATGTAATAGAGGTGCTTGTGACATTAGGAAAATTAAGTAGTTGTCATCTAATAAGGGTTACTTACTGACGGAAACCATAATGCCGGGACGTAACCAATGAGCATGAGAATCGATTCGAATGGCGATTGAAAAAGAGGGGTAGCTCTGCATATCTCTTTGATTTTCGATATAATCAATACTTTGGACCTTTCCTTCCACAACATCATTGCTGGCAAGATCTTGGGTCACTTTGACGGTATCTCCAACGTGAACCAAACTGAGCTGGTGCTGAATGATTTTTCCGTGAGCCAGGTAAAATGTATCATCACGCAATTCACACACCAGACCTCCTGGTGGAATTCTGTTCAACTCGGGATTGACATAAAAAACCTTGCCGTTAAACGGGGCCTTGACGAGAAGGTCCGTCTGACGTAATTGAAGATCTTTGATTTGGTTCTTTATCATGGTTAACAGCAGAGCATTATCGGCATCACTTTCTTGCAATGCAGCGATCTGGATAGTGGATGCCTCCATTTGGTCATGGAGTGTCTGTTGTTGCATTTCCAGCTGCTTAAGTATGGGAGAAGTATAATTAAGGATTTCCTTTTTTAGAGATTTTTCCGTGGAAATTTTAGCCTCTATTCGTTGTAATTGCTTTTCTTTTTGACGCCTTTCCAATTGAGCGAGCTGAAGCTGCCTGTGTTCTTCTTTGAGTTTATTCTTTTTTATAATCAGATCGGCAATTCCATTAGCAATAGCATCATTGTTCAACTGCAGAACCGGCTGTCCTTTTTTAATACTGTCTCCTTTTTTACAATAACATGTTTCAACGGTTTCCCCGGGAAGAAGGGTGATCGGGAGACGCTCTCCGACATCAACCAGAGCCATAAAATGCAAAGTGTCGGCAGGATTTTGTATGGTTCCGGATGGGGGCAAAGAGACCGCAGGTGTTGATGCCTCTTTAACAGGGCTTTCCGCGCAGGGGGATGCATCTACCCAAACAGTAAGAAAAAAAAATATCCCCGCTATGCATATGGTACTTCCCAGAAGAGAAAAGCCACAGGTGGCGGCACCTGTAAGATTTTGTTTTTTCATATGTATCATATCATTACTTGTTCTTTGACATCTCAACAGATCCGGAATTTTCACTCTCACTATCGATGGTTGCGATATGATCTGGGGGTTCGTTAAGTAACTTCTCTAATGTTTTCGGTATAATGTTTTGTATGACATCTTCACCTACGGCAAACCGAAAATTTCCTGCTGCTTCCCGTACCTTGGCAAGAGCATCTTGGCGAATTATATCGGCATTAAGTTCATCGAGTCGGGTATGAGCAAGCTGTATTGCATCTAAACTATTTTGTTTGAGAAGCACTTGCGCTTCTTGCATCCTTTTATTCATATCAGAAAAAGACTTGTTCAGATTATTATAATTTTCTTTTGCAGCTTGGAACATGAAACCGGCATCTTGTGCCCTATTAAAAAGGTCGGTAGCGTCTCTTTTTAACTGCGATTTGACAAGGTCCCTCGTTATTCTGGCTTTCTCTACTTTTCGCTCATTGTCTCCCATATCAAAAAGAGGGAAATCCACCGACACTTGAAACAAAGATTTCGTTGTCGCCCCATTTTGGGTAATTGGAACATTCCCTAAGCCAACAGAAGTCTTGATCTGCGGCCATCCTTGCATTTTTGCAAGTTTGACATTTATTTCCGCGGCAATATAATCAATTTCCGCCAAGCGTGCTTCACTATGTTTTGACCATATTGCAGAAGGAGGGGGGACCGTCTCGGGAAGGGTGTCATAAGAAGATAGAACTGAATTCATGTCGCATATTGTTATATCAGCTGCATAGGGCAAGCCCACCAAAGACGAAATGGAGTGTTTGACGGATTTCAGTTCCTGCTGTGTTTTCTTAAAATCAAACTCCAGCGTGGTTGTTTTTGTTTGCCATAATTGGACAAGGGATACATCGGCATCGTTGTGTTGTGCATATAATTTTACTATCTTATCTGTTTGCCGAGCTATTTTTAGAGATTCTTCTTTCTTTTTAAGCTCGGACTCCAGAGAAGAGGATAGGGCAAGCTGGTGAAGGATCTCTTTCGAAAGACCATTTAATGCAAGTCGCAATCTCTGCAGTTGCTTGTTGACGAATGCCAACCGTAGGGCATGTTCATCATTAACAGCTATTGCCCTCCAGATATCATATTTGATATAGGCCCCACCGATGTAGTCAACCTTATTATCATTTGACGATTCCATGGGGACATCGGCGGTTAAATTAAGATCCAGTCTCGGCCAGATGTGAGAGAGGGCATCGTCGACATCGATTTTTGATTTTTTCAGCTCTGCAAGTATTGCCTGAACATTCCCATCCCTTTGAGCAGCTGATATGAAATACTGCCGGACGGTGAAAACGTGTTGTTTGCCATTACGTAATTGGTTGTTTTTTTTCTTGTTTAAGTAATATTTGGCATCCATGGAGGCCAGATAACCGGATGTGGCGTTTCGTATCTCTGATTGATACTGCGATGTACCACTGCATCCCGAAACGGCAAAACCCATAGTGAGGAGCACTATGAGAACATATGTGTTCTTAAACAAATCTTTGGAAATTACCATTGTTCACTGATTATCGTTCAAGGAGAGGATTTGCTGCCTTATTGCCGTGCCATTTCTTTTTTTTGTATCGGAATCTTTCCTCGCAGTAAATTGTTTAACGTATCCTTTTCCTTCCAGATAAGCAACAATTCGGATTTAGGTATGGATTCCGTCTGCACAACAAGATCCTTGAGACGGTCAATACTGACGTTTAACTCTGCGAGAATATGCTCTTTTTCTTTTAGTGGAATCTTAGGGTTGTTTATTACCTTTTCCCTTTGACTACGCATAAATGCCAATTGTCCTTCACCAAATCCCCCCATGTCTTGTATGACTCCGGCCAAAATGACGTGATTTAAAATATAGGCAATTCTTTGCGGTTGAAGGGACAATCGTGAGTTACCCCGTAAGGATTTCGGAAAAGGGGTATGGGAGTAGTCCGTATAAACGGTATAAAAAAATTTCTCTTTTTGCATATCATTCATGGAGGAGAGAATTACAGGCAATTCATGGCAGAACTCTTTTAGTTCTAAATCGCTGAAGGCCTTTTGCCCATCTTGGGGGTCTTGGGTGCGGGCAACGGCATCGAAAGAAAATACGAGAAATATAATCAGGAGCGGCAACTGAAGCAAACGAACATGCATGGTCATTATCTCCAATAAGTAGTGGTCTTTCTTTTAAACATCTCATATGGAAAAACAAGTCGTCCGGTATGGTTTTGATAAGAGGGGTTCCTGAAGGCCGGGGCCTTGGCATGCCGGAGATCCGAGCTTTGAGTATGGCTGAGCCATGTTGGTTCATGGAAGCCAACCAGCCTCTCTATACCATTTTGCCGTTACCTTTATTCCCTCTTCCAACGTCCAACGCGGAGTAAAACCAAGCTCGTCTCTTATCTTTGCAGTACTGCAGAGCCATCCGTCCTGTTTGATTTCGTGCCATTTATCCGGATTCAGAAAGTTTGTACTTCCGGTGAGCTTCGAAATAACCCCTCCTGCCTGGCATACTGCATGTAAAACAAGTTTTGCAACCGGCAGAGAAATCGCTTTGGTGTTCAAACACCTGGCAACAGTTTTATTCCAAATATCCCAAGAGTATTTCATACCATCGTTAATGAAGAATGTCTTATTTATTGCTTCATTTTTTTCAGCCGTAAGCAGCATTGCGTCAATCAAGTCTTGTACATAAAGGAAATTCACCGGCATATCTCGTATGCCGGGGCGGGGAATAAAACCCCATCGAGCTGCTCTGAAAGCATAAAGCAAGGCGCGATCGCCTGGACCGAAGACGATGGAAGGACGGAGAATAACAACAGGTCTTTGAGGAGACAGAGACAGGATTTCAATCTCTGCGGCCCGTTTTGACTCACCATACGCGGAAACAGGGCGGGCGTCGGTGTTTGCCTCGCAGAAATCCATCCGGGTTGAGGGGCCGGCTGCCGCCTGACTGGAAATATAGATAATCTTTTGATGTTCAGGACCATATCGACCTACGCTTGTCGCAAGATTTTGCGTGGTCTGATGATTTCCGGCAAAGTATTCTTCTTTTGTGCTTGCCTTAACGACACCGGCTATATGAAAGACCACGTCAACTTTTTTGATATACGAATCAATATGTTGGGGAGAGCGAAGGTCGTCGATCACTATCGTTCCTCCCGCCTTTTGCAAATGTTCGGCCTTTTTTTCAGATCGTGCCAGGCAAAAAACCTGGTGACCTTGTCTCAATAATGTATAGACAAGATTTGTTCCGATAAAACCTGTTGCACCGGTTACCAGGGCTTTCATTGTCCGCTTATAGGCCTTTTCCCGGGTCGGAGAATTTTCACGACCTTCCCTCCGGAAGCTACCTTATAGGAAATTCCAGCCCATACAATCGTGTCGGTTTCCCAGGTCCGATAGTGGCACCAACCTGCCATTATCATTGCTGCCAGAAAGGCAGGATACCACATGATAAGAGAACCTGGATCTGGATGTCGGAATCGGAGCATGCCGACTCCGGAGAATATAAGCACAAGGAAAACCCCGGCTCCCAAAACCAGCTTGGCGGGTACGACGCCTCCACCTCCGCTAAGTACAATCAAGATACTCAAATATATGACGAGGGTAAAAGTCATCCCGGTCAAGCCGGCAGCCAGCCAGAGTTTGGGAAATGAGAATTTCAGATACGCCCATTGCCGGATAAGCCACGACTCCCAACCATGCCACGAGCCATCATCAATTGTCGTCTTGAGATCCGCATCTTTCGGTATCGCTACTTTTTTATTTTTCTTTCTGAGATACGCGGCAAGCGTTACATCATCAACAATCGTTTTTTCCCAAAGTTCGGCAATCTCAAGATCGTTAAAATCGACTGTCCGTATGGCAGTTGCCCCTCCCCATGGTTGGGCAAAAGCAGGAACCTGCCTGGCCAGATAGAGCCCCAACACACAAATGACTCTTCCGAGCACACAGAGCTTCTTCCCTGCAGAAAAAATATGATGATAACCTGAGGAGACGGTATAAGAGGAAGAGACGCGCAAGGGAGAGGTCAGATTTGCCAGCCAACGAGGATGTGCCTCATGACCGGAGTCGCAAAAGACAAGGATTTCCGTGGAGGATTCGGCCGCAAGAATTCCTTGAAGGAGGTTATAGTTTTTCTGGCTGCAAGTCGTGGCTTGGCCGGCATAAATGAGGCGTCCCCTGGACTCGGAGGAAACGAGATCCTTTATTATGGGGACGGCATTGTCGTTTTCATCCTGGGTTACGAAGATGACGGAAAAATCAGGATATTCCTGTCTTAGCAATAAACGAAGGTTCCCGGCCAGCCTTGTGCCTGCACCGGCTATCGGTACTATGACAGTGACATACGGGTATGGTGCGGTCTTCGTAATTAATTGAGATTCGCTCTTTTTTTTCATAACTCCTTTCTGTAGATTCGGTATCGTTTATCAGGTGTGATGCCGCATTCATTAAAGAGACGATTTATTGCTTCATTATCTTCGAGCGTCCATCCCATTTCAGCATATTCGTATTTATCTATCTTATTGAGAATATTCATAACGTACTGGACGGAGACGAGGGGAAGACCTAATTGGCGGTAATCTTCTTTTACACCAAAGAGCAGTCCGCGCAGTCCTTTGATTTCAGACTGGTATTTAAATTTTTTATAGAGCGCCGAAAGACCCAGATTTCCATTAAAATGTTTGAGGAGCGGATTGAAATCAGGAAGAAGCACGCCGATCCCCACTGGTTCTTTTTCATAATAAACAAAAAACGCAAGTTCGGGTTCGATGAGAAAGAGGAGATCTCGGGCAAGTTCATCTTCTTCTTTTTCAGTGGTTGGAATAAAACCCCAATTATCCGCCCAACATTCCTTGTAGATGTTGCAGAGGAGCCGAATATCATCTCTTTTCCATTTTTTAGGGCTACGTATTGTAATATCGTTGTTTTTGCAGATTCTCTCAGAAAGCTCGAAGATCCAGCCGGGTACTTGGTAATCCTTGGTAATCCGGAAGGAAAAGAGATCTTTTTCCTTTCTATAACCGGCTCCATAAACGAGTTCGAGATAATATGATGGATTATAGGTCATCATCAGGGCGGGTTCTTTAAAAAAGCCTTCCACCAGTAATCCGACTTCGTAATTGGTAGAAGGGTTCAGTGGACCTCGGATTGCCGTCATTCCTCGTTGTCTCAGCCAAATTTCAGCTGTTTCAAACAATCCGCACGCTGCCTCGGGATCTTGGAAGCATTCAAAAAACCCCCAGGCGCCCACTTTCTCTTGATGAAAGGTATTATTGTTTCCGTCTATGAGTGCAACTATTCTTCCAATAACCTCACCGTTTCGTTCTGCTAGAAAATATTCACCTTCCGAAAACTGCCAGAATGGATGTTTTTTCTGGTTAAGCAGCTTTGCAACAGAGGGTTTTAACGGTGGAATCCAACGTTCGTCGTGTTCGTAGACAGCCCAGGGAAGTTCTATGAATTTTTTCATGTCGGATCTTCCGGAAACAGGGCGAATAATGAGTTGGTTTGCGTTTGACATATTTTTTTTACACTCTAGAAAAATCTATTTTGAGACCGAGAGGGCGAACCATACGTCCCGTTTTTTGGTAATCAACACCTCTTTTCTATCCGGTGCGGAAACAACAGCCTGGTAAATAAAAGGAGAACATTGGCGACACGAGAGAATATGAATGTCTCGGGGATCAATACCATGAAATCCTGTTCCTCTTCTTTTCACAACCGCTTCCTTACAGACCCAGATCATAGCGGCACTGTCTTCCTTGGTAGTACAAAACTTTGATACGGCAAGAAAATCATCCTCTGAAAAAACCCTGTTGTACGGATATGGCGGGACAAAGTTCCGCCGATTTTCAGCATCTATTCCCAAGGCCTCGGCTTCGGCTAATGCCGCCCAGATCCTTTGCCCGTCTGATGTGAAAGAAAGGGCAAGGGGAGATGGGCTTTTAGTCTTCAACCGTGGGCATCCAAGCGCATCATAAGAAAGTAATTGAGAGGGACTTTCATTGCCGCCATGCAGTACACAATCGAGCTTATTTAAAAGTCTCTTTGTCAAGGCAAGTTTAATGGTATTTCTATCACTTGTGCAGGCGGCGGAGGCATAATAGACAGGAACAGGACCTTTTTTCGTTTGGGCATAAAAAATCATGTCATCCATGTCGATCCCCACACCACTGGTCAATCCAGCCAATTCATCTTCAGCCCGCGTACAAGCATGACCGCTTCTCCGTCACTCTTACACCCCATGGCCTCCCAAACTGTACCAGTGTCATTACTCTCCAACAGGTTTCCCTGCAGGTAGATTTTTTCACGGGGCATGCAATTCTGAAAGATGGTTAGAGAATCGATGGCCGCCGGTACCATGGCCCGTTGCTCCTGTTGTTCCCGGATGCCGATATGGAATGTGACGAGTTGCATCAGAGCCTCAAGAACGTATGCCGGATAGCGATAGGAGCCATTTCTTGGAGGTAAGAAGTCCTTGGTTTCCGGGTAGATCATTTCTCCTAATATGGATCGTTGGGAGTAGTTCAAGATATGCTCCAGGACCTGGTAGCGTCCGGTCAATCCGGAATGTTTGCTATAGTACTTGAGGATGTCCTTTTTATTCATTACCGAGCCGGAATCTTCAAGCAATCTTGCAATATCCACCTTTTCCATGTCTTGGGTTTTGCCGTCTGCCGACAATATCACCCGGCCGTTGTAGTACATATTTTGTTGTTGCTGCGCATCTGGCTTCGCTTGAACTGCCTTTTTCCCTATGGTGATAGTACAGATGGTATCGCCATCTCTATTCTTTTCCGCATGACAGAGGATTTTTACATTCGTCTCGTGTTTATCAGGGCATTCAAGCATGCGAGAAAAATTGACCTTTTCAACATGGTTGATTGGACGAGCCGGGAAAAACAATGAAGCGGTCTCAAGAAATGTCTCGATGATTATGATCGCTGAAATGATAGGATGCGAAAGCCACTGAAAGGGTTTGTGGTCCTTAAGCCATAGGTCCCAGGTCTGGGAATAAACCCGTTCAGCTTCAAAACAAATCTCCCGCAGATCCGTTGAGAGCACTCGATCAATCAGAGGAAATGGGCTGCAATCAAACCAATCATGAATTTGGGAGGAGTTGCTGTTACTGATAACGACCGAGGAAACAACTGGCAATTGTCTGGCCGGTGCTACCCAGCACTGTTCAGCAGGCCCGAACAGCAACTCTTTTATGATAAGCTGGGGAAGTTCTTCCACATGCAAGAAGGCGTTTTCTCCAACTCTTGCCTTGAGGATCTCCTTCAAATCAGGGTCTTCCGCCATTCCAAGTCCTTCGATCGGCGGGAGCCAAAAAGTCTTGGCAACGATCTGGGAGTCACGTGAATAGAGCGAGGAAATAAAAGAGGCCATGGCCCGATTGGCACAGCAATAATTGGCTTGTCCAGCGTTGCCGGTTATTGCAGCGATGGAGGAGAGTCCCACCACAAAGCGCAGGTTGTGGCCGCAGGCCTTAACCAGATTGATTATTCCTGATACTTTGGTAGTAATTACTCTATTGAAATCATGGATATTTTGTAATTGAATAAAACTGTCCCGTAAGATGCCTGCTCCATGCACAATGCCGTCAATCCTGCCATAGCGTGACGTGATGTCTGCTAAGCTTCTCTGCACGCAGGCCTGGTCGGTGACGTCGCAACGAATATATTCCACCTCCGCACCGGCTGTCCGCATTTTCTGCAGGGTTGTCTCTATTTCATGTCCTGTTTTCCCTGCCTTTTCGATGGATGCCTGGCCGGAGTCGTCGGCTGAAGCGAGATCGGAACGTCCAAGCAGAACCGTCTTGCATCCAAGAGCTGCCAAAGACCTTGCTATGGATGAGGTTATTCCTCGCGCTCCGCCTGAGATTAAGACAACATCCTGTGGCCCGATTCGTAGCGATTTTTGCTCCTTGTACGGGAGGATTTCACTGGACAAGGCATGGGTGTAGATTTTTGTCTTGTCATAGACCAGTTCGATAGGCAAAATACCCTCATCGAAGGCCAATTTGATTCCTTTTGCGGCGCCGGCTTTGATTCCGTCTTGAATACTGCGAAAGAGTACGCTTTGATATTCAATTTTTGCGGAAAGAAATATTCCCAAAATTCCTTCTTTTAGCATATCCGCAGCCGGGTTGGGACCAGCTTCTTGCGAGAGGTGGAAACAGAACCTTCTTTGATTCGATTTAAGCAATATTTGAACAACGGCAAAAAAGCCGGTACAAAAGGGACTCACTTCAGTAAAGGGGAGGGCTGATTCGTCGTGCACGTTCGTGATCAGAACAATCCCGGACAAGGGCTGACGGGAAGCCAGCTCTTTGATCTGTTCCTGTGCCTTCTCTGGGGCTATCAGATTTATGTGCCCTGGCTGGTCGATGGCAGATGATATCTTAAGAGTGGTGACCGAAGAATTTCCGTCCTGTGAAAATATTTTTTCTACATCCGAGGCGTAGCCGTCAGCGCCAAGTGTCAGTATCAACACATGCCCGTCTTTTGGGAGCAGCGAAGTCGTGTTGTTGTCACAAGAGACTTCCTGCCGGCAGAATATACGCCTCTGGATGGGAAACGCTGGATCAATGGAGCTTGATTTTTCTTTTTGATCGACCGAGCGGGAATCTTTGAGCCGTTTGGGAACGTGCTGAGCTGGGACCGTCTCTTGTTCCTCTATAATCTCCGAGATACGTTTGGCAAAATCTCTTATGGTACGGACATCCATGAACTCTTCAAGTTTGATTTCGATGTTAAATATCTGTTCGGCTGCATCCATTATGATCGGCAGCCTGCTGGAGCGGATGGATAAATCTTGCCGGATATCCATATCAGGTTCAAGCTCGGATCGTTCGTAACCGGTCGCTTCCATTATTATTTCTATCACTTGTTCCACAATCGGGTCATTCGAGGAGCGGGAGGAGGGAGATTTTGACTCAACAGTACCTGCTGTATTGAATGTGTTGGCTGATAAAATTGATCCGGTAATTGTTGCCGTCCTCGGAGTTCCAGAAGCAAGGTAGGCGTTTAATTCATGATTTTTAAAGGACGGGTCGACCTCCTGCTTGATGGCCTTAACGATTGCGGGTTTTAGGAAGCGCTCAACACCGTCTAGGGCAAAGAGGTTGATTTCTCTTTGGATAATTTCATTTATCAGGGTTTGGTCCCTTGGCCCGCTTTTCCTTGCCTGTTTATCCGAGGACGTGTACCCATCAAGAGAGGGCAATGGTTGATTCGAGACGATATGTCCATTGGCAAGAAGAGTCGACATGGTTTTTCGCAGACTGAGAACCTCCTGTTTAGGGTAACAGGTGTTCATCCCCATGGCTTCGGGAATGATGTCGGGCAGTAATTTACATAAGGTGTCTTGAGGACCGATTTCTACGAAAAATCGGGCTCCAAAATCATTCCAGAGGGTTGAGACATTGTCCTTCCAGTGAACCGGACACTCGAGGTGGGAAAGGATGATTTCTCGCATTTTTTCCGGTTGTGGTGGATAGGGATGACGGGTTGTATTGGAAATAACAGGGATGCGCGGAGGTTGAAAGTGAATTCCGGCAAGATAGTCACCCAAGTCGTCCCGTATTACCCGCATAAGCGGTGAATGAAAGGCCATGCTGACGGGCAAAAGGTGGCTCCAATATTTCAGATCATCGAGCTTCTGCTTTAGTTCCTCTATTTGCTTTGAACTCCCACCGACTACCACCTGGTGGTCGGAATTGAAATTGGTGTAAAACAGGTTCTCCTTTCCCTGCATCAACTCCTGCAGGATATCTTCAGGGACGTCAACGGCTATCATCGTCCCGGGATCGTCAGTGCTCTTGCTCGCCTTTTCCATACATTGCGCCCGTACGCTGATGATGCGAAAGGCATCTTCATAGGAAAAGCAATCCGCGGCCGCCAGGGCCGTAAGTTCACCCATGCTATGACCTGCCAGGGCAACCGGATGAATGTCACATTCCTTGAGCTGCTGAAAGATTGCATATTCAAGTACGAAAATGGCGGGTTGTTGCCAAAGGGTTCGCCGAAGGTTGGCTTCCTCTTCGTGAAACAGCATGTGCAGGATATCGAAATCAGCTAGTTCGGCTATTTTATCCATCCAATGCCGAATCGTTGGAAAATTTTCATACAGCTCTAAGCCCATTCGGCTGTAATGGGTACCCTGTCCGGCGAAAATGAACGCCAAAGGACAGGACGAATCGGTTGGGGAAAGAAAGAGTCCTTCACTTGCCAACCTTTTTTGCAGGCTTATGGAGGTAATGTCGGAATCCTCAGTATTTGTCAGGATGTTAAAGATATGTTTAGAGTCCATATCTTTATGAATGGAGCCGACCCGATACTCCTTTCCGTTGTTGTTCATCCTGAACCCTTTGATTCCTAAGAGCTCCAACGATACGCCTGATAACATGGCGGGAAGCTCCGCCGGATGAGGCGCTATCTGCTCGCTGCTCCAATTTGCTTCTTCAAGCTGCACAACATAGTTTGACCCGCCAAAGCCAAAGGCATTTACCTGAAACCGACGCGGCCTCCCCGTGTTCCAAGGCCAAACTTCCGGCTGTTTGCACACGTGAAATCCCCAGGATTCAAGATCTATCTGGGGATCGACAGAATTGTAGTTCAGAGTCGGCGGATACACTCCCGAACGCAGAGCACAAATGCCGCGAATCATACTGTTTAAACCAGATGTTCCAAGCGTATGGCCTATCTGGGATTTGAACGAGCTGAGAACAACTGTATTGCCGCGGGGATAGACAGCCTTGAGCGCTTTTATTTCCTCAATATCTCCGGTGGGGGTTGCTGTGGCATGACATTCTATCATGTCAACCTGCTCGGGGCCGTAGGGGGTGTCGCGAAAGGAGGCGGATATTGCCAGTTGTTGGGTTTCGGCAACGGATTCAACCATCCCTTTATGATTATTGCTTGCACCCATTCCGGTAATACATGCGTAGATATCCTTCTGTCGTTTGCGGGCTGAAGATTCGCGTTCAATCACGATCATTGCCCCGCCTTCCCCTAAGACCATTCCATCCCGGTCGCGGTCGAACGGCCTGCTGGTTGCCGCGGGGTCATCGGTGGCAAAGGTCTTGCCGGCAAGCGCTCCAAGTGCGGAAAATTCAAGATAGGATGCAGGATGGAGCAATTCTTCTCCGCCACCCACGAGGGCAGCATCGATTACATCGTTTTGCATCAACTGGATAGCGCTGTAAAGGGCCACCAGTCCTGTGGCGCAGGCTGCGGAAACCGAATAGCTTGGGCCTGTAAATCCGTATTTATTGCAGATGAATCCTCCGGCAGTACAGTTGAGCCTGCCTAAAAGTGTGGTATCATCGATAACGATTCTACCAGCCTTGATAATTCCCTCTACCTCTTTGACCTGCTGTGGAGTAAGACTGAGATATTCCTGGATTGAGTGAGCCAGCTGGTCTGCGACCACATACAGGGTCAGATCTTCCGCCGTGCTTCCCATTTCCCCCGAGTTCTGGGAAACAATGACGGCTATCCGATTCCTGGGAATAGAAGAGGAGAGGATATTGGAGTCTTGAATAACCTTCTCTGCAAGCCACATCGTCAATTTCGTTGAGTCCGTCATCGTTTTGAAATCGTGTGGTGAGACCCCGAGGTCTTTACGGGTTATTTCTAAAGAGACAAAGGCCCCTGTTCCGCAGTAGGTCTTTCCCTTTGGATTGCTTGATCGCAAATAGTATTTGCTATGATCCCACCGCGAGATTGGAACATTTTGGATGCCGCTTTTCATCTGTAGGCATGCATCCCAGACCTCCTCCGGACTCTGGCCAAGTGCATTGACGACGGCCATGCCGGTGATGGCAATCCGATCTTTCTCGTTTTGTGAATCTACATCTGCCAGGTTTTTGATTTCACCGCGCTCTCTTCTCAGAAGGGGAGTGATCTCCTCGTTTGCCAATTGAGCGTGGAAATCACCAACAGTATCCACTTTGGAAATAACTCCGGCGACGGCTCCGCTCATAAATTGACCTTCCTCAAGGCACTTTTCATCCGAGAGTTGGTTGCCTGTAGAAGGATCCAGTCCGCGCGCAGCCTTATAAAGACTTCCTCCACTCTCTTTCTCAATCGTATACCGGAGAGAAGGGTCATCTGTTTGATGCGAAGTGTGATCTTTTTCAATCTGCAGAAGTTTTTTTATCTTCGGTGAAACAAGAGAGCGTATCCTCAAGCCCACCGATGCTCCGGTAATAACTGTGTCACCTACTGCTGAATCGACAATCATTTTCTGATACAGTTTCCCCAATGCTCCATTTGCAACGATTTCTCTGGTTGCCAGATATACCGTTCCCATTTGAACAGCGTCGGCGCCCAGCAGAACCGAACGCAACAACGACATCCGATTGAAGATACCACCTGCCAGAATTAGCCTTCTTTGCCTGTCGTCATTTTTGTTTGATAAAACGTTATATTTGATCTCCTGAACGGCCTGAGCCAGAGTCAATAAAGACAACTCGCCGATATGGCCGCCAGCCTCGTGTCCTTCACAGACAACATATTTAATCCCGCGTTGCCAGGCAAGCTGGAGTAAATCGATGTCTGAGGTGACAAAAATTACAGGTATATTGTGCTCTTGAAATTGTAAGGCAAAGGAAGGATCCCCAGCCGATATAACAACAAAAGAGGGCGGATTTTGTAAAATCCACGAGAGTTGCGCGTCCCGAAAAGGATTTTCAGGTAAAGCGATGACATTGATTGCATAGGAAAACCCTTGCATGACATTATGCAGGTTTGAAAATTTGTCTTCAATTAACTTGATGGGTTGCATCCCGAAAGCGATGGTAGGAAGGCCACCTGCCCTGGCAATTGAGAGGGCAAATTCAGGTACATCCGTAATACAGGCCATCCCGCCCTGAATGAAGGGATACCGGATCCCCAATTCCGACGTGACGGTCCCTGAAAAAAATTCAGACAGCATGCGGGGTGCCGCCTTGAGCAGTCGATCCACATCTTTTGAGAAATGTTGGACAGCGGTTTTGAAATCTTCTCCGAATCTTTGCCGGAAAAGGCGGGCAAAGGCGGTTTCTATCCCCATGGGGATGAGCTGGGTATTTTGAAAACGGCTTTGCAAAGGATATACGGATGACGAAGAGATTTCGTCTATAATCTTTGGCAACCTGGCGATTTCATCATCGGTTTGAGATGCCGTCAATGAAGCAAAAGCCTTGTTGTTTCCCTTGTCAAAGGATCGGTAATTCAACTGTTGGGAAATCCTGTTCAAGCCTGTATGCTCAACCCGGAGTTGTGAGAGCTTTTCGGCGGCAAGGGGATATTTTTGGGTGAAATCCTTTGTAAGCCAATGCAAACTTTCAAAAACAATACTTTGAATTCCACTTAGAAGAAGAGCTGCCGCCGCTTCAGGAGTTCCCACTCCTCCCCAAACATGTACAGGAGGTTGAAACGAGTAAAGTTCGGCAAGTTTTTCCGCTAAACAAACCAGTGACAAAAGTGTTTCGGAGCCGACAAAACCCGAAGACTCCGATCCTTTAAGGGCTATTCCGCAGTTTTTTCTCTTATTGGCGAAACAAGAAGTAATGAAATCGATATCTCCGGTTATGATATTTACGAAACTGAAGGAATCTAACCGCTGGGTAAAGGTCTCGTTATCACAGGTGAGAAGACTGGGAAAATATTCAAGCCATATTGCTCCAACCCTTCCTTTTTTATTGAAGTTTTTAAGCTTTGGATCAAGGAACTGATCAATTGATAGTTTTATATCTATCCCCGGTGCAATACCTTCGAAATTTAGTAACTCCAATGCAGGCTCATGAGAAAAATCAATTATGATGCGGGGCTCATTCTCTTTACAGGTATTTAAGATCTCATTATTGAGATCGGATTTTTGCCATACAAAGCTGAAAGGGGAGGGGCATCTGTGAAAACTCATTTAATTACTCGGCAGAAAAATTAACTGTTCCATATCCTTTTCTTCATCATAAGAAAAGGAATATACTTAAACGTTTTATTGGATTACCCACTATACTATAACTAAGTTTCGTATTCACTATTGACTTATTATATGTATTTAAATATATTGGGTCCTTGTGAGGATAACTCGATTTATATATTGAAAATTCAATAGGATATAAATGCCAGGTCAGGCCACTTTTTGTTGATGGAGAGATTTGTCAGCTCTTTTCCTTTCTATGTTTTTTTGTTGGCTTTTACCACATAAACCAGCATGACATGGACCATGCAGGCCTGTTTTTACTCCCCTTGAGGGAACAACAAGAAATGAAAGCCGGATTTTTGGAAACCACCTTTTGCGCCAATAATGATTTTCGGATAATACGCCCCAGTAAAAATCCCTTAGACTGTAAGGGCGATATGAGAGTTTAAGGTATTGAATACGCCGTTCTCAAGTGGGTGTTTACAAAGCTGTCATCGAAACGAGTAGGTATGAAACAATACGAAGTTATTCGAAAGTCTATGCACTCAAAGTCGGATGGCGAGAGCGTTAAAGAGTATATTTCTCTCATATCACAAGGAGTTACTGTTATTTGGTTTGATGCCAGCGGGTATAGCATGTTGCCGCTTTTCTGGCCGGGCTGTCGAATCCGGATGAATTTGAGTCGGGAGAGATTGGAGGTTGGTCAAGTTGCAGTTTTTCCTGATGGCAAAAAACTTGTTGCCCATAGACTGATCCGTTTTGACACCGATAAAGGAAAATGGATCACCAAAGGCGACACCCTGCATTTTTTCGATGTTCCTGTTGATGAGCAGGATATTGTCGGCATAGTAGATTTTATTGACCAAAAAGGGAAGCATCTCTGGGTAGGTGCGGATCCGGTCGTGGCGCAATTATCGGCTCAGCTTGGACGTACTCTTGAAGATACGTTATCGTGGTTGCCGTCAATTTTTAAAAAAGCATATTATCTCAGCATATTCGCCCCCTGTTTTATTACAATTCAAATGAAAAGGAAATTTAGATCATCTGCGCACAAATAAATATATTGCGGGAACATGTCTCATAATACGCTGCTCGGCAATACCATGCTCTATCTCTTCGGTTTTCAACAAGGGCCTTTATACAGGTTGGTGATTGAACCGACAAACTCCTGCAACAGGGCATGTTTTTTTTGTGGGGCAGCCCAATCGCTGACCAAGATACAACATGGGTTTATGAAATGGGATGTCTTCATCCAACTGGCGGATGAAGCTGAAAAGCTGCGCCCTGAAATGGTGAGTCTTCATGCTCTTGGTGAGCCGCTTCTTCACCCTGAAATAGCCAACATGGTAAAAGAACTGACAAAAAAAAGGTTGGCAACCGAGATCGTAACAAATGGGGATCTCCTTACCCCGGTACTTTCCGGTAAATTACGCGATGCCGGTCTTAAACGCCTGGTTATATCACACCCCGCCATCACTCCGGAAAATTGGGAAGCATGCCGCAACGAACAATTTTCTCCTCAAGTGGACGAACGGATAGAAGAAGCGATAAAAATATGGCAGGGATGCGATAATCTGGTTACGATTCGCTGCCTTGTATTTCCCGATAAGGTCAGGAGAAAAGGTATAAACACCAGGGAGTTTCTTAAGAAATGGATCGATCTTCCAGGAGTGAGAAACATTGAATTTTGGTCGTATCAACCTTGGCCTGAGCATGTCCTGGAGGAGGAAATCCATTCCATTGATTTACGTCCCAAGACGTGTTCTGTGGCCTTGCAGAATATTTTCGTGTCGTGGGACGGGAAAATCAGTCCTTGTTCCTTCGATATACATGGGAAGCTTGCCCTGGGGACATTTCCAAAAGATTCATTGATTGGCCTGTATAATGCAAAAATATTACGGAAATTTAGAAAACAGACCATATATAAAAGCAAAAAACGTCCAGCAATCTGCAGAAGGTGTTTGATAACCCGTACGCAGCCGGTACTGGTGGATGTCCAAACTGAGGAATACTTTCGGGTTGATCCTTTTCTGCGGGAAAATTGGATAAAGGCCAAAGGGCGGGATTGTTGGCTTCGCCTTGTTCGCAAAGATATTCAACGAGTACAATCAGTCTCAGGAAATTCGACGCCATTTCGAGCTGGAAAGAAAAGGGACGACAACGGGATTTTTAAATAGTATTTCATGAGAAGAAATTCAAAAAACCATAAGTTATCATAGCATTATTTGTACAAATCCTGTTTAATGTCCGAGAAAAGCTTACACAAAATAAGACGCAATGCAAACAAAATAGGAGTTCAATACTTTGCCGAATCTATTATTGACGAATATCTGCAATAGGAATTGTCCTTATTGCTTTGCTTTGGCCCAAATCGAGGCCGGGACGACGCGTGCCAATTGGGAAATGAGCTGGGATGAACTAGAAACTATTTACAGATATTTAGATCCAAGAGTGGATGTTGTTTCTCTGTTAGGGGGGGAACCGACCTTGCACTCAAAATTTAAGGAGATTGTCGAGCAAACACACGAACGTGGGTTTGAGATCAAGATTTTTACCAACGGGACCACCTCAGCGCTGAGAAAAATTCATGGTCTGGCACCAAGAAACATACGTATTATTCTTAACTTGAATATGCCTGATACCTATAACAGCAAGGAGTGGAAACAGGTCGAAACCAACTGTACGCTCTTCAGGGAACAAATTACATTATCATTCAATGTCTACAAACCGGATTTCAGCTGGGACTATCTAAAAGAAGCAATACTGGGATGGGGCCTTAATCGCCAAATCCGAATCGGCATTGCCCAACCGATAAAAGGTATGGGCAATACCTACCTTCAAGAAAAAGACTTGAAAACAGCAAGTTCCAGATTGGTACGTATGGCGGAAGATCTTGCCGAAAATGGAATCAAAATAGGGTTTGATTGTGGTTTCCGCGCCTGTTCATTCACCCAGGAAGAGTTGGGGATTTTGGCTGAATGCGGAACATTTTTCCTGTTTGCCTGTAAACCTGTTATCGACATAGGGCCTCAGCTTATGGCGTGGAGATGCTTTCCTTTCTCAGTTGAACCCGGGGTGAAGCTCACCGATTTTGCTTCGTTAAAAGAACTGGAAAAATATTTCACCCAAAAATGGCAGTCCTTACAAGTCAAAGGGAATACAGAAGAGTGTCAAATGTGTGGGAATTTGGTCTCCACCTCTTGTAGCGGTGGATGCTTAAGCCGTTCTTTTGCCAAATACTGCATTCCAACAATGCAAGACACACCTGCATAAATAGCTGTTTCGTAAATACATAGACCGGAAATCCTCTCTAACCTGTGGATTTTCATAGAGTTGAATTAAATATATTTTTGCTTGGTGAATTGTGATGGAACTTATTCTGAACACACCTGATTACATGGATGCGCCATTTGAGGTGATGAGTCTGGATTCTCTTCAACGCATTGTCGAGAAACTCCCGGCGGACCAAAAAATTCCCATCTATTGTCATGCGAGTTCACAACAATCCGTGGATTCTTTCAAGTGGTTGGTCTCCGAGTCAAAAAAGAGAGGTTTACCGCTTACACTCTGCTTGAGTTCTTCAGATACAGACTTGCCTATCTGGGATTTCCTTCCTAAAGATTTTCCCATTGAAGTTTCACTGGCGCAAGGGAAAAACCATCCTCTTTTGCATGAATTAGCGGATTTTGAGACTGTCTTTTTTTTCCTGCCCTTGGAAAACCAGGATGCCTCTTGTGAAAATTTGAACAAGGCGTTGGAGGTGTATCAAAAGCCTTTAAAAATTCGTTTCGGTATTGGCTGGAAACACAGGTTGTCCGGACCTGCATATATTCCCACTGAACAATACCAGGTATGGGCAGATGAAATTGTAAAGCTTATCAAGAGGATATCACCCACAGCTATAAAAATGGAGTTTGCCTGCGGGCTCAAGCTCTGCCTTTTTAATCGACTGCAACTCGGTGATCTTGCAGCCCAGCCTCTCATATGGCCGATTGCAACATGCCAAAAACCCATGGTTTTTTTTCCTGATGGGAGTCTAAGACCTTGTTTCCGTTTAAATCTTCCTGCACTTCCCACAATCACTGAAAAGTCAAATTTTATTGATATCGTAAAAGAATTTGATAAATGGTCTACTCCTTTTTCCGGAATGTGTTATCAATCCGAGACCTTTTCCTGCCGGAGTCTTCTAGTCAGCTGTTGCAGTACTGGCTGTCTGGAACATAATTTAAGTGAATGGTTCTCTGCGGCAAGCCCCGAACAGGGCAATACCTCGACTACTGCTGGGATATCCGCAAAGATTCGGGAGGAAGGTTGAAGAGTTGGCAGACATCTCATCTTCCCGCGTTACAACGGTACGAGCAACAAGGATTACTTGATTTACTGTCTGCTTGGTACCAGAGCACGCCGTTGTCTTTTGATGAAGGCTGTAATTGGCCGGTTTTATGGGAATATATTGATAGAAACGGCCTCGGTGGTATTCTGGGATCGATGGTATTGGATGAATTGTGCGACATCCCGGAACCATATAAGCAAAAAGTAGCGCGCCGTTATTTCAGCACCCAGATGCATTTTGAACAGACGTATAGATGTTGTAAGGCTGTTGGAAATGCCGCAAAACAACTTGGTATTCCGGTAATCATATTCAAGGGTCCGGCAATTGTTCAACAAGGGTATGTGGATACCGGCGCCCGATCTTTTTCGGACATCGATTTTTTTACCGATTCCAAAGATAGTGTCTTTCGGCTCTGCGAACAGCTTAAAGGCGTGCACATCAAATCCTCCACGGAACAGCATCTGTTTGAGAGAATGGGGGAAAGCGAATGTGTCAGTTTTTTATACAACAACTGGGAGTTGGAATTCCGCTATTTGCTGGATCCTCCCGGAGAACCTCTCTTCGAATTCCTCTTGCGCAATAGGGAGACTTTGCTGAAAGTTCCGGGAACTGCAGAAGATATTTTGCAACCAAATGTATCTCTTCATTTGGTTTTTCTTATCCAACATATGGCGGTTCATCATCTTTTCAGCCGTTTTTTTTGGTTTTTAGACCTGGCTGTTCTTGTCAGGAACAATACCCATATCGATTATGACCTTGTTGAAGGCGAGTTGAAGAATCTAGGATTAAAAAATGCTGCAGCAGCGACGAGTGAATTCTGCCGGAAATATATTGATCCTGATTTTCCGCTGTTGGCCAAACCCTTGCCGGCCTGGAACTCTTCCATGATGAAGCAGTTAGTGGATCCCGACAACATTATTAGCGGTAAGTTCGGTATTTATCATAAGAACTTCAGACAAAAAGCCTATGCCTATTTTGTAGGACTCGTGAGCTTTTATATCATTGCCGATCCAACTGATACCCGTTTCGGTTTTGGAACGCACTGCACACTAAACAGGTTCCGGAATTCTTTTGGTGTCAAAAAACCGATACCCTGGGTCGATTTTTTGCTTCGGCCGATCTTTGCCTCCATATTGCTGCCTCTCGCCTGGATACTCTCCTACATGACCTGCAGGGAAAGGAATAAGAATGGAAGTTCGCGAAAATAAAACAGCAAATATTTTTCCTGGCGGATTTAGACTCTCCTCTATCGGCCCTTTACTCCGTATATATAGCGAATTAAAAGGCAATCTCAAGATAGTTGTCGTAAATCAGATAATCTGTCTGTTTACCTTACTGATCGGGTTTATAGTTCCTTTTGTATTGAAATATTTGACAAAAGAAATTCAACGCGGACATTACGGTGTGCTTATCTGGTTGCCTTTACTCAGCTTCTGTTTGCTGACAGTCCTCTCTTTATCCCAGTTGTTACGTTCCCTTATTGCCCAATATATTTCAATTAAGATATCTCAGAACCTGCAAAAACGAATTCTCAATCATTACCTGGGGAAGAATATAATCGATTACTTCACCCAACCCATGGGCGAAAAGGTTTCCAGGATGACTTTTGATATTCATTGGTTTGTTGAAGGGACAACGATTTTTCTCTCCGAAACTCTCTACCTTCCGTTGGTGATAATAGGGTGCATTGGAATTATGTTCAGTCTGGATTGGAGATTGACTCTTTTTGCAATTGTCATAAGCCCCCTCTCCTTCTTAGCCAATAAACCTTTCTCAAAAAGATTACGGGAGAGTTCGATATCCCTGCAGGAACAGAATGCTCTGCTTTCTCGTCATATATTGGATACTCTCAAAGGAATGCTTTTGATAAAGGTGTTCGCCAGAGAACAGCAAGAAAATAAACAGTTTGATGGATTGCTTGCCAAGTTCTTACATTTACAAGTAAATAATAATTTTTGGGCAAGTTGTTTTAATTTCACCATCTCTCTTTGCAATAATTTTATTATCTGTCTTGTCTGCTGGTTTGCCTTTTACCTCCTGACCAAATCACATTCTTTGGAAATTTCTACTCTTGTCGGATTTTCCTGGCTGATGTTTTATTTTTTTGGGGAGATAGGGAAAATCGGCGGAATTATGAACACGTTGGTACGGGCAGCAGTGAGCTGTGACAGGATCTTTCAGCTCTTGGAAAAAGATCAAAATGCTCCGGAAATCGGTGATAAGCCTGCCGTTTTTGAAGATGCTCTTGTTTTTAACAAAGTGTCCTTTAGATATCAGTCCGATAAGGATGTCCTGGAGAATGTCGATCTTCGGCTGAAAAAAGGAGATAAAATCGCACTCATGGGAATGAGCGGGGCCGGAAAGACCACATTGATCAATCTGATGCTCGGTCTTTTGGTCCCGCAAGAGGGAAAAATCCTTTTGGATGGAAGAGATATTATAGAGATTGAAAAGCTGTCGTTGCGAAATCTCTTTGGCTATTCTCCCCAAATAAATGTGATTTTTTACATGACCATAGCCGAGAATATCGCCTACAGCCGATCTTCTGCGACCCGGGAAGAAATAATTTTTGCTGCAAAAACTGCCTGTGCCCATGATTTCATTATGAGCCTCCCAGACGGTTACGACACATTGGTCGGTGATGAAGGGACCAACCTTTCCGAGGGGCAACGACAACGCATTGCCCTGGCACGGGCAATTGTTCGTAATGCACCCATCATAATTCTTGATGAATCCTCAGCCCATGTGGATCTGATAACCGAGAGGAAGATCTATGAAAACATTATGTCGCTTAAGGATAAAACCGTTGTTCTCGTGTCGCACAGACCGAGTGTATTGAAAGAAGCCGATAGCATCTATTCTCTTGCGGACGGGGAGCTTATTAATGTCGGCTCCTTTGATGAGCTTGAGTCTAAGATGGGGCACAACGATCTGCTAAGAGCCATGGAGTTTATTCATTGATATTAGTAGCCCATCAACCCGCAGCATCTCGTGCAGACCGGCATGAGTCCTTCCGACCGGAGACTCTTGCGAAATAACCGATATTTTTCACAATTCCATAATTCAGTCAGGTTCTTCTGCTTAATATTTCCAACAATATAATCATGATAGTCTCGACAGGGAGACAAGTTGCCGTTGCTGTCCAATTCGACAGCTTGGAAGATTGAAATGCATTCTTTGAATCCGAATGTTTCACAATGATCTGTATAATATCGTTTTAGATCTTCTACTGAGGAAATATCCGGAAGGATTGTTACCGCCGGCCCCCTTAGCGATTGTGATAGTCTTTTGAGCTCTGTCAGTTGGGACGAGAGGGTGACAAAATCATCAGGACGCCAGTTGCCAACCCACCCCCAATGCAGCTTGGGTGGAAACCCGAAACGTTTGGTAAAGTCATCATCGTGTTGTTCGGCACTGATTTCGTCGATCCACCATGAGAGATAAAAGACGAAGACATCGACAGTATTCTTGAATTTATTGAAGATATCAATCAAATGACCAATGTTGTGTTTTGATATAACTGTAAGGGATGCAATGACAGGAAGCCTTGATCGATTTTTTCCCCGTGCCTCCTTTAAGGCCAGAAGACCGGTCTCGATGGCGGTAAAGGAATCACCGCCTGCTGCAGAAGGTCTTATGGCATTATGAATCTCTTTGTTGTGGCCATCTATAGAAATCTGCAATAAAAATAATGGGATCTTAACGAGCTGATCAGCGTGATCTGCAATAGAGTATCCGTTGGTGGCAATTGATACCGGGAGACCGTGTCGGGTTGCGCCTTGGATTATGCGAAGTATTCCCCCATACATCATCGGCTCGCCGCCCCAGAGATAGATATTGGGTCGATATCCATTGAGCACAAGATCATCAAATACTTCAAGATATCTCTCAGGAGAAACCTCCGCCTGTTTTTGTTCAAGGAGATTGCGGCCATGCATAAAGCCATGATCCCCCCATTGTCCGCAAGTATGGCATCGGAGATTACAAATATCGGTTATCCTGATACTTACTTGATGGATTTTACCGGCTTGTCCTTCTGATACATGGAAATTTAGCAACGGAAAAAACCACTTATGTAACTGAAGTGATATGAGTTTCCAGGTAATCCAGGGATGGGGGGCGACAATCTGGAATGATTTGAGTATCGTTTTACAAGATACTGTGCTGCGTTTGCTCATTGTCCTCCCGCTTACCATTGTAGATCTTGCAAAGAGAAGACCTCGGTTTAGAACTTTAGTTCGGAATTCCGTGTTTTTCTAAAACACTTCGTAAGGTTAGCAGGAAGTATTCGAGTTGTTCCTTTGTATGCGTACTCATAAACGATGTGCGGATAATTGCTTTTCTCCGAGGTACAGCTGGGAATATGACAGGCAATGCAAAGATATCATTGTCAAAAAGTTCACGGCTAATCAGCATTGCCTTATCTTCATTTCCGATATCTATTGGAACGATCGGAGAGGTGGTATCTTCTACATCAAGTCCGATATCTCGGTAACCCTTTCGAACTAATGAAATATTTTCCTTGAGCTTTACAATTCGTTCGGGTTCGTTTTTAATAATCTGCAGAGCGGCAAGGACCGTGGCGACATTGCCTGCCGGTAGTGCGGCTGAAAAAATCATTGTCCGGGTGGTGTGTTGCAGATGCTCGGCAATGTAGTCGTCATTTAAAGAGATAAAGCCACCGATGGAGCCTAGTGATTTACTAAAAGTGCCCATTATAAAATCAACACCATCCTGGAGGTTGTAATGGGCGGCAACCCCCCGTCCTGACTTTCCCATGGTTCCGATACCATGCGCATCGTCAAGATAAACATAAAGATGAGGGATTTGTTTTTTTAAATCAATAAAGGACGGCAAGTCAACAATACTACCCGACATGCTGAAAACACCTTCTGTTATTAGGAGTACGATGCCGTCTTCCTCGTACTGAGTATTTTGCAGCTTTTGTAGAGCATTTTGAACATTATCTCGGGCAAAGGGTACTATCTGTGCCTTTGACAGTTTACATGCATCAAAAATACTGGCATGGTTTTCACGATCATACAAGATTATATCTTTTTTCGTCAGCAAAGTGGAAATTGAGCCAAGGTTGGTTGTAAAACCGGATGGGAATACCAGTGCGTGTTTTTTTCCAACGAACTCAGCCAGTTCCCTTTCCAATTGTTCATGGAGTTCAAGATTACCACAGAGCAGTCTCGATCCACCGGCTCCTGTGCCGAAATAGTTGAGCATCTCCGAGGTCTTTTCTATTACCCGTTTGTCATGGGTGAGGCCGAGGTAATCGTTGGAACTCACCATTATCATTTTTTTTCCACCAACAACCACCTCACTGCCCGATGATTGTTGAATAGCCCGATAATATGGATAAAGGCCGTTTTCTTTGTATTTTTCCGTAAAACGGAAGTGCTCTAAATATCGTTCTGAGAGTCGCGTCGAATTCACTTCTTCCCCTGTAGAAGAATAGATATCCTGTCCTATCTTGATTTATCTTGGTAACTTGCTTTTTCTACAATGCAATAGAGTATTATGATGCCGCCGCATCGGAATTTTTTTCGATGAGGCTTTCCTGGTGCCAATATTCGATGGATTCAAGGCAATCTTGTTTCAGTTGCTGCGGATCAGGGACGTCCGTGAACTTTTCCGAAAGATCACTGATGACACTTTCAAGTGACTTATTTTCAGCAAAACACCCCAACCAAAGAGTCATTGCAACTGGATTGAGTGTGTAATAATGCCCGCTCAACGTATCAAGCACCACCAGCATATCATTTTTCTTACGCCACACAACATGTTCTTTAACTTTCCACATACTATTTTCTCCATGTTCTTTAGTACCTTAAAAATTCATTTCTTGTTTTTTCAGGATGAATTTAGTGAAAGGTATTTATCCAGATCTTTTCCGCTGGGCTTATACCCCTTTTGGGGGTGTTCATTACAGGATTGCTCGCATTGCTAAACGAAATAACCCTTGTTAACTGGCATACAAAAATAGAGATATTTTATTCACAACCGTCCTATGCTGCCTCACCGGGTAATGCAGGGAGGGGCAATTTGTTGAATTGCGCGATACCGTAGGCATAACATGCATTGCATGTGTGCTCGACATGCTTGTTGCAAGTCAGACAGTCGGCAGAACTGCCAACCTGGCGGTAAGGCATAAGTAATTTTGCAAACCAGTCCCTTGCTTCGCCATAGTGGGGAAAACGATCGTAGGAGATCCTGGCCATTTTGCAGAGCGGCAGGCAATTAATCACTTCACCCCAAGGGGTAATA
The DNA here is from genome assembly GCA_046704745.1 of Desulfocapsaceae bacterium. Taxonomy (GTDB): domain Bacteria; phylum Desulfobacterota; class Desulfobulbia; order Desulfobulbales; family Desulfocapsaceae; genus CAWGGS01. Next base: position 20,661 of record JBJKRL010000003.1, on the reverse strand, counting down.
TCGAGCCTTGAGTTACAATGGCTGACAAGGGGATTTTCAAGCTTTTTGTATTGATCATCGGTGAAGACGCACAAAGGGACTCCGCATTCAAAATCGATGTGACCGTTAATGGCCCTGATGGCTTCGTGTAATTTCAGAATTTGATCGGCAATGGCGGGAAATTCTTCCCACTGGGCAAATTCATTGTTGTGATTAAGCGTTGGAAGGGTCACACCTATTTTGATTCTTCGATCCAAATCGTAGGTCTTTATGTAATCAAAGACATAATCGTAATCCATGTTGCCACTTGTAACATTGAAAGTCACGCTAGCATTCTTACCGAGGATGGCGAGATTGTTCTTTAAATATTCGAGTTGACGTTCCTTGTATTCCGAAGGGTGGTTACAGTTGATAACCCAATGCACTTTTTTTGTCGCAACCTCTTGTAATTGTTTTGGATCAAGTTGCGTAGCAGCGTTGGAAAAGACAAGGACGGTCCGCTTACGATCCAATATTTCCATAAGCATCTTGAAAAATAGAGGATTGAGCGTCGGTTCGCCTCCCATGAGATGGATACTGAGTTCTGGGATTTCAGCTTTTTCTATCCAGTTAACCAGGTTGAGAAACATCTCCCAACTCATATGAGTTTTGGGGTGGTGCGAACCGATCATCTCCCGTCCGAAACAATATTTACAGGAAAAATTACAATAGGTTGTGATCATCAAGTTGGGCATAAACCTCTCCTATTTTCTTTATGTCAGAGAGAAGAAAAATGAGTCGATCTGATTTCCTCATAGAGTTCATCTATCATTTGCGGTAACGGCGTTGATCGAGACAGGATGAACACCGGTACTTGAAAAACAATATCGAGAAGGGCTTCCAGATTGGCTTGGGTTGTTTCAGGCCAGAATCCGTGCATAAAAGTACGAGACAAGAGTGCAAAGGCCTTTCTGTGATCCAGAGAGTGCGGCTGTGTTTCCTCGTCCGGGGTCAAAAACCAAATAGATTTCAGAGGAGTGACCGGCGGAGGAGTTATATCGAAAAGATGGGTGATATCGATGGTATTTTTATCTCGTGAGTTGAGTGGTCCATCGCAGCTTTTTAAGGTAGGTAATAATTCATGAGTATGACGAGTAATATGCAGAGGACGCCAATACGGCCACACACACCATTGGTCATCATTACCCTTGCCAATCACAACCATGTCGTCTCCGAAAAATGAGCGGCCACCCTCTGTATGGGCGAGGGCGCGAGTGGTTTTTCCTGCTCCGGATAGACCCGTAAAGAGATGGCAGGAGCCGTTATAGCCAATGCCTGCCGCATGGACGAGCCATTTATTCGAATGAGCTAAAACCTCGCTGAAAAGGATGCAAGATAACCCAGTGGTGTTGGGCCATCGGTTTTTATCCTCAGTTTCCAGAGAACCGTTCAGCAGAAATATTATCTGACCATTTGTCGATCGGCAAACGATCCATCCCTGAGTTTGAAGCAGTATAAATCCGTCGGAAACTTTATAAAATTTGCAATCTCCCACATAAGGATCCTCTTGGATTCTGATGGGATCTGCAGGGAGAAGATCCTGCCATTGAAGGCAGTTTTCACAACTTTCTACCACACAGGTATTATCACAGGGAACGGCAATGATTTCTTCATGTAATGTTGTACATTGAAAAGATCTTTTCAGCTCTTCCAAATAGGCCATACTGCTGCTATGGACACGAACAAGGGAATCAACCAAACGTATCTCTTTGGAAAATCTTGATGAAGTGTTCACCAAGTGGAGGAAGAGTTCTTGAATTGTCTGCATGAACGTAGGTTATGGTTGAAGGCTGCGCAAGCGATTCAACAATTCGTCTAAGTGGTGTGCTAAATATCCTTGTGAAACGCACCACTGTTCACAATTCATCAACCAATCGGTGAGCAGCCAGAAGTGCGTTATATTACCATCAGGTCTGGAAGAAAACCAAGCCATTCTATGAAGATGGTCCAGATAATGATCTTTTTCACAGGGCTTGATCCATGGCTTTTTATCCGGATAGAGTCGCAACACGATTTGGCAAGGATAACTCCCGACTGCATTTTGATGAAAGTATTCGGGAATGCTTACAAGAAATTTACCATCTCCTCGAAGGGGGGCATTTTTGATGAACTCCAATTCAGGGAAGGTGTTTATACTTCCCACATGGACATTGGCAACCTCGCGCAAGGGATAAAAAAGCGTGTGACCGTCCTTTTTTATCAAGATTGCCAAATCGTCAGCTAAAAAGTCGACACCCGCCAATAACATCCGCAATACCTGGGTTGATTTGCCGCTCCCTGACGGGCCGGAAAGAATAACGGCTTTACCGTTTATCGCCACTGCACCGCAATGTACCAGGCATGCATCAAAATTTCTCATCCACTCGGCCAGCAGCGGATATACGAATGCCTCTGGACATGGTATTTCAGAAGGAGCGGCTGTTTCGGGTGATGTGGTATAGGGAGCTAGCCAGACCTGAGCTTGGGTCGGCATTTTGTTGTTGAAGGCGATAATGGCGGTGCCGGTCAACTTAAGCCATGTCATCTCGCCGTCCAAAGCGTAGTCAAGGACGACGGTCTGGCTTACCTCGACCCTTGGTCCGGTAAATTTGATATCTGCAAGAAGCTGGTTATAGGCTTTTTCATCATAGAAAATACTGCATGTCAGCGGCGTTTTGTCTTGATGAAAATCACTTGAAAACCGTGAACCGAAGTTCGTTCGTAATCCTTCTAAGACAGGTTGATAGTTACAATTGATTTCGATTTGCCAATGTCCAAAATCGATATAATGCGCCATGGTCCAAACCTGCTATCCTGGTTAACCGGACTCTGTGGCAGTCTCTATGGTAATAAGAAGAAGCAGCCCTCCTTATCTTGTGAAACAAGAGCGTGCCGTACCTTCCAGGATAACTGACGATATCCAGACCAACAACTTGCCGATTTACGAAAAAGACTGTCTTACTTGAGATTGTTAACACCTATTGAGGGATGTCCTGTGCCGCTTTCAAGTGTGTTAACAATCTCATCAAATTCTGATTAATAGTAGTAAAGACCGACGTAGTAAAGATATCCACATCCACCTGATCCCTGGATAACTTTGACCGGCTCATGCTTTTTAGTGTCCGGCTTTGTATATTTCAATTTTTCTATTTCTGTTAGGATTTTGTTCTCTTTTTTCTCCATTTTTCTCCCCTCAAAGTTTAAGGTTTGTTCTCTCCAAGATGCAGAATAAATGAGACGAGCTTTTCCATTTACCTCTGCAGTTGCACTTGGCTATTGCCAATAACTTCTCGATTCAGAAAGGTGCCAGCCTAATAATAGTATAGAGCTATGTAGTAGAGGTAGCCGCAGTATGAATAATAATAGGAATAGCTATGAGAACTCCCAGATCCCTGGATGACTTTTACAGGTTCGTGTTTGTCTGTCTGCGGCTTGACATACGCGGGTTTTAAGTTTTCATTCCCACTCAAATTAAACTGCTCCTCCATGATCATCCCTCCCGGTTATAGTTTTAAAACCATCAAGCGCCATTAAAAAGAAACGACCGAATCTGGATTCGACCTTGTTGCTGCTGGAGGTATGTTTTAACATCCCCATTATTAAAGCATATCTCCTGTAATTTACACTTTTCGGTACTAAACCTTTCGCTCACGTACAACTGGTTTAATCTTCCGATACGGTCTTTGTGCTCAAACTTTGCATAATGCAAAAATGTTATCCTCGGAGACAGAGCAGGCTCCAATGCCGCCTTTATTCCTGGAATATGATTCTTAACGAGCTTGATTTTAGGCACAAATCTCCATATTGCAAGATGCAAAATATCTTAAACTCTAACACTCCAAGGTAAACAAGACATTAACAAATTCTTTCATTCATGAATATATTACAAAAAATAGATCACTAGTCAATAAATTTGAATACACTTTTTAGTGTTATTGAAAATTTCCTAAATTTCATGGAGTGGAAATGGAATTTATGACATTATAAAAGTAGGGATTTAGGCTTTCAAAACGGGAGTAGGCCGCTTGAAAAACCAGGTTGTGAATCTTTAGGGTGTATGAACAGCAAAAGAAAAATTGTACATATCGATATGGATGCGTTTTTCGCTTCCGTTGAACAGCAGGACAATCCTGATTTGAGAGGGAAACCAGTCATCGTTGGCGGCAGACCGGACAGCCGGGGGGTGGTTGCGGCCTGCTCTTATGAAGCCCGTAAATTCGGCATTCACTCAGCCATGCCTTGTGCCAAGGCCGTCAGACTCTGTCCCCAAGCGATTTTCACTGCTCCGCGGTTTGGCCGCTATAAGGAAATATCGAGCCAGATAATGGAAATATTTCAAGAATATACCGATCTGGTGGAGCCACTTTCCCTGGACGAGGCCTTTCTCGATCTTACGGAAAATCTATTTGGAGACCCATCAGCATCGCGATTGGCTGAAATGATCCGTAAGCAAATTTTTACAACAACCGGACTAACAGCCTCTGCAGGTGTTTCCTGCAATAAATTTCTTGCTAAGATCGCATCCGATCTGAATAAACCCAACGGCATTACAATCATTTTGCCTTCAGAAGTACTTTCTTTTCTTACTACCTTGCCTATCGGTAAATTTTATGGAGTTGGCAAGGCAACAGAGTCAAAAATGGCGAGGCTTGGCGTGAAAACCGGAGGAGATCTGCGGCGTTTTTCAATGGAAGAACTTACCTTTCATTTCGGTAAGTTTGGAGAATATTTCTTTAATATCTGCCGAGGTATTGACTCAAGACCAGTAAAAAGCAACCGGATTCGTAAATCCATTGGTAGTGAAACGACTATGGCCCAGGATATCGGCGACCCGAAAATGATTTATGATATCCTTACAAAATTGGCCGGGTCTGTGGCGGCTAGCCTTAAGAGGCATGAATTCGGCGGCTATACGCTGACACTTAAAGTCCGATATCATGACTTTTGGACCGTCACCCGTTCCGCCACCTTTAACACGCCGTTATTCACTGTTGAGGATATACAATCCTGTCTACCCCGATTATTACTGGAAACCGAGGCCGGCCGGCGTAAAGTGCGGTTGCTGGGAATCACTGTTTCCAACCTGATAGCCGCAAGCGGCACTCCCTATCAATTAAGGCTACCGTTTCAAACACGTCCTGAAGACCGGTCTTAGCCGGCGGATTAGAATCGCCTCAAGCCTGTGAATACGTGAAAACCGTATGACATACCCTCATGCCTTCTCCGGCATGATCCGGATGAAAATTGTGGCGGGGGTATCCATGAATTACTAATCTTTTCAGGTTAGCCGTCTTTCTCTTCTTTTTCCTGCCCGCTGTCTTCTGATGTCTGGTGTTCTTTGCCTATTTGCTTATTTTTCAATCCTTCCCACCAAGCCAACCGCTTTTTGATCTCTTTTTCAAAACCAAATGCCGATGGTGTGTAGTATTGTTTTTCTTGCATCTTGTCAGGGAAATATTTTTGATAGCTATACCTGTCTTTGAAGTCATGAGAATACTGGTAATTCTTTCCATAACCAAGCTCTTCCATCAGTTTTGTCGGGGCGTTGCGAATATGCAGCGGCACCTTTAGATGACTGGTTGCCGCCGCATCCTTTTTGACGGCACTATAGGCGGTATAAAGGGCGTTGCTTTTTGGTGCGGTGGCAAGGTAGACGGTGAGTTGGGCAAGGGCGGTGTTGGCTTCGGGCATGCCCAAGAGATGAACAGCTTCTTTGACCGCCATGGCCTGAACAAGGGCATTTGGATCGGCCAGTCCCACATCTTCACTGGCAAATCGTGTCAGCCGGCGGACGAGATACATGGGATCCTCGCCTGCTTCCAGCATCCTGGCCAACCAGTAAAGGGCAGCCTGCGGATCACTCCCACGCAGGGATTTATGCAGGGCGGAAATCAGATTGTAGTGCTCTTCACCCTGTTTGTCATAAAAAAGTGAGGTTGTGGAAATCGCTTTCAAAACGTATTCAACATCAATCTTTTGACCACGGTCGGCTGTCCGATAGACCATTTCCAGTTGGTTGAGGCCCCTGCGTGCATCTCCACCGCTTCTTACCGCAAGTTCTTGCAAGGCCATCTCGTCGAAGACTCTTTCACCCGGCAGAGCGATCAAGGCCCTACGCAAGATTTCCAAAATATCTTTCTCGTCTAAGGATTCCAGGACAAACACATGACAACGTGACAGAAGGGCAGGGATGACCTCGAATGACGGGTTTTCCGTAGTTGCCCCGAAAAGAATGATCGCGCCGGATTCAACATAGGGCAGAAAGGCATCCTGCTGTGCTTTATTAAAACGGTGGATTTCGTCTACAAAGACGATGGTTTTTTTCCCTTCGGCCCGCAACAGATAATCAGCGCGTTCCATAAGGTCCTTGACCTCCTGGATTTTGGAGAGGACGGCGCTGAAATAACAGAAACTGTGGCCCGTTTTCTTTTCAATTAACCTGGCGATGGTTGTTTTTCCGGTCCCTGGCGGTCCCCAAAGTATAAATGAATTGTAATCATCCTGCTCAATCATATTTCTTAGCAGGGCTCCTTCCTTTAAAAGTGTCTTCTGGCCGAGAATATCTGCTAAGGATTGAGGCCTGACCTTCTCCGCCAGGGGAATATTCGTGGGACGTTGCATCGCGTCTATTATATTACGTTGTTTGACCATATTTTTTATCGAAATCGGTAAATGTCTTTAGTATTGCCGCATCATTTTCATGCAGGAAACATTGCATTCACAGGCAATACGATGATAAAGTTGAGGTAATTTATTGCGCATTTTTGATGAGTTCTCCAGGGAGACCTGCACGATGTTCAGAATGAAAAACAGCCTGTACCAGACCTTACTCTTCAGTGTGTTAGGCGCAACAATACTGATGGCTTTGGGCATTGGATATTTTTGGGTTGAGTTTGAACAGAGAGGATTCCAAGATGAAGCCCATATCCTCCAGGAATCCTATGTTTCTGAGCAGAAAAACAAGATCAAAAATGTTGTCGATCAAGTAATTCAATATATAAAATTTGAGAGAAGCGCCCAAGAAGAAAAAAATAAAAAGGATCTCAAAGACAACCTCTACCGAGCTGCTGCTTTATTACAGTCCATGTATGAACATGACCATCATGAAAATAAAAGCAGCGAAATTATTCCTCTAATCAAAGATTATCTGCAGGCAATCAGCCTGAAGCAAAACGGTGAATCCCATTTTATTTTTGATAGAAAGGGACAGGCTGTCTTCTTGTCTGATCAGCCCGTTCTTGAAGGTGGGAATCTTACAAAGATCAAAAGCGATCATTATCCCTCCAACGATCTCCTTAAGACAATCAGGAAAAATGGTGAGGGCTATATTTCATGGGAGAGTCAAGGTACGGAAGATTCGTCGGAAACTGTATATAATTTGGGCTTTGCCAAGGTGCTTGAAGACACGGGATGGATCATCGGGGTGAGAGAATCTTATGATACGGTAGAAAAGAACATCAAGAAGAAGATCCTGACCTTTATCAATACGGTTCGGTTTGATAAGACGAATTATGTATTTGCTTACGATTTCAAAGGAACAACGCTTGCCCATTATATTAAAAAACTCATAGGAGTGAACCGCTGGAATCTTCGGGATCCCAGTGGATTCCTGGTGACTCAAGAGTTAATCCGGATTTCCCAACAACCAGACGGCGGCTTTTTACAGTATACAGGTACCATTAAACCTGAGACAGGAAAGCCAAGTAAAAAGATCGGCTATGCCGCAAGTGTTCCGGATTGGCAATGGATGATCGGGGCCGGTGTTTATGTCGATGATATCGAACAAGTCCAAAATCGAGAACGGAATAAACTGGAAAAAAGGCTTGAAATTCATCTTATGAATGCCGCGTTTATTTTAACGGTTGGGCTTACACTCATCATTTTTCTAACCAGGATTGTTCTTTCCAAACTGAGGAGCAATGTCAATGCCTTTACCTCATTTTTTGTCAAGGCAGCATCCGAAGCGGTTCAAATCGACGAAAATAAGGTTCATTATGCCGAGTTCAAACATCTTGTAGAACCGGCAAACAGGATGATTCAGGAAAGGAAGAGAGCACAGGAGGCATTGAAGGAGAGTGAAGAACGATTAAATCTGGCCATAAGCGTCACCGGACAAGGCTTATGGGACTGGAACCTAAAAAATGACACATTGGTCTGGGATAAAAGAGCCTGCCAGATCTTTGGTTTTGATTCAAATCTGGTTTCTCCTACCAGGGAGACCATTGCCATGAAGGCGCATCCAAAGGATTGGGGTGAAGCTACTCAGGCCATGAAAGACCATATTGCCGGACGAAAAGGAGACTACCGGGCAGAATATCGGCTTATTGGTGAAAATGGAACCGTGACCTGGGTTCTGGAACAAGGTCGGATCACCAAAAAGGATGAGGGGGGCAATGCCTTGCGAGCGGTCGGAACGTATATTGACATTACCCCTGTCAAAATTGCAGAGAGTGAGAAAAATGAACTCGTCGAGCAATTAAACCGCTCAAAAAAGATGGAGGCCTTGGGACTGTTGGCCGGAGGAGTGGCCCATGATCTCAACAATGTTTTATCGGGTATAGTCAGCTATCCGGACCTTCTCCTCGAAAGTCTTCCCAAGGGCAGCTCTTTACAAAGACCTCTTATCACCATACGGGATTCCGGCCAGAAAGCGGCCGCCATCGTTCAGGATCTGCTCACACTGGCCCGTCGGGGCGTGGTTACCTATGATGTCGTAAATTTGAACAAGATAATTTCCGAATATCTGAGTGCTCCGGAGCATGAACGTCTCCTGGCACAGTATCCCAAGACGAAGGTGGAAACACATCTAGATCCCTCTTTGCTCAACACCAGAGGGTCGGTGGTTCATTTGCGCAAATCATTATGGAATCTTGTCAGCAATGCCTTCGAGGCACAACCGGAAGGCGGGAAAATCATTATTGCAACACGTAATTGTTATTTTGAAGAAACGGTTGTTCGATATGAAATTATTCTACCTGGTGAGTATGTGGTGCTGAGTGTGGAAGATTACGGTACAGGAATAGCTTCGGAAGATCTTAAACGGATATTTGAACCGTTTTATACCAGAAAGATCATGGGCCGTCACAGTGGAACCGGTCTGGGGATGGCGATTGTCTGGGGAACGCTCAGAGACCACCACGGTTTTATAGATGTGAAGAGTGAGAAAGGCAAAGGCTCATTATTCGAGTTGTATTTCCCTGTCACACGGGAGCAGCCGGTATTGGAAATGGCGGAGGTCTCACTCGACACACTGATGGGCTCGGGAGAACATATCCTCGTGATTGATGATATCCCGGAACAGAGACAGATAGCTGAAAATCTGCTCACCAGACTCGGATATAGTGTTACTGTAGTGGAAAGCGGTGAGCTAGCGATAGAATATGTAAAAGAGCATAAGGTAGACCTCCTTCTTTTGGATATGATAATGGATCCGGGAATGGATGGTCTGGATACATACCGCAGGATTGTCGAGATGCATCCAGGACAGAGGGCGCTTATTACCAGCGGATTCACCGAGACCGACAGGGTCAAGAAAGCCCAGATGCTGGGAGCCGGGCAGTACCTTCGCAAGCCATTCACCTTCAGGGGGCTTGGGCTGGCTGTTCGTATGGAATTGAAGAAAAAAGGTTAAGGGACTCTTAGGAAGACTACCGGCTAATTGAGTTGGCAGGCATGCGTGCAAAACGAATTGATTGATGATCAAAAAAAAGATTAGGAGAGAGCCTTATGCAGGAAATGATTGCTTATTGCGGTCTTGTATGTTCCATGTGTCCCACTTTTCAGGCGACTTTAAACGATGATGACGAAGCCAGAGCCAAGACAGCGGCCTACTACACGAAAAAATACGGTTTTAGTTTGAATCCTGAAGATATCAACTGTGATGGATGCCTTTCCATAGGCGGCAGATTGATTGGGTACTGCCACGCCTGCAATATCAGAAAATGTTGCATTTCCAAAGGACTGGCAAACTGTTCGTTATGCAGCAGGCAACCTTGCGAGCACCTCGAAAAAATGCATGTTTTTTCCGCGGAAGCCAAGAAATGTTTTCAAAGACTTGTAAGACAGAAGCAGAATTCAAATAAATAATAGCTGCAATGCTTGTTGCGATTCTTTCCGATATCCATGCAAATTATGAGGCGTTTTGTGCAGTTGTCTCTGATTTGGAGCAAAGGAACCCTGAAAAGGTCATCTGTCTTGGTGACCTGATAGGCTATGGCCCCAATCCTGACGAAGTTGTACAGCTTTTTAGAGAGAAGAGATATATGTCGGTGTCGGGTAATCACGAGGCGGTTCTGGCAGATCGGAAATTGCTGCGTTGGTTCAATTTCCAGGCAAAGGAAAACGCAGAGGTAACGGAGAAGATGCTGTCTGAAAAGAATCTAACATTTTGTCAAAGTCTTCCTACTTCTTTTCAACTGGGTGAGGCAATCTTTGTCCATGGTTTTCCTCCCGATTCATCGTTTATCTATATCAATCGGATGTCTGATACAGCGATCAGTTCCTTTTTGCAGAAGGCAGATGGTAATCTTTTCTATGTCGGGCATACCCATACCCTCCTTGTCTACTGTTGGGACGGCAACCAGGTAACGAAACATCGATTTACCGACGAACCTTTTACCCTGCAAAACGGTTGTAAATATATTGTCAATGCCGGCAGTGTGGGACAACCAAGAGATGGTGACAACCGGGCAAAATATCTGATCTGGGATACTGAGAACAGTTCTATTGAGGTTAAACGGGTTTTGTATGACTACAAAACCACAGCCAAAAAGATAGTGGACCGCGGTTTCCCCATCGATTATGCCATCCGCTTGGGATAAAAATGAAACACATCGGAAGATATTTCATTCTCGGGCGTCTTGGCCGGGGAGCAATGAGCACCGTTTATAAGGCCCGAGCTCCCTTTACCGGTCGGACCGTAGCCGTTAAGATACTACTTCCCAGGGAGGAGATGTTTCGCGATCTGGTAGGCGCCGAAAGACTCCGGGAAATATTTCTGGAAGAGGCACGGATCATGGGGGAGATAAATCACGATCATGTGGCCAAAATAGTCGATTGTGACGAAGATAGGGGATCCCCTTTTATCGTTCTTGAATACTTTGCCCATTCCATTGGTGCACTTATCGGAGAGTCTTACCGCGTGGAAAATCCGTCTCGGATAATCAGCATCAACAAGACGTATATGTATATCCGCCAGTCGCTTCTCGGTCTTGAACGGCTTCATTTTGCAGGAATTATACACCGTGATATGAAGCCTTATAATTTGATGATCACCAATGACGACAGGGTGAAAATTATTGATTTCGGCCTTTCCAAAGTACGGGGAGAGGAGAAGATGACGATCCCGGGAATGCAGGTTGGGTCTCCCTATTATGCAGCACCGGAGCAGGAACGGGATCCAAGTGCCTCGGATGAAAGGGCCGATCTTTTCAGCATCGGCGTCATGGCCTATCGTATGGTGACCGGCCACTTGCCCGGGGGAGAGGGGGAAGGAGTTATTGTTCCCAGTATCTTGAATTCCGATCTGAATCCGGAATGGGATGAGTTTCTTATAAAATCCATAAGCCGCAGACCGGATGAGCGATTTCCTTCCGCGCATGAAATGCGGCTGTGTCTTGAAGAGGTTTTTACCGGTTGGGTGCGAAGCTCGAAAAGGTTGTATTCGTTTGTGGCGTTCGATCAAGCAGGGCCGAAGATAACTGGTACGACGCCTCGCACCGAACCGCGTTTTGTCCGTTATAAGGAACTGGGCAGACAGTTTGACCTTGACGGACTGATGCGTCCTCGGAGGTATATGCCGCACCGTTTTGAGCTTTGGGGACGTCACCTTCTCTTCTGCATTGATACCAACCTGGTGTGGCAGAGAGAGGGGGCTGGTTTTTCACTAACCTGGGAAAAGGCGCAAGAATATGTGGAATATCTTAACCGTATAAAGTGGCAAGGCAGAGATGCCTGGCGGCTGCCGACTGTTGAAGAGTTGCTCACCCTGTTGCGTCCACCTACCATGCTCAGGGATTTCGGTTTTGAATCATATTTTTCCAGTGATGTGCACTGGCTCTGGAGTTGTGATGCCTGCAGTATGAGAACCGCCTGGACAATCGATCTTGTTGAAAGTTATTTTGAGAGGTTGGACAAGGACGGCATGGCGTCGGTCTGTGCAGTCTGCTCCTTTGAAGGTCGATTATGACAAAGAGGAAAATTTATGAAGATATGGCGATGGGTTTTGATCTTGCTTGTTCTGGCCGTCCTGATAGGGTGTTCCAAAGAGTCGTGGTATGAAGGTTTCAGGTCGGTCCGGGAGAATGAGTGCTATAAACTTCAGGGCATGCAAAGGGATGAGTGCCTGAGAAACGCTGATGTTCGTTATAATCAGTATAATAAAGACCGGCAGGAAGTCGTCAGGGGAGAGTTCAAGTGACATTCAGGGGGCAGTAGCCTTCAGTAGCCGGAATCGAAATAGACAGAATTTGTTGGATTTTCGTTTCTGTTTGCCAATAATGTTCAAGGAACTGATCCAGGGCGATAGGCTGGGTTTCAATGGTGGTCAGATTTTCTTCTAAATTTTGATTTATGACCGCTGGATTCTATATTTTTACTCTTCCGCTTGTCCCGTACTCCGGTGTGAAGGCATTTCTTTAATATAGAGGTCTCTCTGCGGGAAGGGGATCGATATACTATGTTCCCTGAATTTTCGGTCTATCTCATAGTTGATCTCACTTTTAACCACCAGGCGTTCGTCGATATTGGCAAGATAACAGCGCAATTCGAAATTGAGTGAGCTGTCACCGAATTCTAAAAACAGGACATACGGCATCGGCGCTCTGCCGTCATTGATGACCTTGTCGTTGGCTTTGGCAATATCTAAAAGGATTGTGCGCACCAACTCGGTATCGCTGCCATAGGCCACTCCGATGGGGATGATGAGACGGCCGTACCGGTCGTTCAACATCATGTTGGTGACCTGGTTGGAAATAAGCTCCGAATTCGGGACAATGACATCGGAACGGTCGAAGGTCTGAATCAGAGTCGAGCGCACGCTGATCTTCTGAACATATCCCTCGGTATTGCCGACACTTATCCAGTCTCCGCGTTTGACAGGCCTTTCAAAGAGAATGATCAATCCGGAAACAAAATTGTTCACGATATTCTGCAGACCGAAGCCGATCCCCACCGATAGGGCACCTGCAATGACTGCCAGGTTGGAAAAGCTGACCCCGGCAATGGAAAGACCGATCAAAAGAGCCAGGGCGAAACCAGCATAACCAGTTGAAGTAACAAGCGTCTCCTGAACACTTCGGGAAACTTGGCTGCTCTCAAGCCACTTCTTATCCAGACGCAGCTTGATCCACGAGACAAAAGTCCAGCAGCAGGCAAAAACAAAAATTCCCATGAGTATTCTGGCCGGAGCAATGACCAGGTTCCCGAAATGAAGGCCGTTGATCAAATACGAACTGATTGTATTTCGCTGTTCGCTGGAGAGCCCCCATGCCTGGAGAAGAAGAAAGAATGCTGTAAACCAGGCCAGTAGTTTGAAGATAAACCCAAGCCACAAGACACCCATGAGGCTTTCTTCCTCGGATATTCCAAAGGCGGATCGGACTTTCTGCTGCCAAGGGTATTTACCCGAAAAAAAGCCTCCGATGGTCTCATCGATGGCAACGAGTGTCACCTTGAAAAGGATCAATAACAGGTAGGTGGAAAAAAGACCGACAAGGAGAAAGATGGAAAGATTTCTAAAACCTGAAAGCTCAACAATCAGCACCAGGAAAAAGAATAAGGTGATGAGAGCCCTCAGGGCTCCCTGGCATCGGATAAGGCCGGAAGGGGGATTTAAAGACCACATGAAAGACCAGCCTGCCAAAGATACAGCGCAAATGACGAGGAATTGAGCCAGAGCTAAAGGAGCATGTAATTCTGTAAAACCTTCCAGATTCAGGCGGGTTGAAGCAAACAAAAGAACGCAAAGGACAACCAGGAGCCGGATGCGTCTCAGAGGTGGTATGCCGGGAACTGGAAGAAAACCGCTTTGTCTTAAAGAGCTGAGGAAATGAAAAAGAATCATGGAAAAACAATACAGCGCAAGACAGAGAAACAACCAGGGCGCATAAGCCCTTCCAATTGATTCCCGACAGATGTAGAAAACATAGATGCCGCCACTTGCTGTGGCAAAGGCTGCAACCGTTTCCGGCCCTCCTTTAAGCGATGGGAAGTGACTTTTAAGAAATCCGAAGGATTTCCAGCCGGTAAATCCACCACCAGCAATGAGCAGCAGGAGAATGACCATCTCCGGCAGAGTTAGAGCGCCAAGACCGGAACGGGTTACAAAATATGTTGTCAACCGGCTCTTGAATTGAATATACGAAGGCAGAGACGTCAGAAGATTGTTGTAATAGTTGTCCGTCCTTGAGAAGAAATCAGCCTTGCGTCTGATTTTGACCTGGTCTGTAAGATCGTTTTTCAATCGTTGTGCCAAGGTGGAAATCAGCCGGCATTCCGATAATCTCACAGCAAGAGTTTGTTTTTCATGAGTGAGTCTGCGACGTTCCTTTGCCGTTTCCACAGGTTCGTGATCTGAAACAGGCCCCAAGAAGAGTATTTCCCGGTCCAGGCGTTCAATTTGAGCGGACGATGTGCTGGCACACTCCTCGGCGGTAAGCAAAAAGCCTTCTGTTTGTTTTAGGCTGTCTTCAATATCTTCTCGTGACAGGGAGCTGCTTTTTATCTTGTGAGAAATGTCCTTAATCTTGTGTTGGATGAGTTCAAAATCAAAAGATCCGGCATTGGAAGCATTGGAGCAGAAGGCATTGAAGGTTGGAATAAAAAAGGTTGTAAGAATAAGACAGGTCAATAAGAACCATCGATTTGGATATGAGAAGATGCGACATCCGGTATCTTGATAGGCAGCCATAGAGTCTCTCTGGTATCCTATTAAATAATCAGGCGAACACCACCCAATTCCTCGAGCCTGTAAGGAAAACGGTCACCGGGAGAACCGATGAACATGAAATTGACCGGAACCCGCCACTCCTTGGAGAGTTCCTGAATGAGTTCAGGCGTAAATTTCCCTTTAATTTTTATGAGTTCAATACTTACCTCGGGGTATTCGCGATCAAGAAACTCAATATCCTTTTCCAGCTTTTCCATCATGGCCTCATCTTCGGTTTCGCTGACCGTGACTATCTTCACCTTTCTGGTATGCTCGTTGTTTTGAATATAGAGCAGAACCCTGTTGAGGTTCGACAGATTGTCCCCCCGGGTGAAAAAAACAAACTCCTGGGATTGAATATTATCAATCATTTTGAAGATGTTCTGATTGATTTTGGTTACGAGTTTTAAAATCGGGATAAAAAGGTATTCGATAAAACGCAGCAAGGCCTCAAGAAGAGCAATGCGGTTGAGCATAATTGCGATCAGGATGATAGTGGGAATAAAGTATTCGGCAAAGATGATGATATTGGCGGGATCGTGGGGCGGGGGCCTTTTGATAATATTTCCGGCAAGGGCGCAGAGGACCGCGGCGATTGCCACGAGAACCGAGAACCATGGTGCTTTCTCAGGCCGGGGAAGTTTTTCCCGTTTTACTTTCAATAAGATATTTCCGATACCGAAAAGTCCCATGACCGAAAGGAACGAGATGGTATAAACACCGGCAAGGGCCTCCACACCGCCTCGTGTAATCATCAGAATGGATATGCACAGCAGAAAGAATACAATGGGAATGCGATACGATATGCCTCGTCTGTTCTTTTTCAATAAGTTTCCGGGGAGGATACGGTCAAGAGTCATTCGTTCTATGAGGCCGGTAACACCGACAAAAGAAGTCAAGACAGCACCGCTTAAAACGAGAAAGGCATCAATGGAAATGAGCGTGGCAAGTGAATCACCCTGGGTGATTCGCCCCATGTGCGAGAGCAGGCTTGTTTCATGAGCAGAAACCTGATCAATGGGAACGATCGTCAAGGCCAGAAAGGCCATCAACGGATTAAAAATACTGGCTACGCCCCACATATTCCTCAGCGTTTTCGGAAAGACCCCTTCCTTTTGTTCTTCGACGAAGTTGGCTGAGCTTTCAAAACCTGATATCCCGAGCATGGCGGCGGAAAATCCCCAGAAAATCGTCATGGCCAGGCTGCCGTGCATAAGCGGGTGATGATTGTTGGTGAAAAAGACCTGGAGGCCATGATTGAGCAGGTAGATAAAAATCGAACCGGCAAGGATTATCAGTGATACGATATGAAAGAAGAAAATAATCATGGCAACAACGGAAGATTCGGTTATTCCCATGATGGTAATACTCATAAAGACAGCGAGTAGCAGCACGGTGGAGGCGATGACGGGAATGGCCGGGACGATGCTTCTCAGATAATGAACGCCCTCGGAGGCGGAGATGACGGCTGTTGCCATATACGACAGCAGGGTCAATGTCGCAGCCAATGAAGCCATTTGTTTGCTGGTTGTGTTCAAAAGAGCGTTGTAAGCGCCGCCGTTTAGCGGCAAGGCTCCGACTACTTCAGCATAGATCTTTTTGAAAAGGAACAAGACTCCTGCGACAATAAACAAAACAATCCAGGCATATTGCCCGGAAGCGATAATGGACAGCGAGGAGACATAAAGGACGGAGGAGGAGATATCGTTTCCGCAGATGGCGGTCGCAGGAAGTTCCGACAGCTTATGGATTTTTTTTTGATTCATGTAATTTTTAGAGAATGTCCGGGGGCATGGATCAGAAGATCTCGGAGGGGAGTTTGTTTATACCAGATTTCCTCCGCGCAGTTGGAGCAGTTTGTCATGTGAATATTGTTAACACTCCACACGGGGAGTATAACTTCCTTACTGAAGAATGCCTAATGGGGATACATCTCTTTCCCTTATGCTTTAAATATCAGATTATTAAGAGAAAAACAATAAAAAAGAGCTTTTTCTGCCAACGGATATCCCAAATCATAGTGGGAATTGTCTGCAATATGAGAAGGATATCCATGCAGCGTCCTTATATAACAATGGATGGATTTTTGATCGCCATAATGCACATGCCTTTTTTGAAAATCATTGACAGGTTGTTGACTGGTGAACTAACGTGTTTAATCACAGATTATCTTGTTAGGTGACTAACAGCGGAGTGAATTATGTAAAAATATTATTTTCAAACACTTGTCAGGCATCACCAGGTGTTTTTGGTAAACGGCGGATTAAGAGATTTTAGGACGCAAAACCGGGGGCAAATATGTCTGATCAATTGATCTATGAGCGATTTTTCTGGTTTCATGGCCGGATAAAGGCGGGAAGGTACCCCAACGCCCGGCATCTGGCTGAAGAATTCGAGATATCTCCAAGGACTGCCCAGCGTACTATCGAATTCATGCGCGATCGGCTGCAGGCTCCGCTTCGTTTCGACCATAGCCGGCGTAGTTACCGCTATACCGACGATTCTTACGAACTCCCCGGTCACTGGATTAATGAGACCAATATTCTTTCGTTGGCGTTGGCAGTTCGTCTCGCTTCCACTATCCCGGACCAGGCCTTGAAAGATGATCTATGCCGCCTTATCGACCGTGTCACAGGGACGGTCGGAATGAAGGGCAATGCCTGTATGAGCAGATTAAATGACAAGATCTCGGTCAAGAATATCGAATACAGCAAGGTCGATACCGATATCTTCCGGCAGGCGGCCGAAGCCCTTTTTGAGGAACGGCCCCTTTCTATCGCCTATCAATCTCCTCATACATCGGAAAGGTCAGTACGAACTATAATCCCTCTGCACTTGATGCATTACATGGGCAGTTGGCATCTTCTTGGTTGGTGTACAAGACGGCAGGATGTAAGGGATTTCGCTCTGGCCAGGATCATGAGTATCGCCCTGTCCTGCGAAAATATCGCATTTCCTAAAAACTTCCCGTCGATTAAGGAACAGACCCGCCGTCATTTCGGGATCATGCAGGGAAAAATGACGTCCGAGGTAACGTTGCGCTTCTCGCCCAAAATCGCCCCCTGGGTGGCTGAGCAGGTCTGGCATCAGGAGTAGAGCATGAAAAGAGATTCGGAGGATGGCTTGCTCCTGACTTTTCCTGCCGCCGATTTCAGAGAGCTTGCCAGAATCATTCTCAGTTACGGCGCCGATGTCCGAGTCGAGGCGCCGCAAGAACTCCATGATCTTGTTCAAAATGAAATCAGCAAGATGGCACAGATGTATGTTTGCGTGCCCTAGAAAGACAAAATATGTGTTGAATATTGAACAACGGGAGAGGATTACCAGAGCGTCCTGATAGGATATTGGTTAATCAAACGATCGGGAGTCAACAGGACAAGGGAATGTTCAATTGCCTGACAAACGAGAATTCGATCAAAGGGGTCTCTGTGCAGGTGCGGGAGCTTGAGAAGATGAAAAGTTGCCTCTTCAGAGATCGGAAGCGAAGTAATAAAATGCTTTTCTCTTTGCTCGGGGATAAAGGTTGAGGGAGGTTTCGGCAACTCCAGCTTGCCAAACAAGCATTTGAGAGACATTTCCCAGCAGGACGCCGCACTGAGATAGACCTCGTTTGTCGGTTCGGCAAAGGCTTCCCTGGCTCTAATTGAGAGCTCGTCGCTGCCGGTGATGATCCAGAGAAAAGAGCAGGTATCCAGATGTTCATGCGCCTTCACCGGAAAAGGCATCAAGAAGCTCGTCTGGAAGTGGCTCGAAGAAGTGTTTGTCGATGTTGAAATCCGGATACTCCTTGGCAGCGAGACCAATGGGCCGCTTTTTTGTAGGCATGCTCACGATGGGACGGATTTCCGCCACCGGTTTGTTGCGCTTGCAGAGAACAATCGTCTCGCCTTTGACGACATTTTTCAATGCTTCGGAGAGATGGGCATTGGCTTCGTTGATGTTCATAGTAATCATGGTGTTATAGTAGGGCATGAACATGGTTCTGTCAATGGACAGTAAAAAGGGTAGCTAGAAGTTGGGAATTTCGATCAAAATCGAGGCGTGTGTTCATCGTTTCTGCTGAATAAACAAAAAACAATAAGATGCAACTCAATCTCTTCGAATGGGACCTCATAGCCGTCGGTTCGGCGTATGCGAGCCTGGCGAACCTCGACTTTGAGAATGCCCGGCGTTCTTTCACCCAGGTGCTGAAAACAGTCCCAGAGCATTCCCGCGCCCGCCGGGGGATGTGTGATTTGCAGTTCTGGCAGGACGCATTCAACGGCATGGAGCGGCTGGACGCCGAATCCGCCTTGCGTCTGGGATGGCAATACCTTGGCCGGTTCGGTTTCGACCTTTCCGAAAATCACCAGCTTCTGTGGCGCAATGTCCTTCTGCACCTGCTGACCCTGGCAGCCGCTCTGCCCGACTTCTATGACCCGCCGCAGCTGTGCGGCGGGTATCTGCTCCTGCAGGTGGGAAAGTTCGAGGAGGCGGAGCGCCAGCTTCGTCTCCTGCTCAAAGCCCGTCCCCATGCCGGACTGCTCCACCTTTTTCTTGCCGAGGCGCTCTGGCTCCAGCACAAAGAGGAACTCGCCGGACCCTCCTATGCTGCGGCGCTGCTGCTCGATCCGGTGGAAGCCTGCCGCCAGCCCATCGGCAACCCGGATTTGGCGCACCTTTGCGAAGAGCGGGGCCCGGCGCTCGCTGCGGTTTATGGGTATATCGAAGGCCTGCTTCCCCTGGCGGATGTCGAGGGCATCCCGGACAGCAGAGAGAGCCGGATCTATGCCGCCTTGCGACGAGCCGAGCTGTCACGCCGCGAGGGCGACCATCGGGAGATGATCGCCGCCCGCCGCGAGTTGAAGGATCTGGCCCCGGAAATTTTCCGGGAGTATTTGGAGGCAACAAAAAAAAATTTGTAACTACGTCATTCTCTGACAGAGTGAGGGTGGTAAGATGAAAACAAGGTGGGGAGGCTGAGGACTGCCAGGTTGTAAATAATATCAAAGAAAAACAGCGGCTAATCTTAATAATAGAACCATGTCCACGGTTGTAGGTTAGATGTGGGATGGGCATGGTAACATATTTTATCCTGATGCAGGAAACGAGATCTCGCCATCGATGATTCCATGCTGTTGAAGGGGATGGAGAAGCGGGTGTGACGGCTGTAAGACGGGAGATAGAGCAGAGATGGAGTAAGGAAGATGGAGTTGGGTATCAGGGTTGAGAGAATATTAAGGCATATTTCTATAGACGTCTCTTTGATGACCTATTTTGACGATCAGAATCACCAATCTTTTTTCCTGGATTTGGTAGATAATGCGGTAATCGCCGGAGCGGATTTTATGAAAAGAATTATTCCCTTTCAGTTTGGTTACTTCGGGATCCGGCGGGTTGACTTCGAGATCTTCTATGCGTTTTTTTATGCGAACAAGGTCTTTTTTGGGAAATCGCTTGAGACTCTTGAGAACGGCAGGGCGAAATTCTATGGAATAGGCCATCGGCTACAATCCAAGTTTTTTCCACACCTTATCGGCCGGGATGTTTTCACCCGGTTCGTTCAGGGCTATTACGGCATCTTCAATATCAATGCGATCTTCCAATTCCTGCAACAACCTGAATTCCTCGATGGAAACCAGGGCGGCAACCTCCTTGCCTCTTCGTGTCAGGACGGTAGGCTCTTTTCCATAGGCAACCTTGTTGACAAGATCGGCAAAATTTTTTCGGGCCTCGGCCGTGGAAATTGTTGTGGTCAT
>JBJKRL010000002.1:0-19671 GCA_046704745.1 Desulfocapsaceae bacterium | reverse complement strand
CGCACAGCATGGTCGAAGCGCCGAAGCTGAAATTCGTGAGATACTGGAAAATGCCGTCCAACCGGAAGGAAGGATAAAACTTGGTTCTTTACTTGCTAACATTGGCCGCAGAATCAATTTGAGCGATGATGAATTTTCGATTGTTGAGCAAAGCCGAGATAAAACTCCGGCCAAACCTGTGGATTTTGAATGATACTGTTAGATACAAATGTAATTTCGGAACCGTTGCGTCGTACTCCTGAGGCCCGTGTTATTAACTGGATTGACGCACAATCATTGGAAACTCTATTTTTATCAGCAATCACTGTGGCAAAACTGCGTTTTGGAGTTGCAAGCCTTCCAATTGGAAAGCGACGAGATGAATTGCAAACCAGTCTTGAAAATCAAATTTTGCCGCTTTTTGCCGGACGTGTACGTCCGTTTGATATGGACTGCACGACCGCTTATGCTAAGCTAATGGCAAAAGCCAAATCTGCCGGTTTAGCAATTGCTGCAGCTGATGGATACATTGCCTCTATTGCTGCTACTAACCGATTTAGCGTAGCGACACGAGATGTCAGTCCATTCCAAGCCGCAGGAGTCAACGTTATCAACCCTTGGGATGATTAGAAGTCTCAGGATAGTCCTCATGTTGACCGTCCTGTCATGATGTTAGGATTGCCAGTATGCATCTTCTTCTATGATGCTTCCCGCCTAGTTTTGGAAGATCAGTAGATAGGTAAGGTTGGGGACGAGATATTTTTGTCGCAGGCTTATCATGGCAATCTAAACCGTTACATTTCCTCAATCAGAACCGCCGTACCCCTTACCACTATTCCTCCTGTTTCAGGTATTTCGACTGTCAATCTGCTTGGACGACCCATCGCTTCCCCTTGACGAATGTAAATAGTGTTGGGGGTGACAATGAGTTTGGCTTCACGAAGATACCCCCCAAGAGCGACTGCCGCTGCGCCTGTGGCTGGGTCCTCCACAACCCCTCCTACAGGAAATGGATTGCGAGAGTGAAATAGATTAGTACTCTCTCTCCATACCAATTGCAGCGTTGTAAGTCCTTCTTGAAGCATAAGGGCTTTCAGGCTCTCAAAGTCATAATCTAACTTGTCCAGTCTATGGAGGTCATTGACGGCTAGTATCAAATGCCATGCTCCAGCGTAAGCTCTGGCAGGAGGAATTGAGCCATCCAAATCGCTGGTTTGCCAGCCAAGTGCAGAGATCGCTTGGTTGACAAGCACATCTGAGGCTCCTGTGTACTTTGGTTCAACTGAAACCAATGAGGCTTCCCATACCCCACCTTGGGACTTGACTATTACAGGGACCTCCCCCACAGCAGTTGCCAATCGATATATGCCGTCTCCTTCGGTCTCACCAAGCACCACTCCTGTCGCGATGGTAGCGTGACCACAAAAAGGCACTTCCATCTCGGGGCTGTAGTAACGAATCGTTCGGTTCTCCCCTCTAGTCGGCGCTACAAAGGCTGTTTCTGAATAACCGACCTCAGCCGCAATTCGTTGCATAACATCGACAGGCGGCAACGTTTCCCCAATCCAAACACCAGCGGGATTGCCGCCCTTGGGGTTGTCCGTAAAAGCTGATCTGCGATAGAGTGCTCCAGAATTCATTATGCGTCCTTGTTGACGGTGTCCCTAAGCACCTGGTTTGTAGGCAATCGCATCGATCTCAACAGCCGCACCACGTGCTAATTCGGCTCGGCCAACAGTGATACGTGCTGGTGGATTAACGCCCATCACTTCAAGGTAAGCTTCATTCATTTCTGGGAAAGTCTGCATATCAGCCAAAAAAACACTGACTTTCACAACATCGGACAGGGAGGCCCCGCATTCCTTTAGAATGAGTTCTATATTCTGAAGAGTCTGAGTGGTTTCCGCTCTGGCGCCGCCCTCTACAAGCTCCATTGAGCCTGATTTTGTGCCCAGTGTGCCAGAAACATAAATAAAATCTCCCGCGACCACTGCATGACAGAAGGCGGGGAGACGACCGAGGCTAGATACGTTTACTTTTTCGATCTTCATATTTGATCTCCTGAGGTGATGCTTACCACCAATTATCATTACCAGCTACTAGATCAGCCGCCCAATCGCGATGCAGAGTCAAACTCCTTGTTCTGATGCAACGCGCTGTCCAAGGTGTTTTGACGAAGTCAGCTTCGGAACGCCAGACGACGTAGTCGATATGAACAAGTTATTATCAAGCCTGCCATCTCGCTATATGTGATCTTATACAAAAAGATAGTTTGTGAGACAACCTGAAAGATTCCACACCAGTTTGCAATCTCAAGTTGAAAGATTTGCACTGAAACTACCAAGAAGTTGTCAGCCTTGCCTTGTTGACATTCTTCCTGAGTACAAACAAATTGCCTGATAATTATTGACAGCTAAAGAATAGATCTCGACAGTAAATATCTTTCCATTAGACATCCGCCACCGCATGTCTTTCGAATCTCCAGCCAACTCCTATCTTAAAGTTTGAAGTCAGAATTAGGCTGATTGAATGAAGGTTCCATCGTGTACTACCATGTCCATTGATACCCAAGATAGGAGGAGAATTCATTGGATGCACTTCTATTGGACAGACCGCTACCGACGGAAACAAGAAGATGATTGTGGTCGTCGAAGTTATAGATTGCCCCCAGATTGAAGCCGCTGCTGCTTCCTTCCCCCGCCGTTTCTTCGGTACTGTAGTAAAGTTCTCCCCCCAGGGTCAGGTGCTCAGACAGATTTTTTTGCAGCTGCCAGCCGAAGAACCAATGGTTCTTGGCATCTTCTGCTTTATTGATCCAATAGCCCCCGCCAAAATTTGTCTGCCAGTCGCCCCAGTTTTTCTGCAGCCATAGGGGGAGAAAAAATTGCGCAGAGCCGTTTCCCAGCCCTTTTTTTTCGTCGCCTGATGGGGTAATAACCAAGGGAAAGATCCCTGCCTCCGGAAGGTTTTTGCTCTCCTTCAAAAAACGGTATTTGACGCCGAGTTCGATGTCACCCAGGCCGTTTTCCGATGATCCGTCTGTGGGATCGGTAAAGCCATAGGGAACGAGCACATGGACCATCAGGTCGGGAGCCAGACCGTAATTATATTCGACATGCAAGTCTCCTTCCTTACCATCGGTGGTCTTTACCATCTGGGTGGCGATGTAGAACTCTGAATGCTGGTATTCCACAGGCTCCGGATCATCGGTGAGAAACGGCGGCCCGGCCATGACCGGACGTGCGGCGAAAAGCAGAATGCATGCGATGGCCAACAGTGTGAGTTTTTCCTGGGAAGATATTGTTTTCATATCTGAAGGTACCTTTGTTAAAGAAAAGTTCAAATCGAGAATGAAGACAAAAAAATCGAGAATAATTTTTTTCAAGAGAACGTTTCAACCGAGCCATGTATCGGTTGAAACGTTCTCCTGATTGGATTCAACCGGCACCAGCCACGGCGTTTTGAATGACTCCCACCAGGAAAACCAGCCAGAATAAGGCCATTGCAGCGTAAGCGTAGCCTCTCTTTCTGAAGTCAAAGACCTCCTTAAAGTTCTTGGGTGCTTCCTCTCCCCGGTCGACAAAGGGGATGATGAACAGGGAGGCGAACAACAGGCCCATTCCGATGACGGTTCCCCAGATATCGGGTTCAAGTCCGAATTTTTCATGAACAAAGACATTCAATCCATGGGTCCAGCTTATCGGCAAAGTTGGTTTTGCTCCCAATCCACCGGGGCCTTTATGTATATGAAAATATGGAGATGAGGGCAGGAGCTGAGGGGCAACGCCGGGGTCGCGCGGGACGAAGGCGGAGACCAGAATGATTATGCCGAGGATGATACCGCTCCAGATAAACCAGATCTTGATGTGTTTGCTGAACGGGGTCTCTTTTCCGCTGGGGGCTTTCCAGTATGGCTGGGAGATCTTTTTTTCCCGGATAAGGTAAAAATGCACGACCATAAGCACTACCAGGATAACGGCTGCCAATGAGAGGTGGATAGAGTAAATCTGGGTAAGTTTGACTGTGGCCGATGGAATGGCGAGGAGGGCGGCGAAGGTGTAGCCGAAAAATTTTGCCATGCCGATAGCTTGGAGAAACTCGGATGTATGCCAGGGAACGGCGAATCCGACCTCGTCCCAGTGCAGGCATTCACCTGTGATGTACAGGGCAAAAAGGCTTGCTGCCAGGAGAATGCCGACAAACCACAACCCCTGTCTTTTTCCCCGGTAGGCTCCGCTGATGAAGACCCTCATGATATGGGCAAACAGCAGACCAAAAATCACAAACGAGTTAAAGTAATGAAAATTCAAGACCACCCGCCAGGTCGGTGAGTTGATCATGGATTTCGTGATCCCATAGGCAAGTCCTGCATCCGGGACATACTTGAACATCAGGATAAATCCGCTCAAAAACTGCATGACAAGGGCAATCCCCAGGATACCTCCGATAGAATACCAAAAGTTGTTGGTGTCTTCCGGAATAAGATAGGTACTGACCATTGTTCTCACTCCGAACTGTTCGCTCAATCCGGAAAGGAAGCCGTTGTTCTGCTCTACACTCTGGTTTTTCATACCGTGCTCCTCCAGCAAGAATTAAAAAATGTAAGAAAAACGAAATGCCTGTCGCAAGAATTCACGATCAGTCCCGTGGTTGCCAAATGGACAAACACAGGACAGACGTATTCTCAATCTGCACTTTAAACGTAGCTAACGAGGTTAAATGATTCTAGATAAAGCTATTTCACATATGTACGATTCCTGTGAAGCAGACTTCACCAATTTGAAATAATATGCTTGAAAAATTAAGAAATTCTCTTTGAGAGCACATCAAGGCCTTCAACCATCTTCTCCCCTTGGGGAGTCAAACGGTAGAACTTATCGCGATTCTGGGAGATCAGATTGTGGGATTTTAGATTTTTTAGGTGAAAATTCACCTTGGTATGGTCTCTGATACCGAGATGCCGGCTCAGATCCATAAAGCGTATTTCCCTCTTTTCCGCCAAGAGGACAAGGATATTTCGCCTGATAGGATTGGCCAGGCAGGCAAGGGCTTCGTCGATGCGGGGATCTTCCCCTTGGTGTTCAAACTTCGAAACCTCGAGACACCTTTTGACGGCGACGAGGAGGTCGTCTCTTTTGAACGGCTTCGCCAGATAATCGTCAGCACCGCTTTTCATTGCAGTAACGGCGTTGTCGACGGTTGAAAAGGCCGTGATCATGATGATCTTGATCCCGGGGTGTTCTCTTTTGAGAATCGGAATCAAGGCCATGCCATCCATTCCCGGCATCATATTGTCGACAATGGCCACGCCGGGATGTTGAAACCTGATTGTTCGCAAGGCGATTTCAGCGGATTCGCTGCCTATGGCCTCAAAACCGTTCTCCGTCAGGATTTCGATAATGCTCTCCCGCAAATCCCGGTCGTCGTCTACGACGAGTATCTTTTTGTTATTCATCCGATGGCACCGGCAGGCTTATGGTCACAACCGTTCCTCCAAGTTTGCTGCTTTTTATGGAAATCTCACCTCCATGGTTCTTTATTATATTATAACACACCGAAAGTCCTAAGCCGGTGCCCTTGCCGATTTCTTTTGTGGTAAAGAAGGGATCGAAAACCTTTGTTATATCATTTTCGCTGATTCCCTTTCCTGTGTCCGAGATGACCACTCTAACCTGATCGTCCCTTGCGAACGTTTCAATCTCGATGGAATCCCTATCGGTGCACGCTTGCAGGCTGTTTAGCGATAGATTTATAACAACCTCCTCGAGTTTCCAGGGAATCGCCCTGATCCTCGGGACATCCCCTAAACAGAGATGAATTATGGAACTCAATTTCTGATTTTTCAGGAGCTTTTGGGAGTCGATGATGATCTGGTTGATATCGACCTCTTCCAAAGCGGTTTCCTTTTCCCTTGAAAAATGCAGGAGCTCTTTTGCTATCTTTGAGGCCCGTTCGGCATTCCGTTCGATGGCCTCCAGTTTTTTGAGAGCCTTGGGGTTATCTCCCGTTTGATCCTTGAGCAATTCAACATTTAGACAGACATTGGTCAGAGGATTATTGATTTCATGGGCTATGCCGGCGGCCAGAATCCCCAGTGACGCCATCTTTTCGGATTGGGAAAATCGCAACAGCCTGTCGTTTATTATCTCGCGCTGTTCGAGACTGAAGACAGCCAGGGCCTTGATGGTGAAATAGGTGATAAAAAAGGCGCATAGGCCCCGGAACAGGACAATCTTCACATCGAAAAACGGGACAACCACATAGGTGGGAACGGCGCCTGTAGCAAAGGCATAAAGAATCATGAAACAGCCGGCCATGACGAATTTCATGGCCACCTTACGGGAAAAAGATTCCACGGTTCCCGAATACATCATCAGACCCATACCGGACAACAGACCACCTGGAATGGCAATAAAAAGCCGTATGTGTATATCCTTGCCGCTGCTATGATCAAAGTAGACGGTAAAGAGGACCAAAGACAGCGCCAAGGCACCGACCAACGCTTTGATCACTGTGGGGGTATTCTTGAGGGCCTTATCTCCCCCGAAGGTGATAATAAGGAGAAATATTCCGAAATAGAGGAGAAACAGAAAAGAAATCCCCGCAAGGATCATACTGAAAAGTGTGAAACCGGGGGTTATGATTTCCGGCACCAATTGAGCCAGCAGCTCATTCCATTCGTGGAAGGCGTGGGTAATGCCGAAGGCGGAGAGCAGCCAAAGAATTCTCGCTATCCCGAGTTCACTCAGCCTGAGATCGCGGGAAAGAATCGATACTCCCAAGGTGAAGAAGGCCAGGCCGTATAGAAGATAGAGTGTGAAATTCCAGACCATGGTGAAGAGGTGAGTCAAGATAAAAAGGGCTCGTTTATCAGGCTGGCCCAAGCATTGTCTTTTCGATAGCTACCGTTTTGGTCACAAAAACAGGGTAGCTTTCTGTCTTGAATTTCACAAGGTTTTTTGATCTGAAACAGAGCTGAAATTTTCCGTGCCATACTCCACTGATAATGAAAATACGCCGATAATCTCCTAGCTGAGGAACATGTCAGACTTTTAAAAGGAGAAGAGATTTACTGGTAGTGTCTAATCAAGGTCTTAAATGATTGGGTTAAGACTATTCCTGGACTACATAACAAGACAACTCACAGACCATGGGTTATGAATACTTTTCAACATGTTCTCATCAGCCGTTGTCTGTTGCCCAGTTCTCTAATCTCTTATTTTCCCGGCATCATTTGACCTTGAATACACGAGAGCCCCGTCATATATTTTAATCACAGTTGCATCCAGGCGTGTTTCCCAAAGTGCTCGAAAAACACAACTGCAAAACAAGACGGGTCTTTGTAATAAAATCCTTTGTAATCAAATAATTTCACTAAAGAGCAATCCAATGAACAATATAGACCTTCCCCCTCAGTATACATTTTCTCCAAAGAGGACCCCTTCACGCCGTGAACTGCGCAATGGACAGGACCGTCGGACCAAAACGTGCGATGGCTACACCTATATTCCAACAGTTGGCTTGCACTGCCGACGTCATCATTCTAGGCGGAGCAATGATGAAGATCCCTGTTGTAGTTCCAGAACATGACGTTTTTTGATTTCACGTTCTGGAGCGTGAGCAATATCTACAAAATGGTCATAAAAGAGCGATGAAAAGATAACCAAAGGCAGTCTCAACATGAGGAAAACGGCGACGACTTTACCTTCTTTCCTGGTGTTAAAGCTCACGGATAATGGCAAGCATTAATATTGCCATTTCTAAGATCTTGCTCAGCCACCAATAAAGCAACTTAGTATGTCTACTATTAGTCTCAGCCTGAGCTAAAGCAGATATCATTTCCAGATTATGTATCCTTCTTGCCAGTAGATCTGTTTTGGGCATCGCGTAATTTTTCCGGAGCAATTATTGAAATCGCGCCACGTTATCTGGCGCAAATACATTTTAAACCCGTTTTACACCATTCTCTATGCAATTTAGCTCTTCAGACTCGTTCTATTTCACCCCCAACGAGCTGATCATCTCCACCGCTTTCAATTTATGCTCATTGAGAAGATGGGTGTATCGCTGCACCATCTGCATTGTCTTGTGCCCTAAAATTTCAGCCAATGTCCTGATGTCCACCCCGGCCATAAGAAGATGGCTGGCTGCTGTATGGCGCAAGTCGTGGAGATGAACATCGTCGAGTCCGGCTCTAGCCTTGGCGGTGCCGAAGGATTTTTTGAAATAATTGCAGGGAACGTCAACAACCTGTTGCGACAGCAGTCTTCTTGGCGGAAGAAAGACATACATGTCCTTTTCAATTTCTAAAGGTTTAATGGAACGGAGCGCTTTCATAGCCACTTCGGTAAGCGGCACATAGCGCATATCGGTCTTTGTTACCAGAAGTTTGACGAGATCTTCTTCCAGATCGACATCCCCCCATGTTAATCCGGCGGCTTCGCTGGGACGCATGCCTGTATGCAGCATAAGCAAGAGATAGGGATAGAGCTTCTGGTTCCGGCTTTCCTTGGCACAATCCAGCAGCCTTTGGGCCTCTTCCTTGGTAAGAAAGCGGGTACGGTTATTATCCACCCTTGGCCGACTGATCTCCGGGACCGGGTTATCGACCGGCAGGCCCTATTCCTTGCGGGCAATATTGAACATATGGGAGAGTAAGGCGAATTCTTTTTGGATCGTTGAAGGAGAAACCGTTTTCAAGCGAGTGTCACGGTAGACCGCCAGTCGTTGCGGGCTTATGGCAGCAAGGGAAATTTCCCGGCCGAATCCACCGAGAAGAGCGACAGCCGAAATCCTGTCTCGCCGTTCGGAATTAATCCGCTTTGTTGGAGAAACATGCTCAAGGTAGCGTTCCAGCGATTCGGCAAAGGTTATTTTTTCTGCAGGACGAGCGTCTTGATACCGTCCCATGCGCATTTCCCGTTCGATTTCTGCAGCCCAGCTCTTTGCCTCTCCTTTTGTATCGAAGGTCCGGGCCAGCGGATCAAAACCCTTTACGCGAACCGTTGCCGTATATGTCGTCCGTTTTTTTCCCTGACGGGTCTGAATGCGTGCCATGCAAAACTCCCATCATTTTCTTTGAGCGGATTTTTGTTCCATTTTTGTTCCACTCTACTGTCAATTGATGTGAAAAGAAAGCAAAAAATAACGGAGCAAGGTGGAACAAAAAGCAAAAAAGAAAGGGGTCAACCAGTTGACTATCCTGGTTAACCCCTTGTTTTTATTGGTACCCCCGGCAGGAATCGGACCTGCGGCACCAGGATTAGGAATCAGATTTTCCAAACATTTACACAGATTAATTGAAATTGTTTATTATTGACAAAACAATGGCATAAGTGTATTTTCTCTTTTATAGAGATTAATCAAAATAGCCTGAAATCGACCTCAAAAGTAGCACCGAGGTAGCACCGTTTTTCCAACTACAGGTGATCACATGGCAAAAGAAACGATTCGTCTTACCAAGGCTTCGATTGAAAACCTGATGGCACCGAGGGACCTGACCCGGCGTTACGTTTATGATGATAGAGAGACCTGCCTACTTGTCCAGATTACCAAAGCGGGAAAGAAGACCTTTCAGGTTTACAAAAAGCACATGGGACAACCGATCCGGGTCACCCTTGGCGTATTCCCTGGCATGACAGTTGAACAGGCAAGAAAAAAGGCCAGAGAGGTGAAAGGACAACTCGACCGAGGGGAAAACCCAAATGACATATTGAGGCAGCAGCGGAAGGAGATGACCTTTGCCGACCTCTTCCAGATTTACCTGGAAAGACATGCCAAGCCCAAAAAACGAACTTGGCGGGAAGATGAAATCAATTTCACACGCCACCTTTCAACCTTCGGAAAAAAACGACTATCACAAATAACCAGAAGCGACGTTGCAGCAATCCATTCACGTATTGGAAAGACCTTCCCTATACACGCAAACCGGGTTCTAGCCCTTATCTCGACCGTTTTTGGCCGTGGAATAGAGTTTGGATTATATGAAGGAGAAAATCCTTGTCTTGGTATCAGACGCTTTCAGGAACAGTCTCGAGACCGTTTTCTGAAAGGTAATGAGTTGGCCCGTTTCTTCTCTGCCCTCGAGAGGGAAACCAATAGCATAGCCCGAGATTATTTCATTGTTGCATTGCTGACAGGAGCACGAAAAGAAAACGTCCTTTCAATGAGGTGGAGCGATATCGACTTTGTGAATGCAACGTGGCGGATTGGAATAACAAAAAACGGAACTCCACAAACCGTTCCACTTGTTGGACCTATTCTTGATATTCTGCGGGAACGAAGAAAGCACACATCGTCTTTCTTTGTTTTCCCTGGTCACGGGAAAACAGGCCATTTGCTCAATCCTTTTAAGGCATGGGTTCGTATCTGTAAAGATGCAGGCATTAAGGATGTCCGCATTCATGATCTGCGACGGACGATGGGAAGTTGGCAAGCTAGTACCGGGGCGTCCCTTGCTGTGATCGGAAAGTCATTGAACCACAAGAGCCAGTCCACAACGGCTATCTATGCACGGCTAGATATTGACCCTGTACGTGAAAGCATGGAAAAAGCAACGGCGGCCATGATGGAGGCGGTGAACAGTGGAAAGAAATGATTCAATAGAAGGGAACTGGTAAGGTTACCGAATGAGGCAATTTGCCAATCGCTAGGAGAATGCCATAATGGAACGCCAAGTTATTAAGCTTTATAAAATCAGATGTGACAAGGCCTTCTCAATTTGGGAGCAGGAGGAAGGCTTTAGTCTGTATCCCTCCCCCAAGGATACAGAATATTACGAGGGCACTGACGATGACGGGAAAAATTACGTATTGCCTTACGGCTACCACATTTCGAAGGGAAGCGACGAGCAGTTGCATATCTGTAACTCAGACGGTGATTATTGTAGTATAGCCGTCCATGCTAGCGGATGCCCTCAACTTGTCAGTGGCTCTCGATGCTTGAAGCTTTTAATGACTGAAGAAGAACTATTGCAGTTTGGAAAAGCTATAAGAAAGATGACGGCTGAGGTCAGAGAAAGAATTGCAAGAGGGGAAACAATCAGTGATCCTGACGACGATAGCTTTTGCTGCGCATCGTCACCGGAAGAGCAGTGGGCACAAATGAGCGATGAAGAGAAAGCCGAAATTATGTCCCTTCCCTGAGGAAACGAAATACCACCATTTCCATCGGGATAGGGTAGCCCCCGAACAGCGTGACCTTGGCGGTTTCCCGGTGGATTATTCCAAGGACTTCATGAAGGGTAAACATGATAGAATTTATATCAATTATATCTATAGTTGATAGCATTTTGAGAACGATTCCCCGAACAGGTTTTGAGTATCATGATGATAGGAACCCCATTATCGAGAAGTTCAGAAAATCACAGCATGATGTTTTAGACTATCACCTACGTCTAAAACTCGCGGCTAAATCTTTAAAGGAATTGATTGATCCAGCATCAGCTTACTATGACCATCAGAAGCCAGAGTGGTTTCTTTTATCGGACGAAGGCTATCCGATCAACGACCTTTCTTTAGAGAAGGATATTCTTGCCTATCTATCGAGTTGCATAAAGGAATATCAAAACAGGCGTACCACACCCTTGCCAGACATGCTCAACTATGCCTAGAGCGCGGTCTTGACCCCATTAACGAACCAATTGAAAGCGATTCATCACGAGATCCGGAAGAGTGGCAAAAATTCATGGTCCGTATCTCGTCTATTGTAGGGAGAAAGGCGCAGGTTCTAGCCTTTCTTACCCGGCATGGTATACAGCATGTTCTTTCATGCGAACAACCAATAGAGGGAAAAGAGGCCCCTAAAAAAAATAGCGGCAAACCTTCTTCCACATTACGAGAGGCAATTATCAAACTTTGCGACGTATTGAAAAAAGAAGGGAACACTATTCCCTTAGGAAAGGGTAAAGTTTCTGTATTTATTGAAGAGATGAAAAAACGCCGAAAGGAAGACAATTCCGATATTGGTAAGTACCTTCAAGTGCGCATTTCCGATATAAAAAAGTCTGAGGGAGTCTATAAAATAACCACTCAAGAAAAACCGCTAAAACGTACAAAATCAAGAAAATATAATGAGCAATCAATAACCTACAAAACACATGACGTGTCGACGATTCTTTCCGACCTGAGGAAAAAAAATCTACTTACTTAGTCATTTTCTTGTCCATTAACTGAAGTTTCTATATCCATAAACCCCAGTTCCCGATATTCCGTCGGTTCTAATACCCGAAAGTTGTTCAAGATCAATCTTAAACTTTCGAGGTATTTTATGGACTTGTTAAAAAGAGACCGACAGATCACCCCCCTTCTCTCTCCAATCGAGACAGCTAAAATTTTAGGTGTCACAGCCAAAACCCTTGCAGTTTGGAGGTGTACGCGCCGCTATCCACTGGCCTATGTTAGAGTTGGCAGATCGATCATGTACAGGACGGAAGACGTTCAAGGTTTTATCGATTCTCGGATAATGGAGGCATAGACAATGACCTCTAAAAACAAAACCGGCTTCCCTTTTCGAGCCCTGACAGGCGGGAAAGCCGGTCTCATAAAACCATGCCAATACTATAACCAATTTCCTCTGAAAATTCAAGCCTTCAAGAGTGCCTTTGCCGGTTGGTACAAGGCAGCGGTTACTCTTGCGGCTTGCAATCAATTGATCACCCCAAGGCTGGCAACCTGGCTTTTAAAGGGTGTACGTCATGATTGATATAAGCGTACCTCTTGTTCTTCTTCAAAATGGTTTTTCCGTCCTGCCGTGTAAATCGGACAAGCGACCCGCCTTGCCGTCCTGGGGGGAATATCAAGACCGACTGATGACCCCGGATGAAGTCCATCAGTATTTTAGGAATGCAGAAAAGATAGGTGTGATCTGTGGAGCGGTGTCCGGACACTTGGAGTGTATCGACTTCGACGACCCCATAGTATACGAGCCATTTCTCGAACTGATTAAAGACCAGGTTCCCGACCTTCCAGCAAAACTCTTGAAGCGGCAAACCCCATCCGGTGGTTACCACCTGATTTTTCGATGCAGCGCGCCTGTCAATGGTAATCTAAAAATTGCCTGCGATGAAAAAGGGGCTGTCCGGATCGAGACCCGAGGGCAAGGCGGTTATTTTGTGTCTGCGCCGTCACCTGGCTACAAAGTTCTGGAGAGAGGCGGAATGCTCCAGTGCCAGACTTTGACGCCCGACGAAATGAAAATACTGCACGCGACGGCGCGAGCCTTCGACCTGCGGGAGCAAGCCAACGGCCAGGCACTCCGAACCACACCAGGCGGTACCGACGATCGGCCAGGCGATAGATTCAATTCAGATCATTCCGTCTCTGAATTGTTGGCAAAATATGGTTGGCGTCAGGGGCAGCGGACCACTGCCGGACAGGGTTGGACACGGCCCGGGAAAAAGGACGGGACAAGCGGCGTGGTTCTCGATGGCACCGGGAATTTCTACGTCTGGTCAAGCAATGCACATCCCCTTGATCCTCAAAAAACCTATAATCCCTTTGCATTGTATGCCGTATGTGAGCATGGCGGGGATTTTACGGCGGCGGCCCGGTCTCTGAATGGACAGCAGCAAGCGAGGACGGCGATCACACCCGGCCCGGATCGGCAGAAAGGAACTCCGGCAGCGGATCCGGAACCACTACCGGATGAGCTCCTACCTGTAGAACCTTTCGACTTTGCTCTATTGCCTGAAAATCTCCAAGCCTGGGCAAAAGATATATCCGACCGTCTACAATGCCCCCCTGATTATGTTGGTGTGGGGATTATGACCACCCTGGCGGCTGTTATCGGGAGAAAGGTCGGCATTCGACCACAAGAGCGCACAAGCTGGACAGTGGTATGCAATCAATGGGCACTAATTATTGGCAGACCAGGAATATTGAAAAGCCCGGCTATCGAAGAAGATTTAGGACCATTGAAAAGGCTTGTTGCCAAAGCTATAAACGACCACAAGGCCCTTTATGAAGAGTATAAAAAAGGGCTTGCGCTGGCTAAACTCAAAGCGGAAGCCAGCGGAAAGGCACTCAAGAGGAACATTGGGCAAAAGACCGACGAGGAACTTTTGTCAACTTTGTCAGTTGACGAGCCTGAAGAACCTATACTTCACAGGTATATGACTAATGATACAAGTCCGGCTTCTCTAGGCGAAGTATTGCGGCATAATCCGAACGGTCTTTTGATTCATCGGGACGAGATGGTCTCTCTTCTGAAAGGCCTTGACCGTGAAGACCAGGCCGAGGGTAGAGGCTTTTATTTGACTGGTTGGAACGGAGACAGCGCTTACACGATTGATAGGATCGGGCGAGGCCTTAATTTACATATCGAGGCTGTCTGTCTGTCTCTATTGGGTGGTACGCAACCAGGACGCATATCAGAATATATCATGCAGGCGATCAAAGGCGGAACTGCCGATGACGGCTTAATTCAACGGTTCGGCCTGTTGGTCTGGCCCGACAACGGCAAGAGTTGGAAGAATGTCGACAGATACGCGGACACCAAAGCGAAAAATCAGGCCTTTCAGATTTATGACTACCTCGACAAGTTGAACCCGGTAGCTATAGACGCACAGCAGGATATCAATTTTGAGGGAAACCCGGAAGGCATACCATATCTTCGTTTTGATCAAGAGGCGGCGGACCTGTTCCTTGAATGGCGGACGGACCTTGAACATCGGCTTAGAGAAGGCGACCTGCATCCGGCGCTTGAAAGTCACCTTGCAAAATACAGGAAGTTGATACCGAGCCTGGCCTTGATAATCCACCTTGCCGACAATGGCAGCGGCCCGGTAGGAAGAGATGCAACATTGAAGGCCTTGGCATGGGGTGAATACCTCGAAAGCCATGCTAAACGAGCTTACGGAGCAGGCTCGCAACCGGACGTGGTGACGGCAAAGGCAATTTTAAAACGGATCAAAAAAGGCGACCTTCCGACCTCTTTTACCGCAAGGGATGTCTACAGAAAGGGTTGGTCGATGCTATCCGATAGCGCCAAGGTCAACGATGCACTGCGCCTGTTGGTAGACTATCGCCATCTTTCTGAACAAGAAGTGACTACTGCAGGTCGGACGGGAACGGTTTTCACCTTAAACGGAGGGCAACCGGCATGAGATATCTTGACCTGCTAAAATCTAAAAAATGCTTACCCAAAGAACTGCCAAAACCGACAGAAGCACCTTTTGTCAGTTCTGTCAGTGACCCAAGTAGGCATATTTTGAAAAATAACCGGGACCAGGATCAAAAATCCTGCGACCGTTTGCATGAGGATCCAGACACCAGCACGCCCCCGGCGCCCGGCCCGGCGGTCTGCCGGGGATGCCGCCGGTTGGAACTAATTGACATGGACGGCGAGTGCATCGCTGGTTGTGTCCGACAGCTTGAGTCTGGCCCCTGGCGTGAAGAATGGCACCGACTGCCAGCGGACTTGAAGTATTGCAAAGATCGGACAACCAAGGCACCTGCGGTGAAGATCCCGGACCAGCAGATTAATTGCCAAGCCTTTGAGTACAACAGCGTCTTGATGGCAACCACCCCCGAATCGTGCAGAGAATGGAAGGGGGAATACTGCCAGGGATGCACACTTTCAATAATTCAATGAGGTTTGAACATGGCGAATACAAAGGCGGCTATAAAAAGAACAATGCCTGCTCGTAAGAAAGCATTGCCCCCCCTGGAAGAGAAAGCAGTAAGTAAATATAAATTCACAGAACACGAGCTAACTGTGGCTCAGGAGATGCTAGAGAATAGAAGAAACAGACCATTGGCCCCCGGTATTAATGTATCAAGAAACGAAACAGGTGACGAAAATTTTGAAATTGACCACACAAATAAAAAAACTGGTATGATGTTATTGCAGCATGCTTGTGCAACAACGTCAGGAAATTTTATGAATGGTCTTCTCTCAGGATTGGGAGATGCTGTGTCAAAGGGATCTACTACTAACGAAACAAGACTTAACTTTGCCTTGGCAGTCATTGACGGGATCAAACCAAAGGACCAGATTGAAACAATGCTAGCGGCACAAATAGCTGCTATTTATTTGGCAACCATGAAAATGGCGCGAAGATTGGGTAATGCAGAAAATATTCCTCAGCAGGATAGTGCAGAGCGTGCCTTGAATAAGTTGGCCCGGACCTTTACAGCACAGTTGGAGGCCTTGAAACGATATCGTAGCACCGGCGAGCAGAAGGTCACTGTCCAGCATGTTACCGTCAATGAAGGAGGACAGGCTATTGTGGGGACCGTGGAGCAATCCAAGGCCGGGGGGGAGGGGGAGCATGGAAAAGTTTAATTACCCCATGCCACGGAAGTTTTGTGGCGCAAAAACACGACATGGGACAAGATGCCGACAACCAGCCATGAGAAACGGAAAATGCCGCCTGCATGGTGGCAAAAGCCTTTCAGGAAAAGCACATGGACGATACCGGCACGGACTATTTACGAAGGAGGCTATCGAACAAAAGAAAACTGTCTCAGCGTTACTGAAGGCGGTAAAGGAATTGATACTCCCTATTGAAAATTTTGGTTAACATTTTTATTTACTTTTTAAATTCAATAATTGGACTAAAACCACATCGGCACCCCCATGGGCTTGTGCAACTTTCGATGGGTATCTCTGGAAAACTGTTTAAGTCAAAAATCTTATTTTCGTTTTTTTTACAAGCCTCGCAACAATCACCACTGATCACTCTTACACTTCCTTTCTTTACCCCGAGCCCTTTCATTTTTTCTTTTTCGGAAATATGCAAAAAGTGGTTTCTCATCATGCCCCATGCTGTAAACTTGTTGAATTTTTGCACGCCAACGAAATCAGAAGGGAACCATTCTTCTGACATCCTTCCATGGAGCAGATGGCTCATGGCGGTCACAATACATAAAGGTCCCCATTCATTTAGCGCCAATTCTTTTAATATCTTCGGACGCATCGAAAATATTATTTTCAAATCCTCAATATCGTTTGTCGTATCTCTTGGTGGTTCTTTTAATGTCATTGAATTGTGAAATTCTATCACAACTTGGTTTTTTTCATAGTTGTCGATGAGTTGGCTTGCTATTTTGAAG
The DNA here is from genome assembly GCA_046704745.1 of Desulfocapsaceae bacterium. Taxonomy (GTDB): domain Bacteria; phylum Desulfobacterota; class Desulfobulbia; order Desulfobulbales; family Desulfocapsaceae; genus CAWGGS01. Next base: position 2,638 of record JBJKRL010000002.1, on the reverse strand, counting down.
TTCTTACCTCGTAGAGCTGAAAGTGTTTTTTCTACCACCTCGTCAAACTCACTTTTTTTCATAAGGTTATACTGCGAGACTTTGTCACGAGCTTCTGGCGAACACATTAGAACTATGTGGTCTTGGAATAGGTCAGCCATTCCCTGTGGATCTGCCTTTAAAAGACGTTCAATTAATTCTTGCTTGTTACCTGATATTTTGAGGCCATTTTCTTTAAGTATTTTTTTTAACTCAGGAACCTTACTACAGTATCCAATTCTTTCTTCAAGTGAAACAGGTATTAAAGCTCCCTGTTTATACAACCTATCGATAATTATCTGTACGTCTCCACCAAGAGTATATGCCCAATACTTTGGAACTGCTTTTTCTGTTAGTTTAGGGGACATGAAGTGGCCAAGTATCATTAAATGAATTTGGCTTTCATTCCAAAGAATGTTGTCAATTGGTAATGTTGTATCTTTTTGATCTGAAGTATTTTTCCCTCCATTGAAGATTTTCTTAAATATTTTCAGCATGATCACACGCTCCATTTCTTGAGTTTAATCCCACACATCAAAATGATTATAAATCTGCTCCTGCTTTCCTTTTCAAGTATAGATGGTATCAAGAAAAAGTATAATTGCATACGGGATTATCACCAAGCTATCGCAGAACTCAAACGGTTAAAAGGAGGACCTCGGAATATCATGAAGCAAGATTATAGACAGGTTTGATTTGCCCGTTTTGCCCACTCCATAAAAAGGTACCTAAACGAAAGCCAGCCTACCCGATGTGGCCACACTGCGTGTGTCTCACCTCGGGGCTGGCGAGGGGACTTCGCCCCCTTCGATCCCCCTGAAAAACCAAAGATCTCAAATCATGAAATGAAATTGTGTCGTCTACTTCCGGTGGTTATCCAAACAACGTGAAACTTGCAATCCCATATCGTGTGGTTTAAACTTTATTCGTTGTTCATAGGAAATCTCCTTTTCTTGAACTTTGAGCGGTTCAGAATCGTGATACTTCTTCTCATTCCCGTAATTGTTAAACTCTGTGAGTCCACCGGCAAGACCGGTTGGTTTAGCTGGCAACTATCAATCTAACTTATATTTGTAGTTGATAACTCAAACAACGCACTGCAACTGGGCAAAACGTTAGAGGCAGAACGCAAGGAGAAAAGATGGGGGTCTGTATTTATTGTGGAATACCAGCTGGTTTTTTAAAGAAGTCACACAAGGAATGTAGACAGAAACATGAACAAGGAAAATCTGAAATTGTTTCCCTTATTGGCAAGGCTGGGGCAAAAGGTGGCGACTTACAACAATTAGATGACTCTATTAAGCAAATCGCCTCTATCAGTTTTATAGATAATTCCTCATTGAAATCATTGGTGGTGTTGGGTTGGGAAAGGGCAGTTGACATTGCTTTTGATGATGGGTTGCTTTCTGCAGAAGAGGAATCCTCGCTCAGTAAAATGAGAGATCACTTTGCCTTATCGCAACAGGTCCTTGACATAAACGGCTCCTACTCCCGAATAGTAAAAGGAGCGATATTGCGCGAAATTATGGATGGGAAGGTTCCAGAACGAATAAGGCACGATGGTAATTTACCCTTTAATTTCCAAAAAACAGAAAAATTAGTTTGGTTGTTTCAGGACGTTAAATATTATGAAGAAAAAACGAAGACAAGATATATAGGCGGTTCTCAAGGTGTAAGCATACGTATTGCTAAAGGAGTTTATTATAGAACTGCTGCATTCAAAGGGGAGCGTGTACAAACTTCTCAAACAATTCATGCAGATACAGGCCTTATGGGTGTTACTAGTAAACATATCTACTTCGCAGGTCCATTAAAACGTTTTCGTATCGCTTACAACAAGATTGTATCCTTTGAACCGTTTTCTGATGGAATAGGTGTCCAAAGAGATGCTCAGACCGCTAGACCTCAGTCATTCCAAACAGGAGATGGTTGGTTTGTATACAACCTTATTACCAATTTGGCCCAAATGTAAAATCTTCTAATCGGGCAAACCTGATAAAAAACCTCGTTTCCCTCTGTTGTTCCTAATTCCATAGACCGTCTCTTTCTACTGCAAAGCCACCTATTCCAGAAACAAAGGTAGCACCGAGGTAGCACCAAACAAAAAGCACCTACCCCTAAAAGAGATAAGTGCTTGTTTTTATTGGTACCCCCGGCAGGAATCGGACCTGCGACACCAGGATTAGGAATCCTGTGCTCTATCCACTGAGCTACGGGGGCATGTATTTGGTTTGTAAGGCTCCGCTTGAAAAGTTTTATGATCCCACGGCAGAGTGGGAGATACATACCATATCGCGCGAAAAATTTGAACGATTTTTTATAAACAAACGGTCATGTTCCTTTTCGGCTGAACTTATGATCTTTCAGGTAATTTCCCCGTCGGGAAAGAGCGATGCCCCGTCCTCCATGGTCTTGCCGGGAAACGCCTCTTCCCTGATATAGGAGTTGATGACACAGTTGCGGCCAATTTTCTGCCCGGCCGGAATTCGGGCTCCCTTGCCGATCAGTGTGATACCGGTATAAAGATGGGTGGGTTTGAGTCGGTTGGCCTTTTTGTAATTGGAACCGCAACCGACTACCGCCTGTTCTCCGACAGTAACTTTTTTATCTAAAATGGCCA
>JBJKRL010000001.1:0-11086 GCA_046704745.1 Desulfocapsaceae bacterium | reverse complement strand
CAGCCATCCACAGTCGGGTCGGATGGCCAAGCGCCTTTAAAATGTTGGCTTTTGCCTCTACAAGGGCCTTTTCCTTTTCGTTCATACCGGTCTCCTTTGATGGATATATGGTAAAACGACCAAATGTACATGTCAAGAAAAATATCATTAATAGCCGATTTATTCTTCAACCGGACTTCTTTTACAAAATTCAACTTTCATATTTCATGAAAAATGGCTCTCACATCACCAGGTACCTTCATGCCCGTTCACTTTTTAGGTTGCAAGCGGTTTTTAAAAAAAGTATCTCTGTTTTATGAGGTTCTCTGAAGGAGTAGTTAGCCCGGGCTCGTTTTTCACAAGAAGCTGTTATCATCAAAGTACAATGTTGCGCTTTTTAAGTAGTTATCGGGAGAGAAAAGAACCGCTTGATTTTTCAACAGGTAGGGAGGAGTGGGGTTTATATATGCAGGGGATACGCTTCTCTAAAATAAATGCTCTCTTGATGCATGGCCTGATTTTGTCCCTCCTTTTGTTCGGGAATCAAGTACTGGCGGAAACGCCATCACAGACCACACCGTTCTATTTTGCCGTTTCAGCAATGACGTCACCTGCCCGTACCCTGGTGCACTTCTCCGAATTAGAATCATATCTTGCAGATAAACTCCATCGCCCTGTTCAATTAAAACAACGTCGTACCTATGAAGAAATCAATGATCTGCTCGCCCAGGACAATATCCAAATGGCCTTCACCTGTACCGGAGGGTATGTAGCAGGTGCCAGGCAGTTTGGCCTTGAGCTTCTGGCGGTCCCTGTCATCAACGGTCATACGTACTATCGCTCATATATTGTTGTTCGCAAGGACAGCAAGGCGCACTCATTGATGGATTTACAAGGACGGATCTTCGCATATGCCGATCCCCTTTCCCTCACGGGGTATCTTTACCCCACTTCCAGAATCAACCAACTGGGATACCAGAAAAAGAATTTTTTCAAGCAGGACTTTTTCACGGAAAGCCATGATAAATCCATTGAGGCTGTTGCAACAAGCGTTGCTGATGGAGCCGCAGTAGACAGCCTGATTTTCGATGCTCTGGTCGCCGCCCGGAATCCTTCCGCCATCAAACTAAAAATCATAGAAGAGTCAGGGAAATTTGGAATGCCGCCGGTAGTAGTCTCTCCAAATATCGACCAGAAGCTCCGAGCCGATCTGCAGCAGGTCTTATTAAATATGGTGAAAGATCCCATGGGACAAAATGTCTTAAAGAAGCTCGGAATGGATGGCTTCACGCTGCCGGACCCGGCACTTTATCGTTCAGCTTTTCTATTGAACACATCGCTGAATGAGTAGTTTTGTTGCAAAGGAGACAATGGATGTCCGATGGATTGATCGGATAGCCCTTCGGTTATCGCTTTCCATTGTTCTGGTTATTATGCTGACGGCGGGTACCATCGCCTCACTCATACTGCGCGACGAGAAAATCACTCTAGAACGCGATCTTCGGATTCGGGCAAGACAATTGGGGGAAATCATGGCCAGCCAGACCATAGAACCCCTTCTCTACGAAGAAAAATTCACACTGTATACCCTGATCCAATCCTATCTGAATGTCCCCGATTCCATCCTGGTTTACGGAAGTATTTATAATAAAAGCGGGACGCTCCTGCTCTCGGAGACCAAAGCCTCTTTCAAAGATGAAATCCAAGCGTTGCCGGATCCCCCTCCCAATACTCCCCGATTCAATTTGAATCTTGAAAAACAGTCGGCGGAAAGACCAGTTGATTTTCTGATACCCATTCTTGCCCATAAGACTGAGCTCGTCGGCTATCTCCGTCTCGGTGTGTCCGTGCAGCCACTGGTTGATACGCTCACCTCGGCCCGGCATAAGGTCTGGCTTGCAGCAGCGGCAATCTCCTTTTTTGGTATATTGGCCGCCCTCTGGCTTGCACGGATTCTCATTCATCCCGTATTGTTAATAAATACAGCTGCCCGGCGCATGGGTGAGGGCGATCTGGGCCAGGAAATTCCTGTAGGCGGCGTAGGTGAAATCCGGCAGCTTGGTATGACCTTTAACAGAATGTCGGACCGCATCCATAAACAAATCACTACGATAAAGGCTGCCCAGGAAAATCTGGTCCGTACGGAAAAACTCTATGCCTTGGGTGAATTTTCCACAGGTTTGGCGCATGAAATCAAGAACCCCCTCACCTCCATTAAAATGTTGATGCAACGGGCCACAGAGAAGGAAGAACCTTTATGTAAAGAGGACATCGAGGTCATCATTGAGGAGTTGGATAGGATCAATTTGACGGTCAGCCGTTTCCTGCAGGGAGCAAGGCCCTCAGAATTGACGTTTAAGGCATCGGATATCAATCAGATAATGTTGGATGTTGTTGCCATAACCCGAACGAAAATCGAAAAATCGGGTATCCGGCTTGAAACGGATCTGGCTCCCGATCTCCCTCCGTTGCAGCTTGACAGCGCGTCGATCAAACAGATATTTTTAAACGGCATCCTCAATGCTCTCCAGGCGATGCCCGATGGAGGCGTCTTGACGATTACCACTAGGCTGAGAGATAATGAACTGCACTGCGTGATTTCCGATACCGGTTGCGGTATCGCCCCGGAACATCGCAAAAATATCTTTGATCCGTTTTTCACGACCAAGGAGGAGGGCACCGGAATGGGGCTTACAGTGGCGTGGAACATTGCCCGTCAGCATGGAGGCCGTCTCGAAATCGATTCCCACGGAAATCAAGGAACATCGCTTACATTGATCCTGCCCTATGATAAAACTGCTCATTGTTGATGACGAAAAATCAGTCCGTTACGCCTTTCAGCGAACCTTTGGCGACCAATTCGATATCATCACCGCCGAAAATGGTGAGGAAGGGGTGAATGCCGTAGCCACTTTGTCGCCGACGGTAGTTTTGATGGACATCCGCATGCCGAAGATGAACGGATTGACCGCGTTAAAAAACATTCATGCCCGTTTCCCGAGTGTCCCTGTGATCATGATGACCGCCTATGCAGATTCGGCGACGGCCATGCAGGCAATGCAGGACGGCGCCTTTGATTATGTCGTAAAACCCTTTGATAATGAAGATCTTCGTCTGGTCTTGCAAAAGGCTTTGGCATCGGTCAAGATGCAGGAAACTTTGCACTGTGAATCCGAAGTCTCTGAACAAATGGACGCGGAGAGCGATTGTATCATAGGAGCAAGCCCGTCCCTGATCGAGGTCTGTAAGAAGATCGGCATGGTGGCCGCAGCCCAGCTGCCGGTTTTGATATCAGGAGAAACCGGGGTCGGCAAGGAACTGGTGGCCCGCGCAATTTATCAAAACAGCGGCCATCATCAAAAGGCCCTCATGGTGGTAAACTGTGCGTCCTTACCTGATGAACTCGTAGAAAGCGAACTCTTTGGCTATGAATCCGGAGCCTTCACCGGAGCCGTCAAACAGAGGATCGGCCGTTTCGAACAATGTGACGGCGGAACGATTTTTCTTGATGAGATAGGGGAGTTGTCCTTGCAGGCGCAGGCCAAAATTTTAAGAGTCGTTCAGCAGGGAACCTTTGAAAGGTTGGGCGGCAACAGGCAAATTCTGACCGATGTACGCATTGTTGCCGCTACCAACAAAGATCTTTCGGTAATGGTCAAGGACGGCGCCTTTCGGGGAGATCTTTTCCATCGGATAAATGTCTTCAATATCAATATCCCTCCATTACGGGCACGACTTGACGATTTGCCACTTCTCGTTAAATATTTTATTGCCCGTTACGGCCGTCATGTTTCGCCACCGGTTTGGGGTATATCAGACGAAGCAATAGCCTTTTTAACCGGATACCACTGGCCCGGAAATATCCGCCAGTTGGAGAATGTCATTCGGCGAGCTACGGTTCTTGCCAAAGCTGGCTGCATCGGTAAAGACGATTGTGTTTTCGAGGATGCCAAGCCGGCGGAAGATGTCTTTGCCCTTGCCGTTGCCTGCCGGGTTGAAGAACTCATTGCCCGGGGTGAATCCCGGCCCTATCATCAACTGCTGACCGAGATGGAAACTGTGATGATCAATAAGGCGCTGGCCCTTTCCCAAGGCAATCAGGTGCATGCTGCTGACTTGCTGGGAATAAACCGTATGACCCTGCGCAAAAAAATGTCTCTGCTTAAAGAATAGACAGCAACTGTCTATTCCTTCATCAATCCTTCCCGTTTCTCTTTTATTTTTCCTTGTAATTACAGGGAAAACATTCTGGCACGTTCTCTGCACCTATCCCCTCCAGGTTACAAAGTGAGAGTTTTATAAGGATCACAAAACTCGTTTTGTGCATACCAAAATTTGAGGAGGAATCAATGGCCCTAATTGACATCGAACGGCATGAAATCAGACGGCAGATGATGGATGACCTCAAACGCGCCTTGAAAAAACCCATGGCCAAAAGGCATTGGGCAATGGTCATCGATCAGGCAAAATGTGTCGGCTGCACTGCCTGTACAACGGCCTGTGTTGCAGAAAATCATCTGCCACCAGGTGTTGTTTACAGACCGGTTGTTGAGACCGAGGTCGGCAAGTACCCAAATGTCCGTAAAACCTTCCTGCCCCGCCCGTGCATGCAGTGCAACAAACCGCCATGTGTCAAGGTTTGTCCGGCCAGTGCCACCTGGAAGAGGCCTGACGGAGTTGTGGAAATTGACTACAACCGATGCATCGGCTGCCGGTACTGTATCAGTGCCTGCCCCTATGCCGCCCGAACGTTTGATAAAGGTTTTTACTACACCGACGGTACGCCGGAGATCATGGAGTATGAAAAGGCTCCAAACTTTGAATACGGCAAAGCCTGGCCTCGTAAAGATCGGGAAAATTCCCCTGTCGGCAATGCCAGAAAGTGCACCTATTGCGTTCATCGCTTGGAGAAGGGCATGCTGCCGGCCTGTGTTACGACCTGCATTGGTGATGCTACCTATTTTGGCGATGCCAACGATCCCAAAAGCCTCATTTCCGAGCTCCTTGGTTCATCGCGTGCGAGGAAGCTGCGAGAAGAAGAGGGAACCGATCCGACAACCACCTACCTGATATAAGAGGAGGGAATATAATGAAAAAAGGAATTAAAGGACTGGTCTGGCTGATCGCTGTAATCGGTTTCGGTGTCGGTCTTTACGGCATGTTCCTGCGTTTTACCACGGGTCACAGATTGACAGATTACGGCTCCTACATCCCCTGGGGGTTGTGGGTGGCCTTTTATATCTATTTCATCGGCCTGTCGGCAGGCGCTTTTCTCCTCTCCAGTCTCATTTATGTGGCAAGAATCGAACGGCTGGAAAAAATAGGCAAGCTGGCCCTGTTTACGGCCCTTGGCTGTCTGATCGCCGCACTTCTTTCCATCTGGCTCGATATCGGCCATATGGCCCGGGTCGGCAGTGTGCTTTTGCACATGAACCTCCACTCCATGATGTCCTGGATGGGGATCCTCTATTCCGCCTATTTCATCTTGATCGTGGTCGAATTGTGGTTTGCCCTGCGAATCGATCTGATCGAGACGGCTGCCAGTGGAAAATACGGATCCCAGGGCCTGGCCAGGCTGTTGGCCTTCGGGTCGACTGACACCTCGGCAGAGGCCAAGGCCAGGGACCAGTCGCGCCTTAAAGTACTAGGTGCCGTAGGTGTCCCTCTGGCCATCGCCTTTCATGGAGGCGTCGGCGCCCTGTTCGGTGTAATTCAGGCCCGCCCGCACTGGAACAGCGGGCTTATGCCTATTGCCTTTCTCGTCGGCGCACTTGTTTCCGGCGGAGCGCTCCTTACGGCAGTCGTCTATATCTGGGGACCGGACGAGGAGAAAACACGGCTCGATGACATGATGAAATTTTTGGGCCGCATCATCTTGGCCCTGGTTCTCTTTGATGTCCTGCTTGAAATCTCCGAAATTCTGGTCAAGCTCTATTCCCTGGCTCCTGCTGAAAGGCTCCCGCTTGAGGCCATCCTTACCGGTCATTACTGGTATGTATTCTGGATCTTCCATGTTCTGCTCGGGGTGGTTGTGCCGGTTTGGATCCTCTTTGTTAAAGCCGTTCCGCAAAAGTCGCCTGATAAACCTGTAGGCGGGGCCATTGCTTTCGCCTGCCTGCTGGTAGCGGTAACGTTCATTGCCGTGCGCTTCAATATCGTCATTCCCGCAGAGATCAACCCGTTAATTCCAGGCCTGCAATACGCCTTCGGCGGCCCGGGCCTGAAATTTACCTATCTGCCGACAATGATGGAATGGCTTGTATCAATCTGGGTCACGTCCTTTGGTATCCTGCTCTTCCTCATTGGTGAAAAACTGTTGCCCATCGTGAAATCGGAAAAGAGGGAGGTGGCATAATGAGTAATCCCAAAGACAATACGAGAGATAAGGCCATGGATCAAATTGAAATAGACGGCGAAAAAGTGAACATGACCCGTCGTAACTTTATAAAAAGCACCGCTTTTTTCGGCGGGGTATTGGCTGCCAGCCAACTGCCTGGAATGGAGCTGTTCTCAAACAGCATCGCCCGGGCTGCTGACAACTTTGCCACCAACGCCTATCCCTTTGACAAGGCGGAAAACGCCATCTATAGCTGCTGCCTGCAATGCCACACGGCATGCACAATCAAAGTGAAAGTCTTCAACGGCACCATGGTTAAGGTCGACGGCAACCCGTACAGCCCGGTGAACATGCACCCGCATCTCTCCTATGACACATCACCTCAAGAAGCGGTACTCTATGACGGCCGCCTCTGCCCCAAAGGCCAGGCCGGTGTGCAGACCCTCTATGATCCCTATCGGATCCGCAAGGTTCTAAAGCGTAAACCAGGGACCGCACGAGGAGACGGCAAATGGGTAACAATCAGTTTCGATAAGGCCGTGGACGAGATTGTAACCGGGGGAAACCTTTTCGGTGAGGGGCATGTCGAGGGGTTGAAGGATATCCTGGCGGTCCGCGACCCGAATTTGATGAAAGCCCTGGAGGCCGATGCCAAAAAAGTAGCGAAAAACGAGATGAGCGCAGAGCAATTTCAGTCTCTGCACCAAGCCGATCTCGACAAGCTTATTGATCCGGAATTTCCCGATCTGGGGCCGAAGAACAATCAGTTCGTTTTCCTGGCCGGCCGTATCGAACATGGGCGCAAGGAATTCTCCAAACGCTGGCTCAAGGATGCCTTAGGCTCGACAAACTGGTTTGAGCATACAACCGTCTGCGAGCAGTCTCATCATATCGCCACCAAAAAATTCAGTTCCACTTACCAAGGAGGGGCCTACCACCCTGGTTTGAAAGAGGTCTTCGAAAAGTATAAAAACGGCCCTGAACATTTCAAACCTGATGTGCCCAACTGCGAGTTCATCATATTTTTCGGCACCAGTCCGTTCGAGGCCAATTTCGGACCCACCAACTGGTCCTCTTATATCACCAACGCCCAAGCCCGTAACGGCTTGAAGTTTGCCGTGGTCGATCCTCGGTGCAGCCATTCTGCAGCCAAGGCCAATTATTGGCTGCCGGTGAAGCCGGGCGGGGATGCGGCACTGGCCTTCGGCATGATGCGTTGGATACTGGAGAACAAAACCTACAATGAGTCGTACCTGCGAGCGGCAAATCGCAGTGCCGCCAAGAAAAACGGAGATACGACGTGGTGCGACGCCACCCATTTGGTTCATCTGTCCGATGACGGCAAAACGGGCCTGAAGTTTCTGCGCAGTGATGATGCAGGCTTAAGTAAAGAGCACAGCCTGCTGGTCAGCGTAAACGGTCATCTGACCCCGGTTGATCCCTATAAGGAGGATGATACGCCGCTGGTAGCCGATCTCTATGCCGAAGGTGAGATCAACGGTATGAAGTATAAAACTGCCTTTGCCCTGTTGCGTGATCTGGTCATGGAGCATACCGTCGAACAATGGGCGGATCAGTGCGGCATTGCTGTCCGGCAAATGGTGGATGTCGCCCGCGAGTTTACCAGCCACGGCCGCAAGGCCGTTGCCGACATGTATCGCGGACCTGTACAGCACACCAACGGTTACCATAATGGCCGGGCGATTCTCACCTTGAATCTCATGGTCGGCAACGGCGACTGGAAGGGAGGTCTGACGTCGGGTGGAGGGCATTGGCATGAAGACGGCAGCAAAAAGGGACAACCGTTTCCGCTTTCCAAGCTGCATCCGGGGAAACTCGGAAGTTTTGGCGTCAATGCCAGCCGGGAAGGTCTGCACTACGAAGATTCCAGTCTCTTTTTCAAACATGGTTATCCAGCCAAAAGGACATGGTATCCGTATACCGGCAGCGTTTACCAGGAGGTGATTCCCAGCGTCGCCGACGGCTATCCTTATCCCATCAAGGCGCTTTATCTGCATAAAGGCACCCCGGGGTTTTCCGTGCCGGGGGCGAATTCCAACCTGGAGATTTTCCGGGATACGAAAAAAATCCCGCTTTTCATTGCCGATGATATCGTCATCGGCGAGTCTTCCATGTACTGCGATTATGTCTTTCCCGACACCGCGATCTGGGAGCGATGGGGAGTGCCGCATGCAGCCCCGAATATAGCCACTGCCTGCAGCAAGTTCAGACAGCCGACTGTGGAGTCTCTCGTTGAAACCTGCACGGTTTTCGGTCGGCCGCAACCGATCTCCATGGAATCCGTCATGCTGGCCATCGCAGGAAAACTTAAGGCCCCGGGCTACGGCAAGAACGGCTTCGGCCCGGGCCTCGACTTCCTGGCGCGCGAGGACTATTTCCTGAAGATGGCTGCCAATCTTGCTTTTGGCGATAAAGATGGGCAGGATATGGTCAAGCCGGCATCAAGCGAGGAGGTGGATGTTTTCCGTAAAGCCCGCCGCCACCTCAGCCCCGCAACCTTTGAAGAACAGTATTGGAAAAAGGCCGTGGGTGAGAATGAGTCTCTGTGGCTGCGAACTATTACCGTTCTCAATCGCGGCGGCCGTTTCGAGGATGCCAAAGGTGCCTACCAGGGCGCCTACATGAAGCATCAGTTCAAAAGCCAGTTTCATATCTTTGCCGAAGATGTCGCCCTGGGCAAGCATTGCATGACCGGCAATCACCTGCCCGGCATGCCGGTCGTCCAGGAGATCCAGGACGCAGCCGGAAAAATTGTCACCTTTGACAACCGCTACTCCTTCCACCTCTTCACCTATAAGCATGTACTTGGCGGCCAATCTCGAACGATAGGCAATTATTGGACAATGGCGGCAGAGGCCGGTCAGAATTATATCTGGATGAACAGGGTGGACGCAGAACGTCTGCGGCTAAAAGATGGTGATCAGGTGCATCTGGTCAGCCCGGATAACCAGAAGGGAACTATTCCGATTACCGACAAGACGACCAAACGTGTCACAGGCGTAGTCAGCGTTGTAGAGGGAATCAGACCGGGAACGATCTGTGCTTCCTGGAGCTTCGGCCATTGGGCCTATGGTGCCAGCGATGTCGATGTTGACGGTCAGGTAGTGAAAGGCGATGCCCGCCGAGCGACCGGAATTTGTCCCAATGCGGTTATGGCTGTCGATCCGGTCGTTAAAAATATGTGCCTTTCCGATCCCATCGGAGGCTCGTGCTCTTTTTATGACTCCTTTGTTGATGTGGTTAAAGTATAGGAGCATGACATGAAGCCAATGTCCGCACTGTTGGCAATGTTTTTACTATCCGTAGTCTCCTTGAATGGTGGAGAAGCCTGGCCGGTTTCTCCACCTTCGCAAGGTGCAACAAGCGGGATCACTCTGACACAGCAAGATGCTGATTCAGCTTTCAACCACTCGGATTTTACCCTTGCAACGGAAATTCTGCACCGGTTGGTAACGGAGGCTCCCTCGTCCTCCGAACTCTGGAATCGGTACAACCGTGCTGTTTTCGCCAAAGCCGGCAATGACTATCTCCAGAGTGTGCCTAAAGACCGGTATCGTATAGAGAGTCATTGCCTGATGTCTGATCTTGAGCGCGAGAGCAATGAATACTTTCTTCTTGATGTGCGCCAACCTGAGGAATTTGCCCAGGGCCATCTTGCTGGAGCCGTTAATATTCCCCTGCGGCAAGTCCTCGATCATCTCAATCAGTTACCCAAACCAAAATCAGGAAAAACTCTGCTCATCATCTGCCGCAGCCAGCATCGAGCCAATCATGCCCTGGTGATATTGCGGGAACTCGGCTACACCAATGCCTTCACCCTGCGGGGCGGGTATACTGCCTATCGCTCACTCTCGAAGTCCTCTTCGAAAAGCAAAAAAAACGATGATTCCTGCTCAAGGAAAGCCGATAGTGAACCAGGTAGAGTAAAAGATAATAATACCGAAAGGTTGTCTGTAAAAAGCATTGCACTGCTCTCCGCCGCCGAGAGGTCTTTTGCTGTCAACGATTTCAATCAGGCGGTCCATCAGCTGCAGCAGGCGCTTATTCAGACGCCGCAATACAAAGAGTTATGGAGAAAATATAACCAAGCCATATTGGCCCGGGCCGGGAAAGAGTACCTCCAACGACTCCCGGAAGGCCGTTATCAGATCAGTGCCACTGTCTTTGGGGAAAAATATCAAAAGGGTCCGGGGTTGGGAGGGTACTTTCTCCTTGATGTCCGAGAACGTAACGAATTTGCCGTCGGTCACATTGCAGGATCGATCAATGTTCCGTTCCGCAAGTTACTAAACAATATTGCCATACTGCCTCAAGCCGATTCCGGCAAAACACTGCTCATCATCTGCCGCAGTCAACACCGGGCGATACACGCCCTAGTCATCCTTCGCGAATTGGGATACAGCAATGCCTATACCCTGCAGGGAGGCTATGAGGCGTACAGCAACTGGTTGAAGAACTCGGCTCCTTTGCATAACGAAAAGGATAAAGGCAAACAGCCCGCTGTACCCGATAACAGCCAGGAGGAAGACTTCGGATGTTGATCGGAGCAGTGTTTTCTTTTGACTGATAACCGTATTGTAAATTCAGACATGTTGAGCCACTTGCAAAAAGGTCTTCTCGGGGTCTCGCCGGCTCGCTTACCGGCCCAAACTCCGCGTTATGCTCAAAATTTTATCCTCGGAGGTAAGCACCCTCCGGGCATAAACTTTAACTCCGATATCAATTATATGTCTGCGGTAAAATATTTCG